>JANOXQ010000001.1:0-7315 GCA_031418495.1 Sphingomonadales bacterium
GCGATGGGGATCGCGCGCGATGATGCCGACGCGCGGCAGGATTGGGTGCTGCGCGGCTTTCGCCAGTTTGATGCGCCGGTCTGCGTGATTATCACCTATGACCGTGTCTGTGATGGCAGCGATGATACGCCGTTTGATTGCGGCGCGGTTGCGACAGCGCTTGTTAACGCTGCATGGTCGCGCGGGCTTGGTGCGGTGATCAACAGTCAGGGGATCATGCAATCCCCAGTCGTGCGCGAACATGCCGGGATTGCCGACGATCAGGTGATCATGAAAAGCATCGCGCTCGGCTGGCCCGATGAAAGCTTCCCCGCCAATGCCGTGGTGTCAGAGCGCAAGTCGGTTGAAGAGGCGAGTGTGTTTGTGGGGTTTGATTGACGATGATTTCTGGGGGCACAATATTCATTAGGGCGTGCGCACCTCGTTAGCCGATGAATGGTAAGCGCACCCCAAAACCCTTGATCCCATCCCCACCTTGCGCCATCAAGGCTTTGATCGGAGGATAAGCCAATTGGGATTTTTCTCTCGCTTTAGATGGCGCAAGGCGGCTCCACCGCTTCTACTTGCGCCACCGCCTCAGCCTGTTGCCGCGTTCCCAGCCGATGACGCGTTTGATCCAGCGCCGCCCGCGTGGGTCAAATATCCAGTCACTTCACCCAAAGGGCATATCATCGTTTTTGCCAATGAAAAGGGCGGGGTAGGCAAATCAACCTCGGCCTTTCACACTTGCATTGCGCTGTGCAATGCGGGTGAGCGGGTTGCAGCGCTTGATATCGATTTGCGCCAATTGACGCTGCACCGGGCGCTATGGGCACGGATGGAAAGCACCCAGGCCTATAGCGTAAAGCTACCGGGGCCGGAGCAGATTTTGCTCGCCCAGCAGAATGAGAATGAGCTTGAGGAAAAGCTCCGCATCGCGCGGATCCATTATAGCTTCATCATCATCGATGTCGGCGGGCATGACTCCGCGATTGCACGACGCGCGATTTTTATGGCCGATACGATCATTACGCCAGTCAATGACAGCTTCATTGATCTTGATATGCTCGGGCGGATCGATCCCCGCACAGGAGAGCTCAAAACGCTTGGCAATTTCGCCCGGCTTGTCGCTCATTTGAAGGAACCGGGGATCGCCTTGCGGGCAAAACCGCTCGATTGGGTGGTAATGCAAAACCGGTCACGCAGTCTGGGCACGAAGAATGAGCGCAAAGTGCAGGATGCACTGCAAAAGATCGCGCCGGTCGCTGGATTTCGTCTGGTGCCGGGTTTGCGAGAGCGGGTCACTTACAGGGAGCTCTTCCCGCTCGGCCTGACATTGTTCGACCTTGAGGCAATTCCCGAACTAGGGCGCGCGCAACCGGCGGCCCGCGCCGAAATCTGGGCTATGTTGCGCTCGTTCAATCTGCCGAGTGAGGCGTTGAGCCGCGCGATTACGCCAAAGGGTGAGACTGGGTCAGTTCTGGACTGACCGGCAAGATACAGCGCAGGCGATCCAATACCAAATCAAACGCTCATACCTCACTAACCCCGAGCGCCCGGAGCGCCACGGCAAGTTTGCTGTCCGCGCAGAGGCTCGACACAGAGATATTGCGGCCCGATGCAAGGGTGAGCGTCAAGGTGTCGGGGCCGTCGCTCGATTTTACGACTTTCATGCTGGCAATGTCGGCGATGCGAAGAGTTTCCTCACTGCCCCGTTTGAAGAAATGCAGCGTTTCAGCTGTCAGGGTTGATCCTGTGTGCGGGTTGATGATGATCGCCCAGAGTGCCATCGCCGCCGCCAGCCCGACCGGCACTAGGAAATACCAAGGCGCAGCGTGATGCGCTCCGAACGCCAGCATCACCGCGCTCACGCCGAGCGCAAAGATGGTGCCAGCGCGGCGGCCCGAAAGGCGATAGGAATAGAGCGGCGCGACGTTCATAACACATGGTTTATCACGGATGCGTTACCGAAGCCTTTCGAGGGTTATGCGCGGCGTATTGCAGTTATCATCTTAATCAACGCAGATCGTAACACTCACCGTGTCGCCCTCGTTCACCTTCTCACGTTTGCGCACATCGGCCTTGAGTGGCAGCATATAACCGCCCAGCTGTTTGTTTGGGAAGAGTGAGGTTTGCCAACTGGTTTTACCGATTGTTGCGGTCACGCGGACTGAGCCCCAGCCGCCACTGCGCCCGCCCGCTGCGTTTCGGATTGCCTCGGCAGTTTCGCCTGCGATCGTTAGGAAATGCCATGATCCCTTGGCGGGCGGCTCGGCGCGCCAGAGCCAGACCGGGCCGGTTGCAGTGACCGTCTGAGTGATGGCTTCATCATCGCCGATGATCATCATGATTTCGCGCATGTCCATGGGTGTGATGCTGCCAGAGCTTGCGCGCTACGACAAGCGCGGGCTTGCATAGCGGCGCAATTCAACCATAAAGCCGGGAATGAGAATTTGTGAGGATGAGCATGGCAAGCGCAGCAGTGGGCGATGACAAAGGGTTGGATATCAAGCGCGACCGGCTGGTGATTACAGCGTCTTCGCTTGGCACGGTGTTCGAATGGTATGATTTCTTCGTCTACGGTATTTTAGCAGCACTGCTCGGGAAGCTGTTTTTTCCGTCGGACAACCCAACGGCGGCGACGCTGGCTAGCCTCGCAATCTTTGGCGCTGGCTTTGGTGTGCGGCCCTTTGGCGCGATCCTGTTTGGCTATTTCGGCGATAAGATCGGGCGCAAATATACCTTCCTTGTGACGATCACGCTGATGGGTGGCGCGACGGCGGCAATCGGCTTCCTGCCGACCTTTGCGACCGCTGGCCTCTGGGCGCCTGCGTTACTGCTCCTGATGCGCTGCTTGCAAGGGCTTGCGCTCGGCGGCGAATATGGTGGCGCTGCGATTTATGTTGCCGAACATGCGCCGCCCGGCAAACGCGGGCAGTACACAAGCTGGATTCAGGCCTCTGTTGCGGGAGGATTCCTGCTCGCGGTGGTCGTTGTGCTCACCACACGCACCGCGATGACGCCCGAAAGTTTCGAAGCATGGGGCTGGCGCGTGCCCTTTGCAATCTCGCTGCTGCTGCTCGCGGTTTCGCTGTGGATACGGCTGAAACTCTCCGAAAGTCCGGTTTTTCAGGCGATGAAGGCGGCTGGAACAACCTCAAAAAATCCGATTGTCGATAGCTTCAAATATCCCGGAAATGTGAAGCGCATTTTTGTCGCGATGTTCGGCGTCGCGGCCGGGCTGACAGTGATTTATTATACTTCACAGTTTGGAACTTTGTATTTCCTGACTGGCCCAGCGCGTGTTCCCGAAACTGATGCGCTCATTTACATGGCGATTGGCGCGACAATTGCCGCGCCATTTTATGTATTTTTCGGATGGCTGTCGGATAAGGTTGGCCGTAAGAAGTTGCTACTGACCGGCTACGCGCTCGCGATGCTTTCGGTCTTCCCGCTGTTTCACATGATGGCCGACGCCGCCAATCCTGATCTTGAACGCGCAACACGGACATCGCCAGTGACGCTCTCGCTCCCCGACTGCGATTTTAACGTGCTTAACCGGACGCACACCACTGAATGCGCCAAGGCGCTCAACTTTCTGACTAAGCGGGGGATTGGCTATCGCAAATCGCCAAGCGACACCGTGTCGATAAAGGTTGGCGCTAAGGTGGTTCAGGGCTTTGATGAAAAGGCCTATGTCGCAGCACTTGAGGCGGCAGGATATCCCGATAAATCTGATCCGGCCAAGCGCCAACCGTGGAAGATTGTCCTTGCGGTTGCGCTGATGGTTGGCCTCTCGGCGATGACATATGGCCAAGTTGCCGCGATCCTTGTTGAAATGTTTCCGGCGCGCATCCGCTACACCTCAATGTCGATCCCTTATCATATCGGCACTGGTTATTTCGGCGGATTCCTGCCCTATATTTCGCAGTATATTGTCGCGCGAACGGGCGATGCTTATTCGGGGCTTTGGTATATGGTCGGGGTAACGGCGATGGCGTTCGTGGTTGCTCTGATTTGGCTCCCCGAGACATCGGGTAAGGAAGTTCTCGACTGAAATTGACGCGCCCGCTATCGGCTTGCCGGTGATGATTGATCCTCCTCTGCGGCTACGGCTTGACGGCGACGCGCTGCTCGCAAACTGGCGCTGGCTCGCGACTAAGAGCGGTACTGCGGCGTGCGGCGCTGCGATTAAGGCCGATGGTTATGGCCTTGGCGCGCGCGATGTGTTTGATCGGTTAGTGGTTGCAGGCTGTCGCGATTTCTTCGTTGCGACATGGGGTGAGGCGGATGCGCTTGGGCCCTTGCCAGACGGTGTTTCGCTCTCGGTGCTCCACGGTGTCCGCGCAGAGGATATGGCGTTTGCGATTGATGCACAAGCGCGGCCAACGCTTAACACAGCCGATCAAGTCATGCGTTGGAAAGCAGCGGGCGGTGGCGCATGCGATGTGATGATCGATACCGGCATGAACCGGCTTGGGCTTTGCGTTGCGGATGTCGCGGATGGCTTGCTTGGTGACCTTCAGATTGAAACGCTGATGAGCCATCTTGCCTCAGCTGATGAAAATGTTGCGCAAAATGCTGCGCAGCAAAACGCCTTTGGTGCACTGCATGGCAAGACCAGTGCGCGGCGGATGAGCCTTGCGAACAGCGCCGGAATTTGTCTCGGGTCTAATTACGCGTTTGACCTGACCCGCCCCGGCCTTGCGCTTTACGGTGGCACCCCGCGCAGTGAAGCGGCTGGGTATATAGCACAGGTCGCTTACCCAGAGGCACAAATCTTGCAGCGTCGCACTGTTCTTGTTGGAGAGAGCGTTGGCTATAACGCGACCTTCACGGCGACCACGAATATGGAACTCGCAATCCTCAACCTCGGTTATGCCGATGGTTATTTGCGGGGGTTTTCGGGAAAGGGGGCAGCTGATGGTGGACGCTTCCCGGTGATTGGCCGCGTTTCGATGGATTTGATCGCGGTCTGCGTTGATGCTGATCCTGCGCTAGGCGAAGGCGATTGGCTGACGCTTGATTATGATTTGCCAGCGGCGGCGGCAGCATCGGGCCTATCGCAATATGAGCTTTTAACCGGGCTTGGGGATCGTTCTATCCGGCGCTGGACATAAATTCGGCAAGCGGCTGCCATAACCGCTCGGGCGCGCGGCTGCCAACGATCATCCCGACATGACCAAGCCCAAGTACTAGCCGATTGGGCAGGCCGCTTGCAGAGGCCGCAGGCACGATCCGGTCAACAGTTGAGATGATATCAAGCATCGGGCAGGTGATTCTTGCCGGATGGATTATCTGACCGCCAACGCGCCACGCGCCGCTGCCAGTGACATTGGCTCCAAAAAAATCCGCAAATGCCTCTCGTGCAGCAGCGTAAGTGAGCGGTGGGCCGTCATTGGCCCAATCCTCAACGGCAATGAAGCGATGTGCCTTGCTACTGTCGATCTCCATCGCCGCAAATTCGGCATATTTGCCAACCGTCCGGGCTGGATCAAGCCGCCAGAACCCAGACTGCAATATCTCCATCGGCATTAGGCCAAGGGCATTGGCCGAGGGCTCTGCTGTCTGCCAAAGCGAAGCCTGTTCGGCGCGCGCTGTGTCAGGAAAACCGGCGAAATTCCACGGCGTCGCAATAAGTGCAAGCGCACGCAACGGCGTGAGGCAGGCTGCCGCTATCGCAATCGTCCCGCCAAGGCAGTATCCGGCAAGCAGCGGTGCCTCACCAAGCGATTCAATAAGCGGCACAAGGTAGCGGGTGACATGATCGCCGATATCAAGCGCGTGCTCACTCACATCAGGGCTGCCCCAATCGACAAGCAGCACATGGAATCCCTGAGTCGCCATCCATTCAAGCAGCGAATGCCCCGCCATCAAATCAAGTACGCTCGGGGGATTGATCAGAGAAGGCGCAAAGACCAGCGGAGGGCCGCTCCCGCCAAAGTCTCGCAGCTTTGCCCGCCCGACGCTGGCAACAACGGGCGCAAGCGCACGCGGAGGCAAACGCTCTGCCGCTTCAAACGCGCGCAGCCCGTCCATCACCGCCGCAACGCGAGCAGAATCGCCGCCGCATTCGCGAGCAACAAGCTCAAGAAACAGCGGCAGTGGCCGAGGCCCGCGCTTTTGTTGCAGTGCAACCAGATTTGGTGCTAGAGACCAATTTTCGATCAAAGGATCTACCGATATGGCCAAATCATCCAAAGGCTCAGGTGAAGGCGCGTCGGTTGTCATCATCAAGAAATACGCCAATCGCCGCCTGTATAATACCGAATCCTCATCCTATATCACGCTTGATGATCTGGCAAAAATGACGCGTGAAGGCCGCGAATTTCAGGTTGTTGACGCTAAGTCTGGCGAAGACATCACCCACAACGTCCTCACCCAAATCATTATGGATGAGGAAACAAATGGCACGTCGATGCTGCCCGCTGGGTTCCTGCGTCAGATCATCTCAATGTACGGCGATTCGATGCAGGCGATGGTGCCGCAATATCTTGAAGCGTCGATGGATGCCTTTCGCCAGAATCAAAAGCAGTTCCGCTCAGCCCTTGAAGGCGCGCTGACCAGCGGCCCATTCGGCGAAATCGCCAAGCGCAACATGGCGATGTTTGAAGCTGCAACCAGTGCGTTTCGCCCGCGCAGCAAGGCTGATGCGGGCAAGAGTGACAGCGATGAAGTCGCAGCGCTCAAGGCGCAATTGGCTGTGCTTCAGGCCAAGGTTGATAAGCTCAGCTAGAGCATCGTCTAACTGGGATCTGACCACATCCGGCGCAAGCCGTATTGGATGCGCTGGAGGCGGCTGTAATTTTCAAACGCCATGCTGTTGCCTTCAAGCGCGGCGATTTCGTTGAGTTCATAGAGCAGATCGCGCTGATTAACGTCAGGCACGTCGCTTTCGATGAAACTGATCGCGGCGATGCGCTCCCCGCGCGTTACAGGTATCACTTGGTGGAGTGTGTTTGACGGGTAAATGATCGCGCTGCCCGGCGCGCCCTTGAATGTCACCGCGCGCGTGCCGAGCAGCACCGAAAGTTCACCGCCATCATAGCTTGTCGGATCAGCGAGGAAAATCGTTGCGCTAAGATCAGTGCGCAAGGGGCGCTGACCCATCGGGATGAAGGCGGCATCGGCGTGGGCGCCGTATTTCATGCCGATGCTATATTTGGTGATCATTGGCGGCGCAATGATTTTGGGGAAGGCAAATTCAACAAATTCGGCGCGACCAAACAGCGCCTCAATCATGATCTTTGATGATCGCGCATAGGCCGCCTGATCATGAAGCTGGAGGTTGTCTTTGGCCGGATTGCTAGGATTGCTGATCCGTCCGTCAACGAAG
>JANOXQ010000002.1:0-24821 GCA_031418495.1 Sphingomonadales bacterium
GCGATCACCAGCCCAACCGCGCCGCTGCGGCGGACGGTGTAGTGCGTTGCGATCAGGCGATCGGCTGCGGCTTTATCCCTATCGATCTGGAGTTCGGGAAAGTCATCATCATCCGGCTTGGCGGTGGGTTTGAACGTGCCCCCAAATTTGCGATTGAACGCCAGCGTCGCGCGCGTCATGATTCCGGTGAGAGACCAGCGCGGCAGCGCGGGGCGGAACGGCTTGTTGTAAAACATCAGCCCTTGCGCATTGCCGCTTTTGAGGATCGCTTCGACCAGTCCTTCCTTGGACTCCTCTTTCATTTGCCAGTCAATCTTGCTGCTCATCTGGATCACGGCCTGTTCTGCCATCATCCGCGCGTTCGCCTCATCAATCCGTTTATTCTTCTTAATCCAATCCTCAGCCATGATTTTGCTTCATCCCATGTGTGCGACTTTACGGCTTTTAACCGCGAGTTGGTAACAGACTATGAGATATATTGGTTTACAGCAACTTCTTTGTCCAAAATGAACTTATGTGCATAAAAGGACTTATATCTACTGTTGAAATTCTCAACATTTTGAAAGCCTTGTCATGAAAATGGCGCTGACAAGAAATTGGTGTGGTTCGGGGTTGTTGAGAACTTCTAACCCCGCACCGCCTTCGCAATGGCATCAAGGACGCCGTTGACGAAGCCTTTTTCGCGCTTGGCATAGAAGGCATCGGCCACGTCGACATATTCGTTGATGATGACCCCGGCAGGCAAATCCTTGCGCGCGAGCAGTTCGTAGGTGCCGGCGCGGATGATCTGGCGCATCGGGCGGTCGAGCCGGTCGATTGACCAGCCTTCGGAAAGTTTGGCCGCGATGTGCCCGTCAATCTCGTCACGCCGCGCATCAACGCCTTTCACGACATCGTTGAAGAAATCGACCTCGGCATTGGCGTAGGTCACATCCTCAATCGTCGCACCAAGGCGGTGTTCGTGGAATTCGTGGAGGAGCTGCGCCATCGGTGTGCCCTCCATCTCAAGCTGATAGAGCGCCTGCACAGCGGCGAGCCGCGCGGCGGAGCGGGTTTTGCTTCGGCTCATGTCAGGCGCGCCGATACGCTGGCGGCGTGCGCGGGCAGGCCTTCGGCGGTGGCGAGTGCGACGGCGGCGGGGCCAATCGCGGCGATGCTTTGGGCTGAGCAGCCAAGGAAGCTGGTGCGTTTCATAAAGTCGAGTACCGATAATCCAGAGGAAAAACGCGCGCGCCGCCCGGTGGGGAGAACGTGATTTGGGCCAGCGACATAATCGCCAACCGCTTCGGGTGTATAGCGCCCGAGGAAGATTGATCCGGCATGGCGCACAGCCTTGAACAGCGTTTCAGGATCTTCGACGCACAGTTCGAGATGTTCTGGGGCGAGCTGATCAATCAATCGCGGCGTTTCAGACAGGTTTTGCACAAGGATAACCGCGCCGTTGGCGTCCCAGCTCGTCCGCGCGGTCGTCTCAGTCGCAAGTTCTGTAAGCTGTGTTTCCACCGCTTCCACCACCGCGTCGGCAAAGGCTGCATCATCGGTGAACAGGATCGATTGGCTCGTCGGGTCATGCTCGGCTTGGCTGAGGAGATCCGCAGCGATCCATAGCGGGTTGCTTGCTGCGTCGGCGACCACCACGATTTCGGATGGCCCCGCCACCATGTCGATCCCGACAACGCCGTAAAGCTGTCGCTTTGCCTCGGCCACCCAAGCATTGCCGGGGCCAGTGATCACGTCAACCGGGGCGATTTGGTCAGTTCCGTAGGCAAGTGCGGCCACCGCCTGCGCGCCGCCAATCCGCCATACCTCGTCAACGCCTGCAAGCGCTGCCGCTGCCAATACCAGTGGGTTGATCACCCCGCCCGGTGTCGGCGTCACCATCACTAGCCGCTCGACGCCCGCAACCTTAGCCGGGATTGCATTCATCAGCACTGAGGACGGATAGGCCGCGCGCCCGCCGGGCACATACACCCCAGCCGCATCAACCGCCCGCCACCGCGCACCGAGGCGGACGCCTGCGGCATCGATGCTGTCACTGTCGCTCGGGCGCTGCTTTTCATGATAAGCGCGGATACGCGTCGCGGCGAGTTCAAGCGCGGCGCGCAGATCAGGATCAAGCGCATCAAGTGCGGCTTGGCAGTCCTCAAGGCTAATCCGCCAACCCAGCGCATGATCGTCAAAGCGCTGAGTATAATCAGCAACGGCGGCGTCACCGCGCGCTTTTACATCGGCAACAATCGCGGCCACATCGCGCGAAACGTCGCTATCGGCCTCACGCCGTGCGTTGACGAGGGTTGCAAAGCGTTCGCCGAAATCAGCATCGCGATTATCAAGTCTGATCATTGCACGGCTCCCCGGAACTGATCGACCAGCGGCGGAATGTCGCTGCGTGTTTTGAAGGCGGCACGGTTGACGATCAGTCGCGCGCTAACCTGCGCGATCACTTCAACCTCAACAAGCCCATTTTCCTTGAGCGTCTGGCCTGAGGATACCAGATCAACAATCCGGCTCGAAAGCCCGAGCATCGGCGCAAGCTCCATCGCGCCGTTGAGCTTAACGCACTCCGCCTGAACCCCGCGCGCGGCAAAATATGTGCGCGTCAGCCCCGGATATTTGGTGGCGACGCGAACATGGCTCCACGATTTTGGGTCATCTTCCGCCGCAAGTGCTGCGGGCTCGGCAAGTGAAATGCGGCAATGGCCGATGTTGAGATCAACCGGCGCATACAGCTCAGAATAGGCAAATTCATCGATCACATCGGAGCCGACAATGCCAAGCTGCGCCGCACCGTGGGCAACAAAGGTCGCGACATCAAAGGCGCGGACGCGGATGATTTCGATGCCGCTATGGTTGGTTGCGAATTTGAGTGCGCGGCTGTTCTTGTCTGAAAATGCCGCTTCGGGCAAAATTCCGATGCGCGCGAGCAGCGGAATCGCCTCTTCAAGGATACGGCCCTTGGGCAGGGCGATGATAATCGGGCTTGGCATGGTGGCGCAGGCTTTACTTGTGCGGTGCAATAAGGGCAAGCTGGGGAAATGATGATGCTTCGCACCGAAATCGCCGATGGCATTGCCCAGCAAGCCGAACATGCCACACGCAACAATGCGCCGGGAACTGGGGCTGTTTGCCGCGCGATGATTGCGCTTGCTCAAGGGAACAGCGCATGCGGCGCGCGCATCGCCGCTTGGCCTGGGAGCGTGATCAAGGATGCGATGCCGCTGCGGCTCGCAGGCGGGCTGCATGATCTGTTCCGGCGCGGGATCGAACCGGGGCTTGGCGCGGTCTATCGCGGAGAGATTACCGATCAGGCGGCGATAGACGTGCTGGTTGGTGAGGTTGTCGCGCGCCACGACGCAGAGCTTCTGCCATGGCTTGATGGCCCGCCGCAAACCAATGAGGCCGGACGTTCGGCCAATTTTGTCGCTGCGCTGCACTGGCTCGCAAGCCGCGTCATGACTCAGTTTGAGATTATGGAAATCGGCTCAAGCGCTGGTATGAACCTGCTGATTGATCGCTACCGCTATGATCTGGGTGGTGTGGTAAGTGGGCCAGACGCTGCACCAGTCACCATTCGCCCAGACTGGCGCGGCTCGCCGCCACCCAGTGACGCGTTTACCATAATGTCGTTACGCGGCTGTGATCTGACCCCGATTGATGCGGGGAGTGATGCCGCCGCTGACCGACTGCGCGCCTATATTTGGCCCGAAGTGACCGAGCGTTTTGCGCGGATGGATGCCGGGATCGCGATGATCCGCGAACGCAGCGTTGATCTGGTGCAGGCCGATGCCGCCGATTGGGTCGAGGTGCAGCTTGGCTTGTCGCAAGCCTTGGCAACCACGCGCGTTCTGATGCACTCAATCGTCTGGCAATATCTTCCAGACGAAGCGCAGGCCCGCATTACTAAGGCGATGGAAACTGCTGCCGTTTTGGCCACGCCCGATCGCCCGCTGGCGTGGATCGCGCTTGAAACCAATCGTGATACGTTTCAGCATGAACTGATGGTGCGCTACTGGCCATCGGGTGGCGAAATGAAAGTGCTTGGAACTGCCCATGCGCATGGGGCGTGGGTACAGTGGATTGATGCGGACTAAGATCGTTTTGAACAAATCACTCCAAAATTAGCCATTTGTCAAAGTTTACAACCTATTCACCGTGGTTAGTAATTCGATTTCCATCCGTCGATCCGGTATTAAGGCTTGAAAATGAGCGCATTTGGCAGACGAAATGGTACAGGTAGTGCCAACGGTGGCGGCAGTCGCCCTGCCTTTGGCGTGGCGCGACCAATGCAAGGCGGCGCGACGCGTGCGCCTGATGAGGCGCTGACGGGCGGCCAACAATTTCCTCCAGCGAATGCAGTGCCCTTACCCGGTGCTGAATCCAGTTCAATCAAAGCACCAATGGACGCGATGGCGCGGCTTTCTGAGAGAGAGAATGCGCTTGATAACGTTCAGCCAAAGGCTGAGGGGTTCGAGGCTTCTGTTCACAAGATTAAAGAGCAAGTGCTGCCGCGTTTGCTTGAACGGATCGACCCAGAGGCCGCAGCAACGCTAAACAAGGATGAGCTGGCCGAAGAATTCCGCCCGATTATCGGCGAAGTGCTTGCCGAACTTAAACTCACACTCAATCGACGTGAGCAATTCGCGCTTGAAAAGGTGCTGGTCGATGAGCTTTTGGGCTTGGGGCCGCTTGAAGAGTTGCTCAACGATCCGCTAATCACTGATATCATGGTCAACGGCCCGGATCAGACGTACATCGAAAAAAAGGGCAAGCTGACGATTGCGCCGATCCAGTTCCGCGATGAGGCGCATCTGTTTCAAATTGCGCAGCGGATTTGTAACTCGGTCGGGCGGCGTGTTGACCAGACGTCGCCGCTTGCCGATGCGCGTCTTGCCGATGGCAGCCGCGTTAACGTCATTGTGCCGCCGCTTTCGCTGCGTGGCACCGCTATCTCAATTCGTAAATTCTCCGCTAAGCCAATCACGCTCGACATGATGGCAAAGGGCGGATCAATGAGCGACAAAATGGCGACTGCACTCAAAATCGCTGGCGCGTGCCGGTTCAATATCGTTATCTCTGGCGGTACGGGTTCGGGCAAAACGACGATGCTCAACGCGCTGTCGAAGATGATCGATCCCGGCGAACGCGTGCTAACGATTGAAGATGCTGCAGAACTTCGCTTGCAACAGCCTCACTGGCTTCCGCTCGAAACGCGCCCAGCAAACCTTGAAGGCCACGGCGCGATTACGATTCGTGATCTTGTTGTCAACGCGCTGCGTATGCGGCCCGATCGGATTATCCTGGGCGAAATTCGTGGTCAGGAATGTTTCGATCTGCTCGCCGCGATGAACACGGGCCATGATGGTTCAATGTGCACGCTCCACAGTAACTCTCCGCGTGAAGCGCTTGGCCGTATGGAAAATATGGTGATGATGGGCGATATCAAAATGCCCAAAGAAGCGATTTCCCGCCAGATTGCCGATTCGGTTGATCTGATCATTCAGGTCAAGCGCCTGCGCGATGGTTCGCGTCGTATCACCAACATCACCGAGGTGATCGGGATGGAAGGGCCAGTGATCGTCACACAGGAACTCTTCAAGTTCGAATATCTCTCCGAAGATGCAGACGGCAAAATCATCGGCGAATACCGCGCGATGGGGCTTCGTCCCTATACGCTTGATAAGGCACGGCAATACGGCTTTGATCAGCCTTTGCTTGAGGCCTGCCTCTAGCGCTTAAAGCGAATCAGGGGTCGCTTTGCGATTATCTTCAGCAGGCTCAGTAAGGTCTGGCTCTGGCAACACAATCGAAGGCGCAGGCGGGGTGGCGCCAATAATCGCTGCCGCTTCTAGCAGATCAAGCGCACGGTAAGCCTCAACATGGCGCTTTGCCTTGGCCATCCAGTCGGTGGCAAGATCACGATTGGGCAGCCGCGCGACTTCAGCAAGCGCCTGATCAACCCGACCAAGCGCAATTGCATCACTCGCTCGCGTTAGCCGTTCGGCAGGTGCAGTTGAGGGCGCATCGGCTTGGCGGACGATAAACAGGCCTGACAAACTGCGCGAAATCCCGTCCCACCATCCTTCATTGGGGCCGTTTCCGGCAAGCGTTGGCGCAAGGGTTTCAAGTTCAGATTTGAGGGCGTCAAGTGTCACTGGCTGGCGTGCCGCTGCGATGATCATCGCAACCGCGCGTGGCTGACGCGCGCCGAAATGGTTGCTGAGCTGGCCTTCAACAAATCCAAGCGCAAGCCCACGATCAAGCGCGCGGCGCGCGGCGAAAGCAAGCAGCAAGCCTTCCGCACGGTCTGAACTGCCTGAACCGGCTGCGGTTGCCTGACTTAGGATTGCAATGCGCGCCTCAAGCGCCGCAATACGATCCTCGGTTAGCATAGGCGGCGTTATGGTTGGGCGAAGCACGCCCGATGGCGGTAGCGGTGAAACGCTGACCACAGCAGGCTCAGTATTTTCAGAAGACGAATCGCTTCTAAGCAAATATTCACGCGCAACGGGAGACTGCGAAAGCCCCCAGATGACGAGCCCTACTCCAAGCAAAAGTCCAAATAATGCAATCAGCAAAAACCGACGCACAGGCCGGGGGTGGGCTGATGCTATATTCGTCTGATACTCATTATCCATTGCCATTCACCCGATCTTGCAATTCTCACAAAGTGCCACTGCGTTATCAAGTAATCCCCCATCTTGCGGGCGCGCCGCTATGCTAATCTCGCTCCAGCCAGACCCGGCAGCCTCTGCTGCATTCGCACTAATTGCGGCAAGCGATATGGCTGATTGATCAATGCCGTGGCTTTCAACGATAGCTGCCAATTGTCTGGCGGCGCGCGCCGAATGCAGCATTACCACACCACCCTGTTTGAGCGCAGCCAGTAATTCAGGGGCAGGCATAATCGGGTTTGAGGCATAGACGATCTCCCGCTCAACTTCGACCCCGTGCGGGGTGAAGGGGTGATAATCTGCCCCTGAAAGATGAAGCAGCCGGTGAAGCCCAAGCGTGGCGATTTTGCCGAGCAAACGCTCAACATCGCCGTCGCCTGATACAATTGAGAGAAATCCGGCTTCACGCGCTGCATCGCCAGTCACATCGCCAACGGCATAGAGCGGCAGATGAATATAGCGCTGCAAATTGGCACCAGCGAGCCGCGCAGCATTGGCGCTCGTCATGATCACGCCGACATAACGCGCAGGATCTGGAGCATCCCACGTAACGGGGGCGGTTTCGAATAAGGGAAAACTATGCACTTCAAGCCCACGCGCCCGGGCATTCGTGGTTGAGGCTGCGTTGCCAGGCTCGGGCCGGACGACGATCAGTGGCCGGCTCATGCGCCAAAACTCGCCCGGACAGCAGGGTGCGCACGTTCTAGTAGCTTTGCTGCAAGTCGAGCCGGGGCTTCATCATCGTCAGTTGAGAACATAATTTCACCCGTCTCCTTATATTGGCCGTCGCCTGAGTATATTTCACAGCGTAGCCAGATATGCGTGTCTTTGATCACAGCTAATCCTGCCACCGGCGAACGGCAATCCCCGGATAATCCGGCAAGCAGCGCGCGTTCGGCGTTTACGCACGTAAAGGTCGGCGCATGATTGATCGCGCTGATCCAGCGGGTGACATCGTCATTGCGCACCAGCGTCTCGATCCCGATTGCGCCTTGTGACGGGGCGGGGAGCATCTCTTCAACCGCGATCGCCACGCCAACATCATCCATACTAAGTCGTTCGAGTCCTGCCGCCGCCAGCAACGTTGCCTGCGCTTCACCAGCCGCAAGTTTGGCGAGCCGTGTCTGGACATTGCCGCGAAACAGGCAAATCACAAGATCGGGGCGTATTGCAAGCAATTGCGCGCGGCGGCGCGGGGCGCTCGTGCCAACGCGCGCACCTTGCGGCAGTGCGGCGATACTCTGTACGCCGATCAGCCGATCACGCACATCGGCGCGTTCAAGCATTGCCGCGATTGTGAACTCGGTGGGTCGGTGTGTTTCGACATCCTTCATCGAATGGACAGAAAAATCGATTTCGCCGCTGATCAGCCACTGATCAAGTTCCTTCGTCCACAGCGCTTTGCCGCCAACTTCGGCGAGTGCACGGTCAAGGATTTTGTCGCCACTGGCAACAACTGGGCAAATTTCAATAAGGTCTTCGGCCCAGCCATGCACAGCCAAAAGTTGCGCGCGCACCATGTGCGCTTGCGCCATTGCGAGTGGGGATGCGCGCGTGCCGAGGCGCAGAGGTTTCTTTGGACGATCAATCATCATTCTTGTGCTAGCGCGGTTGGCGATTAGAGGGAAGCGTGATGACGATAATCCTTGGCATAGAATCGAGCTGTGATGAAACAGCAGCAGCACTCGTCACGGGTGATCGTCAGATATTGGCGCACCGGCTAGCGGGGCAAGAGGCGGCGCACCGGCCTTACGGCGGGGTCGTTCCCGAAATCGCCGCGCGTGCGCATGTTGAGGCACTAATTCCGCTGATTGAAGGTGCGCTCGGCGATGCGGGTGTGACATTGGCCGAGGTTGATGCGATTGCCGCAACCGCTGGGCCGGGGCTAATCGGCGGGGTGATGGTTGGCCTCGTCACCGCAAAGGCGCTGTGCCATGCGGTTGGTAAGCCACTCATTGCGGTCAACCATTTGGAAGGACATGCGCTTTCGCCGCGCCTTGCCGATCCTGCGCTGGCTTACCCTTATTTGCTGTTGTTGGTGTCCGGCGGGCATTGCCAATTGCTCTGGGTTGGCGGGGTCGGCAATTACCGGCGTCTCGCAACAACGATTGACGATGCAGCGGGTGAGGCTTTTGACAAAAGCGCCAAATTGCTTGGGTTTGGTTTCCCCGGTGGGCCAGCGGTTGAGGCAGCGGCGATGCTTGGTGACCCAAAGGCAGTGCCACTGCCTAGGCCTTTGCTTGGCAGTAATGAGCCACACTTTTCCTTCGCTGGCCTCAAAAGTGCAGTGCTGCGCGCGCGCGATGGCGGGCTGTACCGCGCTAACGATATTGCCGCTTCGTTTCAGCAAGCCGTGGTGGATTGCCTGATCGACCGGACGAAGCGCGCGCTTGGCCAGTGCGGCGATGTCACTGCGCTGGTTGTTGCTGGCGGCGTTGCTGCAAATCAGTCGATTCGCTTTGCACTCGAAGCGCTCGCAGCTAAGCATAGCCTGCCGTTTGTCGCGCCTCCGCTCTGGCTTTGCACCGATAATGCCGCAATGATTGGCTGGGCTGGGGCCGAACGTTTTGCAGCGGGGCTGACCGACGGCCTCGATTTTGAAGCGCGGCCACGCTGGCCGCTTGATCCAAGTGCTGAAAAGGCACGCGGCGCAGGAGTGAAGGCATGAGGCTCGGGGTCATTGGTGGTGGCGCGTGGGGCACGGCGCTAGCGCAAGTCGCAGCGGAGGGCGGCGACCCCGTCTGGCTCTGGGCGCGCGAAGCTGATGTCGTGTCGAGCATCAATGCGCGGCATGAAAATCAGCTTTTCTTAGCGGGAATTCGGCTATCTCCCGCCATATGTGCAACGAGCGATTTTGACGCACTCGCGGATTGTGAGGCGTTGCTGATCGTAACGCCAGCACAGCATATGCGCGCGGTGCTCGGCGCGGCGAATGTCGGCAATCGCGCTATCATCCTGTGCGCCAAAGGGATTGAGGCAGGCACTCAGCTCCTCATGTCCGAAGTCGCGCATCAGGTCTGCCCCGATGCAAAAATTGCGGTGCTGTCTGGGCCGACTTTTGCGCGCGAAGTGGCGCAGCGTTTGCCGACTGCAATCACGCTTGCCAGTGCTGATGCGCCGCTTGCAAAAACGCTTGCCGCGCGCTTGGCACAGCCGCATTTCCGGCCTTATGTTTCATCCGATGTGATTGGTGCAGAAATTGGCGGCGCGGTCAAAAACGTCCTCGCGATTGCGTGCGGCGTGGTTGATGGGCGCGGGCTTGGCCAAAATGCGCGCGCGGCACTCATCGCGCGCGGCTTCGCCGAAATGACCCGCTTTGGCCTTGCGCGCGGGGCGCTGGCTGAAACACTCGGCGGTCTTTCAGGGTTGGGCGATCTTGTCCTGACTTGTTCATCTACCCAGTCACGTAACTTTACGCTCGGCAAGGGCTTGGGTGAGGGACGCGCGGCGGCTGATCTGCTATCAGGACGCACCGTAGCCGAAGGCGCGTTTACAGCCCCAGTGCTTCAACTTGCCGCGCGCGCGGCAGGCGTTGAAATGCCAGTGGTTGATGCCGTATGTGCGCTGCTTGAAGGCGCGACCGATGTCACCACAGCAGTCGGTGCGCTGCTTGCCAGACCTCTTAAACGCGAAGGTTAGGCCTGACGGCGAAACGTATCTAGCATTGACGGTGCGACTTCAGCCTCATCAAGGATGAAGGTCAGCAACGCCTTTTCATACGCATCGGTTTCGCTATCGGCCGCGATATGTGTCTTGAGCCAGCCAGCCTCTTCGGACGTAATTAAGTGACTGTTATCGAGTGCAAGCCGCTTGGCGAAACGATCTTCAGCCTTAGGAAAGAGTGTTTTGAACACCTCCGCAATGGTGCCATAGCCAATTTTATCACGCGGCAGCATCCGCCCGAAAAAGCGGGCAAGGCTTGGCACATTATCATCCATAAATTCTTGGAAATCTAAGGCTTCATCACGTGACAGCGGGCGATAATCGCTGTGTGCAATCAAATGATTGCCTACGCCTTGCACAAATAGCCGCAGCCAGCCGCTCGCATTATCGCCCTCAAGCGTCGCATCCTTGATACGGAACAACAGATCAGCCTCTTGCGTATCAACGATCATTGCGCCTTCGCCGCCGCCCGCAAAGATCAGACGGCGAAGCAGCTCAACCTCAACTGCATCAACGCAGTTTGGGCGAATTACACCATCAGTGCGTGTTGGGCCTTCGCCGTTAACGATCACATTTTCGATTTGGGCGATGGCATATTGACGCAGATCTTCAGGCGCGCTTTCAGCGCGTTCGATAATGGCCACGAGTAATTCAAGCTCAGTCAGCGAGGCCACACGGCCATTTTTATCGACGCGGGCTTGCAACCAATCAGCGCAGGTGTCATCAACAAAGCCTTGCGGTACACACTGATCAACCAGATAATATTCAATCGCCTCAATGAAAAAATCAGTCCACACCGTCGAGTGGCTGCCCAGCGTATCATTGAGCGTAAACAGAGCATCGACGACGGGCTCGGCGATCGATTCGTCAGTCCATACCGCTTCGCGCAGCATCATGACATCACCGTTGGTCACGGTTCCGGCCAGCATCAAACGCGCCAGCAATTCGGTTAACTCTTCGTCCATCACGACACCTTCTTTTCAACTCTTGAAGGTGCGTAACATCAATGCCTTAACAGCCAGTTGACGATAGCGCTGACACTAAAAATCTATTGCGATACCCTTATACTCCCAATCGCCGTAGCGCACTGGATCAAGTCGATCAGGGTCAGGCTCAGCGGCGCGCACCAATGGTTCAGGCGCCGGCACTGGCGGGCTTTTGGAGAGATAGTCTGGCGCTTTGATATGGGCGGGGCGACGGCTCGACATTTTGTTGATCCTGACTATTGGGATGCAAGCGATACTGCTTTGCCCATTGAAAGTCGAGAATCATTACTGAAATTGCTGGCCTTTCCGCGCGCCGTGCGGCGCTCAAATTGCTCGATGCGGTGCTTCGCCGGGGGCAGCCGCTTGAGTCTGCTCTCAGTTTTGCAACGCGCGGCGTTGATAATCCGGCTGACCGCGCGCTCGCCCATGCCATCGCCAGCGAAACTTTGCGCCACTTGCCTGATCTTGACGCGCTAATCGATAGTGCAACGCGCAATCGGCTGGCTGACGACTCCAAGGCACGGCTGGTGATCCGGATCGCGCTTATTCAGGTTCTCGTCCTTGGCACGCCTGAACATGCAGCGGTCGCAACCGCACTGCCGCTGGTTGAGGGCGGCCCGCGCCGCCTTGTCCACGGCGTGCTGGGTACACTGCTGCGTCGCAAGGTTTTATTGCCTGAAGTGCCGACGCTGCCTGAAGAGGTTGCCGCGCGCTGGCAGGGCGATTGGGGCGATACGATGCTTGATATTGCCGCCCAAGCGCTTGCTGCGCCGCCGCCGCTTGACCTCACCCTCAAAGACGCAGCAACCACCGATGAATGGGTCGAAAGGCTCGGCGGCGAAAGCCTTGCCCTTGGCCATGTTCGCGTGCCGCGCGGGACGGCGATCCCTGAGTTTCCCGGCTTTGATGAAGGCGCGTGGTGGGTGCAGAATATCGCCGCCTCAATCCCAGCAAGGGTTCTTGGAACCGGGGGTGGACGCACCGTCCTTGATCTTTGCGCGGCACCGGGCGGCAAGACGATGCAGCTTGCGGCTGCGGGTTGGAACGTGAGCGCAGTTGATCAAGACCGGGCCAAACTTGTTCGCCTGTCGGATAATCTCACGCGCACAGGGCTTAGCGCACAGGTGGTTCAGGGGGACATATTGAAATGGTCGCCAGCAGCGCCGGTTTCGGCGATTCTGCTTGATGCGCCGTGCAGCGCGACGGGGATTTTCGCGCGCCACCCTGATGTACTCCACCGCGTCCGCCCGCGTGATATAACCGCGCTGGCACAAATTCAGGCAGCGATGATAACGCGGGTGGCGGACTGGCTCGAACCCGGCGGGACGCTGATTTACGCGACCTGCTCACTCGAACGCGCTGAGGGTGAGGCCCAGATTGCAGTAGCAGAGGCGGCTGGCTTAACGCTTAAGCCAGTTGAGAATCAAAGCGTCGTCAATGGGATAGCATCCGATCCCGGTGGCTGGATTAGGGTGATGCCTGCAAACCATGCCGACGGCTTTTTTGTTGCGCAGTTCGTGCGCACCTAGCCTCGCGGCGAAGCGCTTGCCCGCAACCCAAACACGCCCTAAAGCGGGCGCGTCATGACCCGACCTGTACTGATTGCCCCTTCAATCCTATCTGCCGATTTCGCCCGGCTTGGTGAGGAAGTGCGCGCGATTGATGCGGCAGGGGCTGACTGGATTCACGTCGATGTGATGGACGGCCATTTCGTGCCAAACCTCACCATCGGCCCAATGGTGGTCAAGGCGCTTCGCCCGCATACCGCCAAGGTGATGGACGTTCATTTGATGATCAGCCCGGTTGATCTGATGCTTGATGCCTTTGCCGAAGCTGGTTCGGATATAATCACCGTCCATCAAGAGGCGGGGCCGCATCTTCACCGCACGGTTCAGCGGATCAAGGCGCTTGGCAAACGTGCGGGCGTGTCGCTCAATCCAGCGACTCCAGCGAAGATGCTCGACTACATAATTGAAGAGATTGATCTCGTTCTCGTGATGAGCGTCAATCCCGGTTTTGGCGGGCAGAGCTTTATTGAAAGCCAGCTCCGTAAGATCGAAAGCATTCGTAAGATGATCGATAAACTAGGAAAAGCGATTGATCTTCAAGTGGATGGCGGCGTTGACGCCGTAACAGCGCCGCGCGTGATTGCGGCGGGGGCCAATGTGCTGGTCGCGGGCACAGCAACCTTTAAGGGTGGGCCTACTGCTTATGCAGGCAATATGCAGCGACTGCGTGGCCAATGACAGTTGACGCAGGCGAAGAAGATCATGAAGACATCCCGATTGGTAAACGGCTGGTGCGGGTGCGTAGCGACGTAGGCCTGTCGCTTTCTGAGCGTTTGACCGCGCAATTTTATCGGCTGACATGGCGAACCCCACTTCACGCGCTTCGGTTGCGTGGACGCTATCCGCTCAAATTGCTTGCGGTGCCAGTTGATCCCGTTGTGGGAAACGGCGCGCGCGGCGCTGCGATCATGGCCGGGGCGCTTGTGTGGAATGGGGAACGTGTCGCGACTGACGCAATCATCTTTACCGAGGCCAATCTCTCATCAAGTTTCACTAACTATATTCATCAATTTGCGTGGCTGCGGGATTTGGCTGCCGCCGCGCCGCGTGCTGAGGCGGCACCGATTGCAGAGGCGCTCACCCGCAAATGGCTGGCCAGCCACGGCGAAAAAGTCAGTGAACCGGCATGGCGGCCCGATCTCTGGGGATGGCGCATATTATATTGGGCGGCACATGCCCCACTGATCCTTTCAAGCACCGATTTGGTCTACCGCTCTGCTGTGCTCAACGGGCTTGCACGCGGCGCGCGCCATCTTGACCGCACGGCAGACAGCGCGCCGGTGGGTCTGCCAAGGCTTGCCGCATGGGCGGGGGTAGTTGCGGCTGGCCTGCTTATTTCAGGTGGCAACCCGAGGCGCAGTTTTGGTGAAGCAGGGTTGGCCAAGGCTGTCGCCACCGCCTTTACCACCGACGGAGGCATGATCTGCCGCACACCGCGCAATCAATTTGATGCGGTCATGCTGCTTTCGATGCTCCGCGAAGTTTATGCCGCGCGCCGGATTGAGTGCCCCGTTAGCATTACGGCGATGCTCACCCGCGCAGTGCCAGCCTTGCTCGGTGTTACGCTTGGTGATGGCGGGCTTTCAAGCTGGCAGGGCAGCCCGCCACTGCCGAGTGATCAGGTTGAGGCGGTGATCGCCGCCAGCGCAATCCGCACCCGTCCGCTGCGTCAGGCGCGCGATTGGGGCTATCAGCGCTTGTCGGCTGGGC
This sequence comes from Sphingomonadales bacterium, assembly GCA_031418495.1. Lineage (GTDB taxonomy): Bacteria > Pseudomonadota > Alphaproteobacteria > Sphingomonadales > Sphingomonadaceae > Aquisediminimonas. Next base: position 14,599 of record JANOXQ010000002.1, read on the forward strand.
ACACTGTCGTTGTCGTTGATGCAGCACCTCCTCCGATTTCACGCGTTTCAGGCGGTGGCTGCGCGTCAACGCTGGCGTTTGAGCTCTCTGACGGCGCGCACCGCCTGATCGTCAATTGCGGCGGCGGCAATGCGGGCGGCAGCGGGGTCAGCGCCGGGCTGGTCGAGGGTTTGCGGACGACAGCGGCGCATTCAACGCTCATCCTTGCCGATAGCAATTCAACCGCGATCCTTGGCAATGCGACGCTTGGTAAGGGCGTGACCGAGGTTGAGCTTGACCGTCAGGAAACGGACGCAGGCAGCCGTGTGGAGATCAGCCATGACGGCTATGTCAAACGCTTTGGCCTCGTTCACCAACGGGTATTAACGTTGGCAAGCGACGGGCGCGAATTGCGCGGTGAGGATATCCTTCTGCCCGGAAACGGCGGGCGCAAACCAGCGCTTTCAACCTTTGCCGCGCGCTTTCACCTCGCACCCGGCGTTGAGGCAACGCCCACCGCCGACGCCATGGGCGCGCTCCTGCGCATTGACGGGGGCGCACTCTGGCAATTCCGCGTGCGCGGCGCAAAGCTCAGCATTGATGATAGCATTTGGATTGATGGGGCAGGCCGCCCCAATCCAACACAGCAATTGGTCGCCAGTGGTGAAGCACCAGCGGGCGGCGCCAGCATAAGCTGGACACTCAAACGAGCAGGTTAAATCAATGACGGACGTAACGATTAAGCGCGCACTGCTCTCAGTATCGGATAAGAGCGGGCTGGTTGAACTGGCAACCGCACTGGCAGGCCACGGCGTTGAACTGGTTTCAACGGGCGGCACGGCGAAAGCGCTGCGCGATGCTGGCCTCACCGTGCGCGATATTTCCGATCTCACTGGCTTTCCCGAGATGATGGACGGGCGGGTCAAGACACTTCACCCAAAGGTTCACGGCGGGCTGCTCGCCGTGCGCGACAATTCTGAGCATGTCGCCGCGATGGCGGCGCATGATATCGGCGCAATCGATCTGGTCGTCGTCAATCTCTATCCCTTTGTCGAGACCGTGATGAAGGGCGCAGCGCGCGACGAGATTATCGAGAATATCGATATCGGCGGGCCTTCAATGATACGCTCCGCTGCAAAAAACCACGCGAGCGTTGCGATTGTGACTGATCCAGCTGATTATGCGACGATTGCCAGCGGCACGACGACGCTTGATCAGCGCCGCAAACTCGCGGCGAAGGCCTATTCAGCAACCGCCGTCTATGATGCGATGATCAGCCAGTGGTTCGCTTTTGCCGATCAGCAGCAGATGTTCCCCGATATGATGGCGATGATGGCCAATCGCGGCGAGGATCTGCGTTACGGTGAGAACCCGCACCAAAAGGCCGCACTTTATATCCCCGCTGGCCCGCACGGTCGCGGGATTGCGCAAGCTGAGCAGCTTCAGGGCAAAGCGCTTTCGTATAATAATTACAACGATGCTGATGCTGCACTTGAGTTGGTGAGCGAGTTTCGGGATGGCCCGCCGACGGTGGTGATCGTTAAGCACGCCAACCCGTGCGGCGTTGCAAGCGGGGCGACACTGCTTGAGGCGTATCAGGCTGCGCTTGCGTGTGACAGCGTTTCAGCGTTCGGCGGGATCATCACGGTCAACCGTCCGCTTGACGCTGCAACGGCTGAAGCAATGGCGGGCATTTTCACCGAAGTTGTCGCCGCCCCTGATGCGAGCGAAGAGGCCAAGGCGGTTTTTGCCAAGAAGAAGAACCTGCGCTTGCTGTTGACGGGGGATCTGCCCGATCCGGCGCGCGGCGGATTGTCAGTCAAAACGATTGCGGGCGGTTACCTCGTCCAGAGCCGCGACAATGGCCGGGTAAACCGCGAAATGCTTAAAACTGTCACCAAACGCGCACCGACTGAGGCAGAACTGGCCGACTGTTTGTTTGCTTGGACAGTGGCGAAACACACTAAGTCAAACGCGATTATTTACGCCAAGGATGGCAGCACTGCGGGCATTGGTGCAGGCCAAATGAACCGACTTGAGTCCGCGCGAATCGCGGCGTGGAAAGCCAAAGATGCCGCCGAAAAAGCCGGTTGGGCAGTGCCCCGTACAATCGGTTCGGCAGTCGCGTCAGATGCGTTTTTCCCCTTTGCCGACGGGCTGATGGCAGCGGTTGAGGCGGGCGCAACGGCTGTCATTCAACCCGGCGGATCAATCCGCGACGATGAAGTAATCGCAGCGGCAGACGCGGCAGGGTTAGCGATGGTATTTACCGGGATGCGGCATTTTCGGCATTAGAAATTTTCCGTCACTCCCGCGAAGGCGGGAGTCCATCTCCAGATTTCACCTATTTCACTTATCAAGAGCTGGATTCCCGCCTTCGCGGGAATGACGAGTTCCGCGAAACAGCACCCGGTCATCCTCACCAAAGCCGTAGCGCCAGATGACCCAGCCGTAGGCCGCAAGTATCGCCGGAATGCCTATCGCGAGTTCGGCCCATTCGGGTAGCCGGATGATGATTTGGCCGATGAGGATTGCCACAGCGCCTGCAATCGGCAGCGCCCAGCGCCAGACCGAAACGCGCGCGCCAAGCACATGCGCCGCGAGCCGCGATTTGATTAGCGAGGACACACCGAGCGACAGCGCGAGTGCAATCGCTGGCCCCGCTGCCTGAAACAGCTCAGGATAGCCAAGCTGCTTAATCCCGATGATCAGCGCAAAGGTCAGGATGATTTGCAGCGCGATGGTGCCGAGCGACACGATCAAATTGCGCATCCGCGCGACATAAACGAGCGCTGCCTCGCTCACTACAGCAACCGCCGCTGCGACTTCGGCGAGCAGCAGGAACGCAAGCGCGCCGTTGCCGCCGACGAAATCACGGCCCGGCCCGATCAACCCCATTAGCGCCTCACCGGGAATACCAAGTGCCAGCGCAACCCCGGTTTGCGCGGCGATAATCCAAAAGCCGACTTGGCTGATTTGGGCCGCAATTGCGGCGCGGTCTCCCTCTTCAAGTTTGCGCGTGATGACGGGGCCAAGCACTGGGTCAAAGCTGGTTTTGAGTTTTTGCGGCAGCGAGGCGACTTGCTGTGCCACCCAGTAAATCCCCACTGTTGCTGGCGAAACGAACAGACCGAGGATCACGACATCAATCCGGCGTGATCCCCACTCAATCGCATCGGCAAGCGCAAGCGGCGTATTGCGCCGCGCCAGCGCGTAAAGTTCGGTGACGCGCGGCGTCCAGCCTTTGGGCAGGCCGTAGCTCTTGAGGAACGGAATGATTGAGGCGATCAGTGCGGCCACCATCGAAGCCGCATAGGCAACGAGCAGACCGTCGCGCGGCAAAGTCCATGCCAGGGCGAACGCAACAATGCTGATTGTCCACGGCTCAATAATCGCTCGTGCGCGCACCGTCGCGCCAATATCAAAGCGGTAGGCGAGTGCGGCGAGCATCACATCGGACAGCGCAAGTGCTGGAATTGCCAGCGGCAACAAATTGTCGAGTCCGTTGATCTGGCTGTTGGGAAACATCACTTGCGGGAAGATCATCATCAGCACTGTCGGGATCAGCGTTGCCGCGATGACGACAAGGATACCGTCCCACGCGCCATTTTCCTTGCCCGCCCCGGCCAGATGGAGCGCAAGCCCGCGCTTCAATCCAAGCGTACAAAGCTGGGCCGCAAATTCGACAACCACAATCGCATAGGCCAACCGCCCAAGTGCCTCTGCGCCGTACCACTGGCTACCAATAATCAGGAACGGAATGCGGGCAATCAGGCGGATGAAAAAGCCGCCGACATTGGTGCGGCCACCCTTGGCGAGGGCTGCGATGTCATCACTCAATGCGCGGTGCCCCAGTTTTTGCCGGTGCCAATCTCAACGCCAAGCGGGACATCGATGCTGACGAGTGGCGCTGCTGCCTCTTCCATTACACGCTTAATGACTGTGCTCGCCGCCGCGACATCGCCCTCGGGCAATTCAAACACTAGTTCATCATGCACTTGAAGCAGCATCCGCACCTTGGGCAGGCCAGCCTCGGCAAGTGCGGGCAGCATCCGTACCATTGCGCGCTTGATGATGTCAGCACTTGTGCCTTGAATCGGCGCGTTGATCGCCGCGCGCTCGCTGCCCGCGCGTTCGGTTTGGTTCGCGCTGGTAATCCGGGTGAAGTGCGTTTTGCGTCCGAACAAAGTTTGCGTAAAACCTGTCTCACGCGCCGATTGTAGCGTCCGGCTGATATATTGATTGATTCCGGGGAAACGCTCAAAATAGCGGTCGATCATCGCCTGCGCTTCGTCTGAACTGATCCCAAGCCGCCCGGCCAAGCCCCAACGCGAAATGCCGTAAAGGAGCGAGAAATTGATGGTCTTCGCCTTGCCGCGCGTATCGGGGTTGACCTCACCGAACAGTTCCTGCGCGGTGAGACTGTGGATATCCTCGCCCTTGGCGAACGCCTCCTTGAGCGCAGGCACATCGGCCATATGCGCGGCGAGGCGAAGCTCAACCTGGCTATAATCGGCGGAGAGCAGGACATTGCCGGGTTCGGCGACAAAGGCAGTGCGGATGCGCCGACCAACCTCAGTGCGGATCGGGATATTCTGCAAGTTTGGATCGTTTGACGAGAGCCGCCCCGTCTGCGCGCCGGTCAGCGAGTAGCTGGTGTGGACGCGGCCCGTGGTCGGGTTAATCTGCTCTTGAAGCGCATCGGTATAGGTTGATTTGAGCTTTGAAAGCTGCCGCCATTCCAATACCTTGCTGGCAATCGGCGATCCTCCTTCTGCCAACCGTTCGAGCACGGTAACATCGGTTGAATAATCGCCTGATTTGCCTTTTTTGCCGCCTTTGAGGCCCATTTGATCGAACAGGATCGCGCCCAATTGCTTTGGACTGCCAACCGCGAAAGGCTGGCCTGCCAGCGCATGGATTTCGATCTCAAGTGCTGCAATCCCTTCGGCAAATTCAGCCGACATCCGCGCGAGTTCGACGCGGTCAACGAGTATGCCTTCGCGCTCCATCTGCGCGAGGACTGGGATCAGTGGGCGGTCAACGCGTTCATAAACGCGCGTGACCTTTTCGGCGGACAGGCGCGGTTTGAACATATGCCAAAGCCGCAATGTGACGTCGGCATCTTCAGCGGCATAGCGCGTCGCCTCTTTGAGCGGCACTTGGTTGAATGTGAGCTGGTTTTTACCCGTCCCACAGACATCTTTGAACGCGATGCAGCTATGATCCAAGTGCAATAGCGCAAGCTCATCCATCCCGTGATTATGCTTACCCGCGTCAAGATCAAAGCTCATCACCATCGTATCGTCGATCGGCGCAACGCTGATCCCCGAACGCGCAAGCACGTTGAGATCATATTTGATATTATGGCCAATCTTAAGCACCGACGGGTCTTCAAGCAGCGGTTTTAGCTTCGCAATCGCAACCGCCATCGGCACTTGAACCGCGTTTTCGGCAAACATATCGCCGCTGCCATGCGCGAGTGGAATATAGCAGGCCCGCCCCGGTGCAGTGGCAAGGCTGACCCCGACCAGCCCTGCCTGCACCGAATCAAGTGCATCGGTTTCGGTATCAACCGCGATGACACCCGCGAGCGTCGCCTCGGCAATCCACGCGTCGAGCGCTTCCACCGTGTCGACTGTTTGATAGGCGTCGCGATCAAACGGCGCGATTACGGGCTTTGCATTAGGTTCCGGTACTGGGCCACGCGCTTCCTGCTTGATCAACTTCATCGTTTGATGATCGGCCTTGGCACTCTCTCCGCCGAGTTTCTTGAGCAGTGACATAAAGCCGTGATGTTCAAGAAATTCGCGCAACGGCAGCTCTGGAATCTCCTTCAGCAGGAAATCCTCAAGCGGCTCGGGCAGTGCTGCATCTTCCTTGAGCGTCACCAGCACCCGGCTCATCCGCGCTTGTTCGGCAAAGGTGATGAGGTTTTCCTGCATCTTTGATGTCTTCATTGCGGGTGCAGCGGCAAGCACCGCCTCAACCGTACCAAACTCCTGGATCAGTTTGGCCGCTGTCTTCGGTCCGATGCCGGGAACGCCGGGCACATTGTCCGCACTATCGCCCATCAGGCCAAGCACCTCGCCAAGCGCTTCGGGAAGGACGCCGAATTTCTCGACCACCGCATCGGGGCCAAGTCGTTCATTCTTCATCGGATCAAGCATATCGACGCCGGGCTGGATGAGTTGCATCAAATCCTTGTCAGTTGAAACGACGGTGACCTGCCAGCCTTGCAAGAGCGCAGCGTGCGTATAGGAGGCGATCAGATCATCGGCTTCAAGCCCGATTTCCTCAATACAGGGCAGCGAGAAAGCGCGCGTTGCATCGCGGATCATCGGGAATTGGGGAACAAGGTCTTCGGGTGCTGGCGGGCGGTGCGCCTTGTACAGCGGGTAAATATCGTTGCGAAATGACTTGCCAGACGCATCAAGGATCACCGCCATATGCGTCGGCCCGTCCGCCTTATGCAGCGCATCGGCGAGCTTCCAAAGCATCGTGGTATAGCCATATACCGCGCCAACCGGCTCCCCCCGAATATTGGTGAGCGGCGGCAGGCGGTGATAGGCGCGGAAAATATAGCCCGAGCCGTCAATGAGATAGAGGTGGTTCTGGTTCGACATCGCCCTGCGGTTTAGCAGGATAGGTGGCGCTTTACAGGGGAAAAGCTGCGCGGCAGTTTATTGAGCAAGTTTTGCTGCGATTTTCTGTGCCAGTTGTGATTGCTGCGCGGCACCTGAATTGCGCGGCGTAATTTCGTAAAGCGATTGGGCAAAGGCATAATCCCAGCGGGTAAGGTCACTTGGAGCATCGCTTGCTTGCTTGCCTTGGGAAAAAATATTCAAGATTGAGGGCACCGACTCAAAAGTCTTGCCATTTTTAACCTGAACGAGCGAGACCATAGCCGCATAAGCGGCAATCGATTCAAGTGAATAGCCGGTAGCGAGGTTCAAATCGATCATGACAACGGAGGACATCAGGTTGACTTGAATCGTGCTATAAATCAGGCTTTGTGCAGAATAGCTCGATTCGACAACGGGTGGGCGATTGCTAGCAGTCCCAAGCACAGCAGGAAGTAATTTTCCGTCAGGATCACGCAATTCGCTGCGATACCACCAACGGGCTGGTATTGATTGTTTGAAGAAGTTGGCGCGTTCATGAAATGGCAACTCAGAAAAAAGGGTTGGCATTTCACGTCTAAGTTTAGTGATCGACTCTTTGCTGTTATCTGAAAATAAAATGAACATATTGGTTCGACAGATATTTCCAGCGACGGGTGCGCCGATGCGCTTTGCAACATCTCTGATTTTTGCATAAATTAGACCGTGATAGGATGGGTGTATCCCAAGCACTTGCGGGCAAAGCGGTGTATGCCGATGACTATATTGGCCGACAACTGGGGCTATTAAGGTTCCGGCAAAGCTTCTCGCCTCACGGCGAATTTCACTTTTCTCCTTCTTTTGCCCCGTTACCGTAATCGTTGAATCCTCGGCAGCTGCAGGAGGTGTTGCCTCTGATTGGGCAGAAACTGGGCTGGCGAGTCCCATGGCAACAGCCGCCATGGTACTGCTGCGAAGTGAGCGCGTTCCAAAACATGATGCGGATCGGGGCACGGCTTTCACTCCTGTTGCTATCTTGAGGTGACGTCTCGAAATCACTGGCTCAATTTGGCGGCCATCTTGTTGGCGATCTGCGATTTTTGCACGTCGCCCGCACGATTTGGCAGTATCTCATACAGCGAACTGACATAGGCATAGTCAAATGGTGTGAGATCAAGTGGCGCGTCGCTGGGGGTTTTGCCCTCGCCAAACATTGCGAGGATAGAGGGTAGCGCGTCATGGGCTTTTTCGGGTTTAACCTCAGAAAATGAAACCATCGCGGCATAGGCCGCAATCGAGTCAAGCGGATATCCCATAGCCTTGCCGATATCGACGACAACAACTGATCCCGTGAGGTTGATAATCGTTTCCTTATTTATCAGGCTTCCGCTGCCATAGCTTCTGCTTACAAGCGCTTCGACGCTTAAACCGTCGCCAGCGCTTACTGCCTCTGTATTGATTACATCGCCGTCCGATCCCGTAAGTTCAACACTATGCCACCAGCGGACAGGCGCTGGATCAGCGTAAAGCATGGGGCGTTCGCGAATATTAACACTGTCGAATAAGGCGGGTTTGGCTTTGCGTAATGCCAACATCAAACCATTGCCATCAGTCGTGAAAAGGACAAACATGTTTGGCGCGCAGTCGAGTGCTTCAACCTTCACGTTGGCAGTTTTTGCAACGGCTCTTATTTTCGCTTCGACAATTTGGGTATAGCTCTCATCAATCCCTATCACGCGCGGGCAGACCGGACGATTGCGCCGCGCATACTGGCTAAAGCTCGTCGCCGTCGTTTGTCCAATGAAGGCCCGCGATTGGCGCTTGGCTTCTTTTTTCTCCAGCTTTTGGCCGGTGACGGTGATCGTGTTGTCGTTTTTTTCCGGCGCTTGCGCGAATGCAGAGCTTGCGATCAGCGTGCAACCAAGAAATGTGACTGCGAATGAAGACAGCCATTTATGCGACATAAACCACCTCACATGAGTATTTAGACGCAATATATCAGCATAAAACCTGAACTGAAAATGAACAGTGAAGTAATGAGCTGTGCCAAAATGGTATTAAACCCAATTACTTCCGGTGCTGTCCTGCAATCGCCCTGCTCACTGCTTGCATCATTTGTTGGCGGACAGGCACTGGCTGGCGGGTACTGGCGATCATTACGGCCACGGCATAGCTAGTGCCATCAGGCGCGGTCATGATGCCGACATCATTGTAACCCGTTGATGTGCCGTCAAAATCTTGGCCCGTCCCGGTTTTGTGGCCATAGCGCCAGCCTTCTGGAACGCCACCCGCGATCCGCTGTTTGCCGGTTTTCGCGTCATTCATAAGCGAGAGCAGCACGCGCGTAGAATTCGCAGAAAGCAGCGTGCCGCGCTTGAGTTTGGCAAGCGCGCTGACAATCGCCTGCGGCTGGGCACCGTCGGGCAGCGTCGCCAGATAGCGGTCAAGCGCTTCACGGCGGATAGCTTCGGGAAGCTTGGCGCGCTCGGCGTAGAAGGTACGGCCAATCGAGTAACGCTGCTGCCACGTCATCCCCGCTGTCGCACTTTGCAGCGCACGTTCGCCCCCGGCAAAACGAATGCCGCTCAAGCCTTTGCGTTCAAGCATATTCCGCACAGCGCTTGGCCCGCCAACGGTGCGTAGCAGGCTATCATTGGCGGTGTTGTCGCTCTGCGTCATCGCGCGGAGGAGCAGCTCGGACACATTGGTTTCATAGCCTTCCGCTCCCACCAATTGGGCAATCGGCTGATGAAATAGGGTGAGGTCTGCGCGTGTAATTGTCACTTTTTGAGTGAGCGTCAGCCGCCCGCTATCGACCGCATCAAACACCGTGAGCGCCACCCACAGTTTTGAAACGCTCTGTTGCGGGAAATAGGCGTCGCCTTGCGATGAAAATGTCCAATCGCTGTCAATCCGGCTGACTGATATGCCGAGCCTCCCATCAAACGACGCGGCAATCGCGCGGAGTGCGGGAAAAAGCGAAGGGGAGGGGGCTGACGGGCGCGGTGCCTCGACCACTGGTTTGGGCTTTGGTGCCGGAATGAAAACGGGCGGGCGCTTTGGTGGTGGCTTGGGCGCAGAGACGCAAGCCGGAATGAGGAAAATCGCAATCAGGGGCGCGCAGCGGCGGAGGGCATTCATTGGCGCATCCCTAAAGCGTTGCTGCGCAGGCATAACCCCCCAAGCGACGAACGATTCTGAAACAGCGACGGATTGAGTGGGGGATTGCGAATAATAGTTAGATATTAGACCCGTTCGTCCCGAGCGAAGTCGAGGGATGTTCAGCGCGCCTCGGTGTCTCGACTTCGCTCGACACGAACGGGTTCTTATTTCCCGATCATCGCATCCGATGGCGGCACTGTCTTCATGCTCGCCGCCACCGCCTCAACAGCCTTCATCACGCGCAGGATATTGCGGCCGCTGATTTTCTCCAAATCCTCTTGGGTATAACCGCGCCGGGCGAGTTCGGTGAAGAGCGCTGGATAGGTTGAGACATCTTCGAGCCCCTCAACAACGCTGCTGATCCCGCCGAAATCGCCGCCAATGCCGATATGATCAATCCCGGCAATGTCGCGGACATGGTCGATATGATCCGCGACTTGGGATAGTGTGGCGCGCGGGCGGGGGTTGGCTTTGGTCCAG
>JANOXQ010000003.1:0-34584 GCA_031418495.1 Sphingomonadales bacterium
CGCCTGCGCAAAGCTAGTGCCGTCGCGGCGCTTGCCTTCATAGAGCACGGCGGTATCACGCTTCAAATGCGCGCGTGACCAGCGCCAGTCGGTAAAGCCGTCTTCAAGCGGCTCTACGCCGTAGTTTGAATCGACATAGGCTTCGCCGTTCCAGCGCATGTCGGGCTTTTCGAGCGTTACCTCAACTGCTGCGCGCGGAGCCAGTGGTCGCCAATGATGCCGCCCAGCAGGGTCAAGTGGATAGGCCTCCCCAAACAGTGCTGACGGCTTGATCACGACGCGCCCGCGCAGTCGCGAACGGATAGGCGCGGTCACTTCATCGATATCAATCACCAGCCCCTCATCGCTCCAGCGCAGTGCGCTTGGCCCGATGGTCAGCGTGTTGGCGTCGCGCTGCAATGACGTCCGTCCGCGCTCGGTCATCGCCCAGCGGTGCCCACCCGCACCGTAAAGCGCGACGTTAAGCGCAACATGGTTGAACGGGTCATCCCGCCCAGACCAATGATAATAGGATGAAAACACACTGCCAATGAAGGCGATGATCGTCAGGCCGTAACGTCGGTCTTCGCTGAGGGCGTCGATATACCACCAGTGGTATCCGCCGGGTGGAACGCTCGCGTCGAAGCGCGGTCCTGCGAAAGGCTGTCGGCTGCCTGCCAGCCCGATAAGGCCGCCATCGGTACGCCCGCGCCTGGGTGAGTCCCCCCACCGGCCAGATATAATCCCGGAATCGCCGTCCGCGCGCCCGGTCGCTTGAACGCCGCTGCCCAGCCGTGCGTCGCCCGTCCGTACAGCGCCCCCCCCGTCGCCGGGAACAATTGGTTGAAGCCCTGCGGTGTTGTCAACTTCAGTTGGTCTGGCGTCGCGTTTATCGTTAGCCCGCATTTCGCCAGTCGGTCGAGCATCCTTGTCTGACATTGTGCAATCTCCTCAGGCGAAAAGGGCCGATGATCCCCGTTTGCGGGTGCGTTGACGATAATTTGAATGCGTTCAGGCGCGCCGGGTGTAACGCCGACGCCCGGTTGATCGCGGTCTTGCGCGCAGACATAGACGGTTGGATCAGCGGGCGGGCGACCTTTTCCCAAAATGTCGGCAAATTCGGCGGCATAATTGGGCGAGAAAAACACATTATGGCGCGATAAGTCAAAGCCTTGTGTTGCTGCATCAATCACCCAACAAAAGGCCGAAAGTGATCGCTCGGCAGGCTTGGTCGGTGTGACCGCGCGGCGCGCGTCCTCGCCGAACAGCGCGGTGGCAATCGCGGCAGGATCACAATTGGCGATGATATGATCCGCCTCGAGCGCGGTGCCATCGTCAAGCCGGACCGCTGACACTCGGCCTCCTCGTGTTTCAATCGCTGCGCAGCCAGCGTTGCAGCGAATGACCGCGCCGTTTTGCACCGCTAGTTCGGCCATTGCCCGCGCCACATGGTGCATTCCGCCCTCAACCGACCAGACGCCCGATTGCTCAACATGCGCAATCAGCATCAGCGTTGCGGGCGCAAGATAAGGCGATGACCCGCAGTAAGTCGCATACCGCCCGAAGAGTTGCTGCAAGCGTGGGTCATGGAAATAGCGACCAAGTGTATTCCATAATGACGTGAAGGGCCGGATACTCATCATCGCGCCGATATTGGCAAAGCCGATTCGCTGGGTCAGCCCGAACGAAGATGTTTTGCTGCCGCGTAAGAAGGGCTGTTCAAGCGTGGTGTAAGTGCGCTTGGCCTGTGCGCAAAATTCCCCGTAACGCCGCGCTTCGTCTGGCCCAGAAAAACGCGCGATTGCATCAATGCTCGCTTGGATATCGGCGTGAAGATCAAGCGTTTCGCGGCCATCCCACGCATGGCGCGCAAGGATATCAAGCGGGGATAGCTTGATGCTGCGCGCGAAATCGCCGCCCGCCTGAGCAAAGATTGATTCGAAAACCCAGCGCATCGTGAAGACGGTTGGCCCAGCATCAATCGGGCGACCACTTGGCGACAGCGTACGCAGCTTGCCGCCGACCGCTGCTTCTTTTTCGAGCACCGTCACATCAAACCCGCGCGACGCCAGCAGCGCTGCCGCGCTTAAGCCGCCAATCCCTGCGCCGATAATGACGACTCGTTCACTCTGCATAGACACTGGGCATCCTGCTTCCTCACATATGGCCCGTTGACCCCGGCTGGCCTGCTTGTCATGACCAAACCGCGTCTAAGAAGCTGTCAATTTGGGTTGACAGTCAAGAGGATAAAATTGCGATGGGTCAAATGAAAGAAGCGTGGATTGCGAAGCGAAACGCGATTCTCGCCAGCCCGCGCTTTCAATATTGGGCGGCTTTGCTGCCGTTCAGCCGCCCGATTGTGCGCTACAAAGCGGGCGCGATGTTCAATATCGTCACTGGATTTGTGTATTCGCAGGTGCTTGCGGCGTGCATCAAAACTGAGCTGCTTGAAATGCTCCGGGTGGAGCCAGTGGACGCTGCGACATTTGGCGCGCGTGCTGATTTGCCTGAGGATGGCGCGCTGCGGTTGCTTAAGGCGGCGGCTTCGCTTGATTTGACTGAGGATCTTGGCGGCGGTCGCTTTGCGCTCGGCGCGCAAGGGGCGGCACTTCTCGGCAATAGCGGGATTGGCGCGATGATCATGCACCATCAACTGCTTTATGCCGACCTTGCCGATCCGCTCGCGCTGCTCCGGCGCGGGCGCGGGAAACTCGCCGATTATTGGACATATGGTGAGGCTTCGGCCGAGGTCTCGCGCGATTATTCAGCTTTGATGGCAGCGACTCAGCCGATGATCGCAGAGCAGGTGTTGCTTGGCTATAATTTTGCCAAGCACCGCCATATTCTTGATGTTGGCGGCGGTGAGGGCGCATTTCTGGATGCTGTCGGCGCGCGCCATCCACGCCTTAAACGCACATTGTTTGATCTGCCTCCTGTTGCTGCGCGCGCGCAGGCGCTTGCCAAGCCCGGTCTTGAGGTTGTCGGTGGGAGTTTCTTTGATGATCCGCTACCGCGCGGCGCTGATATCGTGACGCTGATCCGAATCTTGCATGATCATGATGATGCGCCTGCCCAAGCCTTGCTCAGTGCAGTTGCGGCGGCTCTGTCTCCGGGGGATACGCTTCTCATTAGTGAACCGATGGCCGACACCCCCGGCGCACGGCCAATGGGCGAGGCGTATTTCGGCCTTTATCTCCACGCGATGGGTTCGGGCCGTCCGCGTAAATCGAGCGAAATCGGGGCGATGCTGAAATTAGCCGGATTCTCACATTGGCGCATCGTGAACACGCAACTGCCTCTAATCACACGGATTATTGTCGCCACGCGCTGAGTGTCAGGCAATCTTGCCCAATAAGTGTAAATCTAGATTGACATTGGTTTGTGTCAATATAAACTGACGGTTACAAATGACACCTACGGAGGATGTCATAGGGTGATCGCACGGAGTCGCGCGGCACCGATTGAGGGGCTGGGATGCAAACGCTCGCCGTCGTTATGGATGCACCAGAGAGGCTGTCGCTACAGCAGCTTGAACTCTGCGCCCTTGGCGAAGCCGATGTCCTCATCGAAATTGAATTTAGCGGGATCAGCACTGGGACTGAGCGACTGCTCTGGACGGGGCGGATGCCGCCTTTTCCGGGCATGGGTTATCCGTTGGTGCCAGGTTACGAATCGGTTGGCCGGATTGTTGATGCCGGTGCAAATGCGCGCATCCGCATGGGTGAGCGGGTCTTCGTTCCGGGTGCAAGCTGCTACAAGGATGCGCGCGGTATCTTTGGTGGCGCAGCGCGGCGAGTCATCGTTCCAGCGAGTCGCGCAATTCCGGTAAGCGAGTCGCTTATCGAAAAAGGCGTGTTGATTGCGCTTGCGGCGACCGCGCAACATGCAATTGCGGGCGGCAAAACCCCTGACCTTATAATTGGCCACGGTGTGCTTGGTCGTTTGCTTGCCCGGCTTGCCGTCGCTGCTGGTGGTGAGGCACCTGTAGTCTGGGAAACCAATCGCGCGCGGCATAGCGGCGCAACCGGCTATCATGTCGTTCACCCTGACGATGATGACCGCAAGAATTACACGTCAATTTATGATGTCAGCGGCGATAGTAACATCCTCGATACGTTGATTGGACGGACGGCGAAGGGCGGTGAAATCGTTCTTGCTGGATTTTACGAAAAGTCCCTGTCGTTCGCTTTCCCGCCCGCCTTCATGCGTGAAGCGCGGATTCGCGTGGCCGCCGAATGGTTACCTGAAGATTTGGCCGAAACGACCAAGCTCATTGAGTCGCGTGCGCTCTCGCTTGATGGCCTCATTACCCATTGCAAGCGTGCGAGCGAAGCGGCCACGGCTTATCCTATCGCCTTTGCTGATCCGGATTGCCTCAAAATGATTCTCGACTGGAGGGATGTTGCATGACGATGCTAGATGGCCATGATTTGCGCCATGAGGCTTCAATCGAGCCTGACCCCGTCCACACTGGGCCGGTGACCAAAGCAACCCAGATTATTGCCATTTACGGCAAAGGCGGGAGCGGCAAAAGCTTCGCGCTCTCCAACCTGTCTTACATGATGGCGCAGCAGGGCAAGCGGGTGCTGCTCATCGGTTGTGATCCCAAGAGCGACACGACTTCGCTGTTGTTCGGCGGTAAATCCTGCCCAACGATCATCGAAACCTCGGCACGCAAGAAGCTCGCGGGCGAAGAAGTGTCGATTGAGGACGTCTGCTTCCAGCGTGACGGCGTGTTCGCGATGGAGCTTGGCGGGCCAGAGGTTGGTCGTGGTTGTGGCGGACGCGGGATCATCCACGGTTTTGAATTGCTTGAGAAGCTCGGCTTTCATGAGTGGGGCTTTGATTATGTCCTGCTCGATTTCCTCGGTGATGTTGTCTGCGGCGGCTTCGGCCTGCCGATTGCGCGCGATATGTGCCAGAAGGTCATCGTCGTCGGATCGAACGATCTCCAATCGCTTTATGTTGCCAACAACGTCTGCAAGGCGGTTGAATATTTCCGCAAGATGGGCGGCAATGTTGGTGTCGCGGGCATTCTTATCAACAAGGATGATGGTTCGGGTGAGGCGCAAGCCTTTGCCGATGCAGTTGGCATTCCGGTGCTGATTTCAATCCCTGCAAATGAGGATATCCGTAAGAAGAGCGCCAATTATCAAATCATCGGTACGCCCGGCGGTGAATGGGGCAGCCTGTTTGAAACGCTTGGCGATAATGTCGCGATTGCGCCGCCGGTGCGGCCAACCCCGCTGACCTCGGATGGTTTGCTTGCGCTCTTTTCGCCTGATGAAACCGGTGCGAATGTGACGCTCAAGCCAGCAACGCAGGCCGATATGCGCGGCAAGGAATATGTCACCAAGCCAAGCCTTGAAGTGGTTTACGACACCGTATGAGTGAGCCCGCGCCTTTGACGCGTGATCGCGACCGGCTTGATCTAGGCGGCGGCTGCCATTCGGGCGGCACGATGCACGCGGCGGCAAGTGCTGCGGGCAAATCTGAAATTCTTGCGCGCTATGCCACTGATTATCCCCAAGGCCCGCATGATCAGCCGCAGAGCATGTGCCCTGCATTCGGCTCGCTTCGTGTTGGCCTAAGGATGCGGCGGACGGCGACCATATTGTCTGGATCTGCCTGCTGCGTTTACGGGCTGACCTTCACCTCGCATTTCTACGGCGCACGGCGGACGGTCGGCTATGTGCCGTTCAATTCCGAAACGCTCGTCACGGGTAAGCTGTTCGAAGATATTCGCGACGCGGTCTATCAGATCGCTGATCCAGAGCTTTATGATACGGTTGTCGTCACCAATCTGTGTGTGCCGACAGCCTCAGGCGTTCCACTCCAACTGCTACCCAAGGAAATCAACGGCGTTCGCATAATCGGGATTGATGTGCCTGGTTTCGGCGTGCCAACGCACGCTGAGGCAAAGGATGTGCTGGCGGGCGCGATGCTTTCTTATGCGCGGGGGGAAGCTGAGCAAGGCCCGGTTGCGGCGCCCAAAGAGCGTTCGGATCGACCAACGATTACCCTGCTCGGTGAAATGTTCCCTGCGGATCCCGTAGGCATTGGCCAATTGCTTGAGCCACTTGGGCTAGCGGCTGGGCCAGTTGTGCCGACGCGCGAATGGCGTGATCTTTATGCAGCGCTTGATTGCGCAGCTGTTGCCGCCATCCACCCCTTCTACACCGCAAGCATTCGCGAATTTGAAGCGGCGGGGCGGACTGTTATTGGTTCAGCTCCCGTCGGCGTTGATGGCACTGCCGCGTGGCTTGATGCTGTTGGCAAGGCTTGCGGTATCGCTGCCGAGAAAGTCGATGCGGCCAAGAATAAATTCCTCCCCGCAATCGCTGCAGCACTTGCCGCCAAGCCAATCAAAGGACGGATTACCGTTTCGGGCTACGAAGGTTCTGAACTGCTCGTTGCCCGGTTGCTGATCGAAAGTGGCGCTGAAGTGCCCTATGTCGGCACCGCCTGCCCGCGCACCGTCTGGAGCGATCCTGACCGTGAGTGGCTGATTGCGCGCGGCGTTCACGTGCAATATCGTGCCAGCCTTGAGCAGGATATGGCGGCGGTCGAAACCTTTGAGCCTGATCTCGCGATTGGCACAACCCCGGTTGTTCAGCACGCCAAGGCTAAGGCGATTCCCGCGCTCTATTTCACCAACTTGATTTCAGCGCGGCCACTGATGGGGGTTGCGGCTGCGGGCAGCATTGCCGCTGTCATCAACGCAGCGCTTGGCAATCAAGATCGCTTCAATAAAATGCAGGCGTTTTTTGAAGGCGTCGGCAGCGGAACCACCGCAGGTGTTTGGGAAGAAACGCCCGTCGATCAGCCACAGTTTAAGGCCAAATATGCCGCCAAACGGATCTCGCTTGAAAAGGCCGAAGGGGCGATAGGCGCATGACCCTCATCCTCGATCATGACAGGGCGGGCGGATATTGGGGCGCAGTCTATGCGTTCACCGCGATTAAGGGCTTGCAAGTGATCATCGACGGCCCGGTTGGCTGCGAAAACCTGCCCGTAACATCAGTGCTCCATTATACCGATGGTTTGCCACCGCATGAGCTGCCGATTGTTGTCACCGGGCTTGGGGAACAAGAGCTTGGCCGCGACGGCACCGAAGGTGCGATGAAACGCGCTTGGAAAACGCTTGATCCTGATCTGCCCTCGGTTGTGGTGACGGGTTCAATCTCCGAAATGATTGGTGGCGGGGTGACGCCTGAGGGCACCAACATCGTCCGCTTCTTGCCGCGTACGATTGATGAGGATCAGTGGCAATCGGCTGACCGCGCACTGACATGGCTGTGGACTGAGTTTGGCCCAAAGAAAGTGCCAGCGTCAAAGACTCTGAAAGACGGTGAGCGGCCCAAGGTTAATATCATCGGGCCAATGTACGGTTGTTTCAATATGCCGTCTGATCTCGCTGAGATCCGCCGCTTGATTGAGGGCATTGGCGCTGAGGTCAATATGGCCTTCCCGCTGGGATCGCATCTCGCCAACGTGAAGCGGCTGGCCGACGCCAGCGTCAACGTTTGCATGTACCGCGAATTTGGGCGTGGGCTGTGTGAAGCGCTTGAGCGGCCATATCTGCAAGCACCAATCGGGCTTGAAAGCACGACACTGTTCTTGCGTAAACTTGGTGAAATGACCGGGCTTGATCCTGAGCCATTCATCGAGCGTGAAAAGCATACCACGATCAAGCCGCTTTGGGATTTGTGGCGCTCAGTCACGCAGGATTTTTTCGGCACCGCGAGCTTTGGAGTGGTCGCGACTGACACCTATACGCGCGGTATCCGCAAATTCCTTGAAGAGGATATGGGGCTGCCCTGCAACTTTGCGTTCAGCCGCACCGCCGGGGTCAAGCCTGATAATGCCGCCGTGCGCGATGCGATCCGCAGCAATCCGCCGCTGGTGCTGTTCGGCAGCTTTAACGAGCGGATGTATTCTGCAGAAGCAGGCGGGCGCAGCATGTATATCCCGGCGTCGTTCCCCGGCGCTGTTATCCGCCGCCATATCGGTACGCCGTTCATGGGCTATTCGGGCGCGACCTACCTTATTCAGGAAGTGTGCAACGCGCTTTTCGATGCGCTGTTCAACATCTTGCCGCTGGCGAGCCAGATGGATGCGGTTGACGCAACGCCTGCCCGCCGTGAAGCGCCGCTCTCTTGGGATGATGATGCCAAGAGTGAATTTGACGCGTTAGTTGAGGCGCAGCCAGTGCTTGTCCGCATCTCTGCCGCCAAACGCATTCGCGATGCCGCCGAACGCGGTGCGCGCATGGCGGGCGAGCCCAATGTTTCGCGCGCCAGGCTCACCGACGCCGCGCGCCAGTTTGAAATGCAAGTCGCATGATCGCGCTTGTGCATAGTTTTGGTCATGTTGACCATAAAGCCATCTTCGTAGGGGATTTGTCTCATGCGTCGATACCGCCCGGGGCCGCACATTGGGCGACCCTCTTTGTTGGGAAAAAGGAGACTACCCATGAGTAGTAATCATGAAAGTCCGTTGAATTATTTGACGGAAGCCGAAGCAAAAGAAGTCCACAAACTCTTCATCTTGAGTATGGGCTTTTTCACAACGATCGCCGTTATTGCACATATCTTTATGTGGGCCTGGCGTCCGTGGTTCCCAGGAACCGAGCCTTATAACTCTGCCACATCTATGATCGAATCGGGTGCGCAATATGCGCAGGCGATCGCCACAGCTTTGTTCGCATAGGGAGGAATCATTATGCATAGAATTTGGCAAAAACTCGATCACATGCGGCTTTTGACTGCGCTCGCAATTTTTCTGTTCACACTCGCAATTTTGATTCACTTCATTTTGCTGAGCACGGACAGATATAATTGGCTCGATGGTGCCCCAAAGGCATCGGCTGAGGTTGCTGCTCCGGCAGCAGCGGCGACACCATAGGACGGATCGCCCGAAGTGTAGACCCGGACAATGTGTGATGGACAGAGGTGACTTTCGCGCCTCTGTCCTCACCACCGGCCAGTTTTTAAGACGATAATCTAGCTCGCGAAAATGGCGGGTGTGACAGGAGGAGGGTAGCGATGGCGCTGCTAAGCTTTGAGCGAAAATATCGGGTAAGAGGAGGCACGCTGATCGGCGGAGACCTGTTCGATTTCTGGATTGGCCCATTTTATGTCGGCTTTTTCGGGATCACGACCACTTTTTTTGCATCGCTGGGTACTGCACTCATCCTGTACGGGGCTGCGATGGGGCCGACTTGGAACCCGTGGCTTGTCAGTATTGCGCCACCTGATATCAGCTACGGCCTTGCGCTTGCGCCGCTGATGAAGGGTGGGCTTTGGCAAATCATCACAATCTGCGCGATCGGTGCTTTCTCATCATGGGCATTGCGAGAGGTGGAAATCTGCCGAAAACTCGGGATGGGCTATCATGTTCCGTTCGCATTCGGTTTTGCAATTTTTGCGTATGTATCGTTAGTGGTGGTTCGGCCGGTGCTGCTTGGGGCTTGGGGTTTTGGTTTCCCTTATGGGATTTTTAGCCATCTCGATTGGGTTTCCAACACTGGATATCAGTATCTCCATTTCCATTATAACCCAGCGCATATGATCGCGGTGAGCTTTTTCTTTACGACCACGCTTGCGCTTGCGCTGCACGGTTCACTGATCCTTTCGGCGGTTAATCCGGCGAAAGGTGAAACCGTCAAGTTGCCGGATCATGAAGATACTTTCTTTCGTGATATCATTGGTTACTCAGTGGGTACGCTTGGTATTCACCGCGTTGGTCTGTTCCTTGCGCTGTCGGCGGGGTTTTGGAGCGCGATATGCATCATCATCAGTGGCCCATTCTGGTCACGCGGTTGGCCCGAATGGTGGACTTGGTGGCTTGATCTACCAATCTGGCGCTGAACTGGGAAAGGAACTGAAAAATGGCAACGTATCAAAATATCTTTACCCAAGTGCAGCTTCGCGGCCATCCAGAAATGGGTGTACCGATTGGGCGTGAGCATTCGCCACGCGTTGGCAAGCCTTGGTTTTCCTATCTTATGGGCAAAATCGGCAATGCTCAGGTGGGGCCGATCTACCTTGGCACGCTTGGCGTCACGTCGGCGGTCTTCTTCCTCATCGGCTTTGAGATTATCGGCCTCAACATGTTGGCGTCGGTCAATTGGGATCCCGTCCAGTTCGTCCGCCAGCTCTTCTGGCTCGCACTTGAGCCGCCGGGGCCACAATATGGCCTTAAGATTCTGCCGCCACTTGCTGAGGGTGGCTGGTTCTTGATCGCCGGATTTTTCTTAACGGCTTCTGCCTTGCTTTGGTGGTTACGCACATACCGCCGTGCACGTGCGCTCGGGCTTGGCACACATGTCGCCTGGGCCTTTGCTAGTGCGATTTGGCTGTTCCTCGTGCTTGGCTTTATTCGCCCAGTCATGATGGGAAGCTGGAACGAGGCGGTGCCTTACGGCATCTTCCCGCATCTTGATTGGACGGCAGCTTTCTCGCTACGTTACGGCAACTTATTCTATAATCCGTTCCATGCACTTTCGATTGCCTTCCTTTACGGGTCTGCACTTCTATTTGCGATGCACGGCGCAACAATCCTTGCGGTTGGCCGCTACGGCGGTGAGCGTGAGCTTGAACAGATTACGGACCGGGGAACAGCTTCTGAACGTGCGGCCTTGTTCTGGCGCTGGACGATGGGTTTCAACGCTTCGATGGAATCGATCCACCGTTGGGCTTGGTGGTTCGCGGTTCTAACGACATTGACCGGCGGGATAGGCATTCTCCTTACTGGTACGGTTGTTGATAACTGGTATCTTTGGGCGGTTGATCATAAGTTTGCTGCCGTTTACCCGCCAACGGGTGTAATCGATCCATCAACGCTTCCAGTAGGAGGTGCGCAGTGATGAAAAACAAAATTCTCACAATCGCGACAATTGGTTTTTCGCTACTCCTTTCGGGGTGCCAGTTTGGCCCAAAAGTGACTCAGCAGAACGGGCCGCGTGGAAGCGGCATGAACCAGATCGTTGATAAAGATGATGTTGTGCCGGCGGCCTATATTCCGCCGCCGCCATACCCACTTGAGCCTGATAATGGTGGCCCACGTGCTGGCGAAACCTATCAGAATCTCAAGGTGCTGGGCGATCTTTCAACCGACGAGTTTAACCGGCTGATGCTCTCGCTTAATGATTGGGTGGTGCCCAAGAATGCCTCAGAAGAGCGCGCCGGTTGCAATTATTGCCATAACCCTGAAAACATGGCGTCAGATGAAATCTATACCAAAGGTGTGGCGCGCCAGATGTTAGTAATGACGCGTAATATTAACGCCAATTGGAAAAGCCATGTTAAAAACACAGGTGTAACCTGTTATACCTGTCACCGAGGCAATGCGATTCCGCAATATTACTGGTCAAATCCAGTTGCCGACTCATCAACCATTCGTGGCAAAAAACATTACCAAAATACGCCCGATAAGACAGTTGGTTACGCCTCACTCCCGTCGAATATTTACGAGCCTTACTTTGCGCGGGCAGTTGATATTCGGGTTGGATCAACTGACGCTTACCGTGTGAAGGAAGCAGGGGCATCGATCCGTACAACCGAGCATACTTACGGCCTGATGATGCGTTTTTCGGGAGCGCTTGGGGTCAATTGTGGTTATTGCCACAACGGTAATAATTTTGCTGGCTGGAAATCTGCGACGCCGCAACGTGCGGTGGCTTGGTATGGTATTCGAATGGTGCGTCAGGCGAATAATGAACATATTACCAAGGTTGCAGGCTTGTTCCCGACCAATCGGCTTGGCCCTGCGGGTGATCCGTTCAAGATTAACTGCATGACTTGCCATCAGGGCGTCAATAAGCCGCTTGGCGGCGTGTCAATGCTCAAGGATCATCCAGCACTCGCTGGGGTTCGCGGGGCTCCGCAACCATTGCAGGCCCAGCCTGCCGTTCCAATCAAGCCAGTGGCCTCGTTGGTAAGCCCTGAAAAGGTGGCGCGGCCATAGTCATATAAAAGGCCGGTTCAACCAGCGGTTGACACCGGCCTTGATCAGCGGATTAAGCAAGAATGACTTTGTTTAAGCTGCTGGTGATTGGCCATATCATTACTGGCATTATCGTATTGTTTAGTTTCTGGGTGCCGATTGCCGCGCGTAAGGGCGGGGTTGATCACCGCCGCTGGGGGCGCATCTTTGCCAAGGCGCTGTTCGCAGCCGCATGGTTTGCAATTGCGATGGCGGTTCTTAACCTCACAACGGCGAATGATCGTCATCCTACGCTAACTGACCGGCGACTGTTTGATGGGCTGTTTGGCTGGATGATGCTCTACCTTGGTGTGCTCACGCTCGGGCTAGGCCGTTACGGGCTTGAGGCTGCGCGCCATCATGGAAAGGCGGGGGCGCAGCGCACCTCGCTCAATATTGCGATCCAAGTGGCGGTTATGATCGCCGCGATCAATTGTGGTTGGTACGGCTTTGTCCTTGGTCAGCCGCTGATGATTGGCCTCGCAGCACTCGGGTTAGGGGCCGCGATCACCTTCCTCATCGCGCTGCTGCGTCCCTCAACCAAGCCCGCCGATCATGTCCGTGAGCATTTGAAGGCGATGGTCGGCGCAGGCATATCGGCCTATACGGCGTTCCTTTCAGTTGGATTGCTTCAGATTGTGCCTGATCATGTTTTCAATCCAGCGATATGGGCAATTCCGAGTGCGGTTGGTGTCGCTCTTATCATCGTTCATCTTAGGCGGATTGATAAGCGGCGCTCTAGCATTTGATGCAGATGTTTACGCAGATGCTGTAGACAGATCAGCCGATGGAGTGATTGCGGCAGCGGCTTGTGCTGGTGCAAGCGTACCAATGAGGCAGGTTGCCGAAAAAATGATGGTGCAGAAGGCTGCGACGATGTTGCTGCGGACGCTGGTTGGGTTGTAGCTGTTCATTTCGGATCTCCTTAAAGTGTGGGGTTATGCGACGGTGGTGTAGTTGGCAGATGATGATGCGATTTGTGCAGGGGCGAGCGCGCCGACGAGGCAGGTTGCCGAAAAAATGATGGTGCAGAAGGCTGCGACGATGTTGCTGCGGACGCTGGTTGGGTTGTAGCGGTTCATTTTAAGTCTCCTTAGCTTGGGTTATGAATGTTTTTGCCGCCTTCATTGGTAGCATGTTTTAAGCGTTGCATAGCCCGTGCCAGTTTTGAAAAACGCCTCATTTTAAGGCTTTCTGTGTGATGAACAGGTGTTTCAGTCTCTATTCATGCGCCGCAAAAATGGTATATTTTACTAATATTCAGGATTATTTTCACATAATATAAAATCCAAATATGCGATTTCGCACTTGCAACATTTTTCTGCGTGCTAAGAGGTTTGGAAAGACTTGAACGCTATGCGATGCCATGATCAAATGCGCGTTCGCCACAGGGACTCTTGATATGGATAACATCTGCAAGCTCAAATCAACCGCGCTCGTGCTTCAAGGCGGCGGTGCGCTCGGCGCCTATCAGGGCGGGGTGTATGAGGCGCTGGCGGCGGCGGGGCATGAGCCCGATTGGATCGCGGGGATTTCAATCGGCGCGATCAACGCCGCGATCATCGCGGGCAATCCAGCCGAGCGCCGCGTTGAACGGCTGCGCGCCTTTTGGGATTTGGCTTCATCACGGGTTACGGTGCCACCGCTGTTCCCGGCTGGTTTTATGCGGACGTGGTTTAACGAAGTGTCGGCCAATATCGTCGCGGCGACGGGTGTACCGGGTTTCTTTGAACCGCGCTTTCCTCCATCTGCGATGGCGCTACCGGGAACGCCCGCTGCGATCAGCCATTATGATACATCGCCGCTTCGTGATACGCTGCTTGACCTTGTTGATTTTGATTTGCTCAACGGTGGCCCGATGCGGCTGAGCGTTGGCGCGGTCAATGTGATCACGGGCAACCTCACTTATTTTGACACGCATGAGCGGCTGATCACGCCTGAACATATCATGGCGAGTGGCGCACTGCCGCCGGGTTTTGCCCCGATTATGATCGACGGCGAGCCTTATTGGGACGGTGGCCTCGTTTCCAACACGCCGCTGCAATATGTGCTTGATCAGCGAGAGCTTGATGCCAGCATTGAGATTTTTCAGGTTGACCTGTTCAACGCGCGCGGGGTGCTGCCACGCAATTTGTTCGATGTAGCGCAGCGTGAGAAAGACATTCGCTATTCAAGCCGCACCCGGCTCAATACTGATATGGCGGCTGAGTTGATGAAGCTGCGCGATGCCGCGCACCGTCTTGCGCAGAAATTGCCCGAGAGCTTCCGTGATGATCCCGATGCCAAACTGCTTGGCAATCGCGGGTGCGACAGCGCCGTCACGGTGATGCACCTGATCAACCGGGGAGAGGGTTATGAAACCCATTCCAAGGACTATGAATTCTCTCGCGTGACGGTGAACGGCCACTGGGCGGCAGGCCTGAAAGACGCAGAACATTCAATCCATCACGACCACTGGACGCACCGCAAACCCATGAACGCCGGGATGCAGGTGTTTGATCTGGTGGGGAAGTGAAGGCACAAAAAAAGCCGGAGGTTTCCCCCCGGCCTTTTATTTGAGTTGATCAAAGCGTTATGCCGTGATTTCGGCTACGTCGATCTTAACGCCGGGGCCCATGGTTGAGCTGATCGCCGCTTTGCGGAGGTATTTGCCCTTCGCGCCTGATGGCTTGGCCTTAACGATGGCATCAACGAGCGCATCAAAATTGGTGCGCAGGTCGTCCGCCGTGAAGCTGGCTTTACCGATGCCGGCGTGGATGATCCCGGCCTTTTCGACGCGGTACTCAATCTGCCCGCCCTTGGCTGCTTTGACCGCTTCGGCAACGTTAGGCGTCACTGTACCGAGCTTTGGATTTGGCATCAGGCCTTTGGGGCCAAGCACCTTACCAAGGCGACCGACGAGGCCCATCATGTCAGGCGTCGCGATGCAGCGTTCAAACTCGATCTTACCGCTCTGGCAGATTTCGAGCAGGTCTTCGGCACCAACAACATCGGCACCAGCGGCCAGCGCTTCCTCAGCCTTTGCGCCGCGTGCGAACACGCCGACGCGGACGGTTTTGCCAGTGCCCTTGGGCAGTGTCACAACGCCGCGCACCATTTGATCGGCATGACGCGGATCAACGCCGAGGTTCAGCGCGACTTCGATGCTTTCATCAAACTTCGAGGTTGCGTTGGCCTTGATCAGCGCAATCGCTTCATTAACGCCGTGGAGCTTTTCTCGGTCAACTGCGGTCGCGATCTTCTTTGCTTTTTTGCTTACGAATGTCATGATCTCAGCCCTCCACCACTTCGAGGCCCATTGCGCGGGCGCTGCCTTCGATGATCTTGGATGCCGCCGCGAGGTCGTTCGCGTTGAGATCCTTCATCTTGATTTCGGCGATGTCATTCAACTGCGCGCGCGTAATCTTGCCAGCGCTTGCCTTGCCGGGCTCTTTCGAACCAGACTTAAGGTTAAGCGCCTTCTTGATCAGGAACGTTGCTGGAGGCGTTTTCGTGATGAATGAAAAGCTCTTATCGCCGTAAACAGTGATGATCGTTGGGATCGGCATCGACTTTTCAAGGTCAGCCGTGGCTGCGTTGAACGCCTTGCAGAATTCCATGATATTCACGCCGCGCTGGCCCAAAGCTGGGCCGATTGGCGGTGATGGGTTTGCGGCACCCGCAGGCACCTGGAGCTTGATATAGCCCGTTATCTTCTTTGCCATGTTTCACTCTTTCTCAAGTTTAGCGGTGTTGACGGCCCGAAAGCCTCCCGCAGATTTATCCAGTTCATACCGGAATGCTTATTTCGATAATTCGACCTGTTCAAATTCAAGTTCAACCGGAGTTGCGCGACCGAAGATTGAAACGCTGACCTTGACACGGCCCTTATCGAAATCAATTTCTTCGACGATGCCGTTGAAACTTGCAAACGGCCCGTCGAGCACCTTGACCGAATCGCCGATTTCATACTCAACCGTAACGCGCATTTTAGGCGCAGCGGCTGCGGCTTCTTTGGTATTCAGAATTCGCGCTGCCTCTGATTCGCTGATCGCTTGTGGCTTACCCATTGAACCAAGAAAGCCAGTTACCTTGGGCTGGTTTTTGACGAGGTGATACACATCATCATTCATGTTGAGCTTGGCGAGGACGTAGCCAGGGAAAAATTTCTTTTCTGACTGCACCTTTTTGCCGCGCCGCACTTCGGTAATGGTTTCGGTTGGCACTTCGACCGCATCAACCAGCGCTTCGAGACCAAGCCGCATCGCATCCGCCATAATCGCGTCGCGAACCTTATTTTCGAAGCCTGAATAGGCGTGAATGATGTACCAGCGTGACATTGTTTTGAGTCTATTCCTGAATTCAGATCAGTGAGAGCAAGGATTTGACAATCCAGCTAAAAAAACTGTCGAGGCCGAAAAAGAAAAGGCCGAGAATCGTCGTCATTATTACAACCATCACCGTTGTTGTAATGGTTTCGCGCCCAGTTGGCCATACGACGCGCGCGGTTTCAGCGCGCACCTGCCGCATAAATTCGCCTGGAGTTGTTCGTGCCATCGTGCCTTCGTTCTTTCTGTCCAGCCACCCATGCCAATTACCGGATAAATCCGGTTAAAGCCATTTTGCTGCGTGGATTGCGCGTACTAGTGTTAAATCACAAATATGGCAAGGGGTGCCTTGCTTTCAAGGTAAGGCTTCTGTGTGGTGAGGCAAACGCTTGGCAGGAGTTGGGGGACTCGAACCCACGACCCTCGGTTTTGGAGACCGATGCTCTACCAACTGAGCTAAACTCCTAAGCGATGATGTGCTTTACCTAGACCGCCCGACATACGCAAGGGCGCAAACCCATTGCGCCAATATGGTCGCATCGCTTATGGGCGACTTTCAGGAGAATGACGATCAACGCTGAACCCGCCAACAACAGTGCCGAATTTACCCGTCGTCGTGCTGACGATGATCGGGCAACCCTTGTTGCCGCACTCAAAAAATCAGCGGCTGGCGACAAAAATGCATTCGAAGAAGTTTATCGCCGCACCTCCGCGAAACTTTTTGGTGTTTGCTTGCGTATATTCCCTGACCGCAATGATGCAGAGGAAGCCTTGCAAGACGCATACATCACGATTTGGAGCAAAGCGGCAACCTTTGACTCAGCCCGCGCCAGCCCAATCACTTGGCTGGTAACGTTAACGCGCAATCGCGCGATTGATCGGCTGCGTTCAATCCGTAATCGCGGCTTGGCTTCACTTGATGAGGCGGCTGATGTGGCTGATCCTGCTCCACTTGCGGAAAGCGTTATGCTTGCTGATGAAGCTGATGGCCGTTTGCATTTTTGCATCAATACACTTGATGGTCGCGATGCCGAATGTGTTCGTTCAGCTTTTCTGCAAGGCGCGACGTATGCCGAACTGGCAACGCGCGATGCTGTTCCGCTTGGTACAGTTAAGAGCCGCGTACGCCGTGCGTTGCTCAAACTTCGTGAGTGTATGAGCCAATGACGGTGGCCCCGCTCTCAGAAGACGATATTGTCCTTGCTGGCGAAGCTGCGCTTGGCCTGCTTGACCGTGCAGGTGAAGCAGTTGTGGCGTCGCGTATCGCAACTGATATGCGGTTTGCCGCCGAAGTGGCGGCTTGGCAGGATCGCTTTGTGCCAATGCTTTCTACTACAACAGCACCGCCTTCTGCAAAAATTTGGGATGGAATTCGTGCGCAGATCGGCGCTGTTCCAACCCGGCGAGCAGCAAATACTTCGGTAAGACTATGGCAGAGTATTGCGGGTGGTGCGACTGCGGTTGCAGCGACGCTTGCTTTCATGCTCGTCAATCCGCCAGCGCCGCGTATGTCAGAACCTACGCCAACACTGGTTGCAGCGCTTGGCAGCGAAACCGGTCGCGCAGCGATGACGGCAGCGTATGACACACGGCGTGGTGAGCTGGTCGTTACCCCAGTCGCTATGAAGGCCGATGGGCGTTTTCCTGAACTGTGGGTAATTGATGCCAGTGGCGATGCAAAATCGCTCGGCTTTGTGGACGCTGAGAGCGCAACGCGTGTTTCTGTTGGTCCAGCACTTCGCGCGCGCATGAAAAGCGGAATGACACTCGCTGTGACTCTTGAATCTGATGATGTGGCACCGCACACCAAAGCCGCCGGTCCAATCATCGTCAGCGGAAAAATCGAAATTTTGTAATTTATTTTTGCAGCATTGCATCCGCTGCGAAGGCTGACGCGTATATGCGTTCAGCATCTTAACCGGGATGCATATCATATAAGGATGATCGCTTTGAAAAATCTTAACCTCCGCTCCGCAATTGCGGCCATCGCTCTTGTTGGCTTGGCTGCTTCGGCACCTGCTTTTGCAAAAATGGCGAAGAACACTAACCCGAACGTCGGCGGCGCGCCAATGTTCGCTTCGAAGAACATCGTTGAGAACGCTGTAAACTCAAAGGATCACACGACTTTGGTCGCGGCTGTAAAGGCAGCTGGTCTCGTTGAAACATTGATGTCGCCTGGGCCGTTCACTGTATTTGCACCAACCAATGCGGCATTTGGCAAGCTTCCTGCTGGCACCGTCGAATTCCTCGTGAAGCCTGAGAATAAGGATACACTGACTTCGATCCTGACATACCATGTTGTTGCGGGCAAAATGACAGCGGCTGATATTGCCAAGGCGATCAAGGCAGGCGGCGGTAAGGCTTCGCTCACAACCGTCAACGGTGGCGCGCTGACCGCCGCTATGGTTGGCAAGAAGCTCGTCCTCACTGACGCAAAGGGTGGAAAATCAACCGTCACCATCGCAAACGTGATGCAGTCAAACGGCGTGATCCACGTAGTTGACACGGTTGTGCAGCCTTAGTCTCAAGAAAATAGCATAAGCGGCGGGTCGTTTCGCCCCCCCTTTTCGGCACGCCGCGCTATGTTGTTGGAGCCCTAGTTGGGATGGTTCGCAAGAGCCATCTTGGCTAGGGCTTTCTTGTTAAATTACAGTATGAAAATCATCGGTTGTTGCGACTTTGCTCCACTGCTGGTAGCCGGTGCCTTCAAGAGTTCATCGGGGTATTAAATTGAGCGTCCTTGTAACAGGAGCCGCAGGCTTCATTGGTTATCATTTATCAGAGCGGCTGTTAGCGCGGGGTGAGGCTGTCATAGGGGTTGATTGCGTCAACGACTATTATGACCCTCAGCTAAAACGAAATCGGATTGCTGATTTGCGCAATCGGTACGGCGATGCCTTTACCCTTATTGAAGTTGATTTTTCGGATCATGTTGCGCTTGAATCCGCACTTGCGCCATATCAATTTGATCGCATTGCCCATCTCGGGGCGCAAGCGGGTGTGCGCTATTCAATCGAAAACCCACGCGCCTATGTGCAGGCCAATCTGGTTGGCCATGTAAATCTGCTTGAGGTCGCGCGCGGGCGCAAGGCGGCGATGGTTTATGCCTCTTCATCTTCAGTTTACGGTGGTAATGAAACGCTGCCATTCCGTGTTGAAGACCGGGTAGATCATCCGATGTCGCTCTACGCTGCGACCAAAAAAGCCGATGAATTGATGAGCGAGACCTACGCGCATCTCTACCGTATTCCGCTTACCGGGCTGCGATTTTTCACCGTCTATGGCCCTTGGGGTCGCCCGGATATGGCAATGTGGATTTTCACCAAGGCGATCTTTGAGGGAACCCCAATCAAAATATTTAATGGCGGCAAGATGCGCCGCGATTTTACTTATATCGACGATATTGTCTCCGGTATTGTTGCCTGCCTTGATACGCCGCCTATCGACGATGGCAGCGTGAAGGCGGGGGGCAGCAAAAGCCCGCACCGCATTTACAATATCGGCAACAATAATAGCGAAGAGCTGATGACCATGATCGACTTGATCGAAACCGCCTGCGGACGCGAAGCCATTAAGGAAATGCACCCGCTGCAACCCGGTGATGTTCGTGAAACAGCTGCTGACATCAGTGCCATCTCAGGCGATCTTGGCTTTGCGCCAACTACGAAGATTGCGATTGGCATCCCTAAATTTGTTGAATGGTATCAACATTATCACAAAATTTAGGCACCCATGGCACAGTAGCCTTGATCATCGGTCAACTGAAACGGACTTGTTATGCGTATTGTTGTGATAGGGTTGGGCTATGTTGGTTTGCCGCTTGCGATTCAGCTTGCGACGCATTTCGAAACTTGGGGGCTAGATATTAATCCAGCTCGGATTGACGAACTCAAAAGTGGCTTTGATCGCACCGACGAGATTGACCGCGACAGGCTGACCGCATCAACATTGCGGTTGACTGTAAACGCCGATGATTGCCCGCCAGCCGATGCCTACATCGTTACCGTGCCAACGCCCATTGACGACAACAATCAACCCGATCTTTCGCCGGTAATCGGCGCGACAAAAATGGTCGGCACAATGATCGCATCAGCGCAAAGGCCAGTCATCATTTATGAAAGTACCGTTTATCCCGGCGTTACCGAGGATATTTGCGGGCCGCTGCTCGAACAGATTTCCGGCCTTAAGCACCGCACCGATTTCTCGCTTGGCTACTCGCCCGAACGTATCAACCCCGGCGACCGCGAACATACTGTTGATAAGATTACCAAAGTGATTGCAGGCGACAGTCCCGAAGTCACCGAAACCCTCGCGGAAATTTACGGCAAGGTGACAAGCGGCGGCGTGTTCCGCGCGGCATCAATCAAAGCCGCCGAGGCCGCCAAGGTCATCGAAAATGCCCAGCGCGATATCAACATTGCCTTCATGAACGAAGTGACGCAGATTTTCGCGAAAATGGATCTTTCGATCTGGGATGTGCTGGCCGCAGCCAACACCAAGTGGAACTTTCTGCCGTTCCAGCCCGGCCTTGTCGGCGGACACTGCATCGGGGTTGATCCTTATTATCTCAGCCACCGTGCCCAGGCGCTTGGCCATGATCCGCAAGTGATCCTCGCAGGGCGCGCGATCAATGACGGTATGGGCAAATGGATTGCCGAACAAATCCACGTCCAGCGCGGCGGCGTAGCTGGCTCAGTATTAATGCTTGGGCTGACGTTTAAGGAAAATGTGCCCGATCTGCGCAACTCCAAAGTAGTTGATGTCATCCGCCACCTCGAAACGCTTGGCCATCACGTCACCGTCCATGATCCACTCGCGGACGGCGATGAAGCCACGCACGAATACGGGCTAACGCTGAGCAGTGATGCGTTAGACCGCCGCTATGATACGGTCGTCGGCGCAGTCGCGCACGATGCTTATCGCACGCTTGATCCGTTTGCCTATGCGATCGGCGGCGGTCTGGTGGCTGACCTCAAGCGGATTTGGGGTGGGAAACCCGTACCCGAGAATAATCGCGCTTGGTCACTGTAGAAAAGCGTTAAAAACTGCCGCCGCGATAGCCGAGCTTGATGCGGGCAAGAGCAGACGGCTCGCCGCAGCGGACGCGATGTTTGATGATCCTTCACACTAATAGCCCTATCTCTGGCGGGAGCCGAAGTGACAGGCTACGAATTGAAAACATCATCGAAGGGTGAAGGTGGAAGCAAGTTTGGCCCACCAAGCTTGTGAATCATTGCCCTTACGTGGTTAAGAGGCTGCGTAGAAAAATACTCCTTGGGTAACCCAATCCGAGTCCGAAGGATGTTTGCTACTGCCAACCAACTATCCATCGCGGCTGGAACGGCGCTCGGAATCAGTTGTGCCCGTTCGAAGGCTTTTGAATAATCAAACGTCGCGCTGCGATGTGCAATCGCCTCATTTCTAATTATTACCAACCCTGCCGCTTCAGACTGATATTTTGTAATTTCGTCAAACAGTGCTTTATCAGTTAAACATCGCTTTTGGTCGAGAATCCTGATTGCAAGCGACATCAGGCTGACCGAGCCTTTTCCCCTACCCCAGATGGCCCCACAATGAATTATCATACTCACGAACTGGGCGTGTTCATCAAACCGGAAAAAGTCGCTAAATTCGTCCATTGTGTCGATGATTTTCGGTCGGGTATTCGCGCTTTTGTAAAACCACCAAAGGTCATAGTATATTCTAGCACGAATAATTTGCTGCGTGACGATCTCGAGTTGGCGATTCAAATTGATCGTTGCCGTAGCAATTGTTTCTTTTTCACTCATCGCAATTCGACCATTTGCTCTCCGCCCTCCAGCAATTCCGCAACCCGGTTCCATCTTTCATCCATCCAAACGGCCAGCGCACGGTTGGTCGTGTTGCCACAGCGAAGCCAGAGGAGTGGAAAGCGGTCGGGTAGCCGGAGCAACATGAAATCTTCATCTTTGCTAACCAGCACATATCCCTCGGCTTCGGTGTGTGCGGCAATTTCGTTGTCTGTAGCTGCGCCCAAGCCAAGTTCGAACACATGAACCGCGTCAAACCCCCGAGCCTCAAACCAGCGCACCAACCCCGGCGGCAGTTGCGCATCTATCAGAAATTTCATTCCGCCGCGAGGACGATAGGGTGATCAGCGACGTTCGCCGCATAGGCAAGGCAGGCGCGGATGTCTTCGGCTGCGATATAAGGATAATCCGCGACGATTTCGGCTTCGCTGGCACCGTCCGCGAGCATTTCAAGGATATCGCTCACCCGAACGCGCGTTCCCAAAACAATCGGGCGACCGCCGCAGATAGCGGAGTCTATCGCAATGCGAGGAAAGCCGGAAAGAGTCATAAATCTTGATTATAACGGAACGGGATGCGAAACAAGTTCACTCCCACTCAATCGTCCCTGGTGGTTTGCTCGTGTAGTCATAGACTACGCGGTTGATGCCCTTCACCTCGTTCACAATCCGCGTTGCCACGCGGCTGAGGAAGGCGCTTTCGTAAGGGTAGACGTCGGCGGTCATGCCGTCGGTGCTCGTCACGGCCCGTAGCGCGCAGACATAATCATAGGTACGGTGATCACCCATCACGCCGACGGTGCGGACGGGGAGCAGCACGGCAAACGCCTGCCAGATTTCATCATATAGCCCGGCATTCCGAATCTCTTCAAGATAGACCGCATCGGCCTTTCGCAATATGTCGCAGCGGTCTTTGCTGACTTCGCCCGGAATCCGGATGGCAAGGCCGGGGCCGGGGAAAGGGTGGCGGCCAACGAACTGATCATTCAGGCCAAGTTCGCGACCAAGCGCGCGCACCTCATCCTTGAACAATTCGCGCAAAGGCTCAACCAACTGCATGTTCATCCGCGCGGGCAGACCGCCGACATTGTGGTGGCTCTTGATTGTGACGCTTGGCCCGCCGGTGAAGCTCACGCTTTCGATCACATCGGGATAGAGCGTGCCTTGGGCCAGAAACTCAGCGCCGCCGATCTTCTTGGCCTCCTCCTCAAACACGGTGATGAATTCGCCGCCGATGAATTTGCGCTTGGCCTCCGGATCAGTCACGCCCGCCAGCCCCGCCATAAAGCGCGCCTCGGCATCGACCACCACCAGCGGAATATTATAATGATCGCGGAACAGCGTCTCGACTTGCTCGCGCTCATTCATCCGCAGCAACCCATGATCTACGAAGACGCAGGTGAGTTGTTCGCCAATAGCTTCATGGATCAGGATCGCGGCAACCGAGCTATCGACCCCGCCCGAAAGCCCGCAAATGACGCGGCCCTTACCCACTTGCGCGCGGATATCAGCGATTTTGGTCGCACGGTATTCGGCCATCGTCCAATCGCCAGCAAGTCCGCAAATCTTGTGGACGAAATTGCCGAGCAGCTTTGCCCCGTCGGGGGTGTGAACAACCTCAGGGTGGAACATCGTGGTATAATACGCCCTCGCCTCGTTGACACAGATGGCGAAGGGCGCGTTGGGTGATGTGCCGATCACTTCAAAGCCTTCGGGCGCAACGGTCACGCGGTCGCCGTGACTCATCCACACGGGGTAGCTTCCGCCAACCTCCCAAATGCCTTCAAAAAGCGGGCTGGCCCTCAGAATCTCAACATCGGCGCGGCCAAATTCGGCGGCATGGCCACCTTCAACAGTCCCGCCAAGCTGAGTGCAAAGCGTCTGCTGGCCGTAACAGATCGCGAGGATCGGCAGGCCTGAATCGATGACAACTTGAGGCGCGCGTGGGCTGCCTTCCGCCGTCACTGACGCGGGGCCACCTGAAAGGATAACCCCCTTTGGCTTCATCCGGGCAAAGGCTTCGGCAGCGGTATTGAACGGGGCGATTTCGCTATAAACCCCAGCCTCACGCACCCGCCGCGCGATAAGTTGAGTCACTTGGCTGCCGAAATCGACAATGAGGATTGAGTCTTGGGGCTGAACAGTCATGCAGGGCCGATAATGTCAGCCCTGCACGCTGTCCAGTTTTACAAGGGGCCACTTAGCCGTAATTATTGCCAAGCCCTGAAAGGCGCAGATCAGCAACGCCATCATAACGGGCAACGCATGAGAATCTGCCCTTGTCATACCCGTCATTGTAACGGTCATAACGGTTGCCGTAGCGATCCCAATCGTCGCGCCCACGCCGATAACCGCGATCCTCAACAACGATCCGACCGCGCACTTCATAGCCGCCGCGTACCCGGTCAATCCGGGTTACATCGGTGACGCGGGCGCGGCCATAGCGGCTTGCCTGACGCTGGGCGGCGCGAACGCACTGGTCAACCGCGCTGCGGCTGCCAAAGCGCCGATCCGAATAATCATAACCACCGCGCGAATAATCGTCGCGCCGGTCATAACGATCATCATAGCGGCCATCGCGACCGTTTGATGCAGCGACTGCGACGGCAGCAATCCCGCCGATAATCAGCGCGCCTGCGATCACATCGCCCGTGCTAATGCCGTCGCCATTGTTGCGATCAAAGCGGCCAGCTTGCGCGGGCGCCGCCGAAATTACGGTTGCCGCAGCGGCTAGGGCCAGCGTGGCTTTGGACAGATACTTCATACTCACCTCCGTCAATACTCGGCGGGTTTGGATGCCGGGTATGAAGAGAATATGCGCGATTCGCCGTGAGCGGAGTCTGAACTGAGTTGTAGGCGCACGTTCAGCAAAACGCCGCAATTTAGACACAAAAAAGCGCAGGAAATGCCCTGCGCTTTTCTGATTTGAGCCTAAGCCCAAAATATATGTAATAATCTATCGCGATGCCACTGCGTTCACATCAACGAATACCGCTTTGACGGTGCCATCGCGGACGATGCAGTTGAAACCGCGCGGCTCAACCACTTTATCGCGCCAGTCATCGCGCGCCTCAATCGTGCCTGCGATATCCCAGCCGTCTTCGTTGGCCGAAACCTTGGTAACTTCGCGCACGCTCGACATTTTGCCAGCCCGATCTTCAGCGGCGAGCGCGCAGGCATCAACCGCATCATTCTCGCTGTTGATCGCACCCTTTTTATATGGCCCGCTCTCATTATAAACCCCCGCCTCACGCGCGCGGCGTTTTGATTTACCTGAAGAGGCAATCGCGGCGACCAGCCCGACAACCGCGAGAATCCCGATCACGTCTCCGGTATCAAGCCGATCACGCTTGTAATGGCGGCCGTGGCGATATTTGCTGTAGCCATATCCATTGCCATATCCATAGCCGCGCCCACCGGCAAACGCCGGCGTCACCGAAGTCGCGACAAGGGCGGCTGCGAGGCCTGCTGAAATCATCTTACGCACTGTAATCATGGGCCTACTCCCCCGATGTTGAATGAGGTTTGAAGCTATACACATGAAGCTGTCGCTGCGATGAACGGTGGCATAGTGGCGATGAAGGGGCGGGGACGGCATCGCATTGGGGGCAATAAATGCTTCAAAAGCGTCGTTTTTTTGTGAATGCGGTTTTGAAAGTGGCCCCCCAATGTGGCCGCCAAATTGAAATGCGGCCTACACTTTTGCGAGCAATAGTTCTGCTTGTTGAAGCACAGTCTGCACCGCTTCATCCGCCAAATCAGGCGGATAACCATAGCGCTTCAGGATGCGCTTTACCAAGATCCGCATTCGCGCTCTGGCACTTTCACGTTTGTGCCAATCGACTGTTGCATTGCTCTGGAGTTGATCAACCAACTCACTTGCAATGACGCGCAGCTTGTCGTTGCCCATTGCTTCAACCGCGCTCTCATTGTCTGCTAGCGCATCGTAGAAAGCGATTTCCTCCAATGACAAGCCTAGATCTTCGCCGCGCTGCCGCGACGCGTTCAATTCCTTGGCAAGGCCGATCAGTTCCTGAATCATCTCAAGCGCTGAAATGGCGTTGGCATGATAGCGGGCGACGGCTTCTTCTAGGCGGCGAGAAAATGCTCTGGCCTCGACATGGTTGGATTTGGAACGATTCGATATCTCGCCGCTCAATAGCTTCTTGAGCGCTTCTAAGGCCAGGTTCTTTTGCTTTAGGCCTTCAATCTCGGTAAGGAACTCATCCGACAGGATTGAAATATCAGGTGACTTGATCCCG
Source organism: Sphingomonadales bacterium (assembly GCA_031418495.1). Taxonomy (GTDB): domain Bacteria; phylum Pseudomonadota; class Alphaproteobacteria; order Sphingomonadales; family Sphingomonadaceae; genus Aquisediminimonas. Next base: position 26,325 of record JANOXQ010000003.1, read on the forward strand.
ACCGCCTTGAGCACGTCCACAATTTCGGAATTTGCGACCGCTCGGTCAATCAGCTGGCGGATCGCAAAGGCACGTTCGCTGCCAGAAATACCGCCCGTGCTATCGGTTTTGACCAAAGCTGCTTTGACAGCTTGGAAAAAGCCTATTTCATCGCGTAGCTTGCCAGCCGTATTGCTAGCGGCGGCAAGTGCAAATGCTTTGCCAAGATTGAGCACCATTCCTTCATAGGCGCGGTGCGCGCGCTTCTTCTTGTCAGGATCGCTTTCTTTGGCCGATTCCTGCTCTTGCCATTTCAGCACCCAGTCCAGTCCCCCGGCGAGCGCAGCGAGCTTCGCCTGCGGCGCGCCAGAAAGTGCGGGACGATATTCGAAGCCATGAAACACGCCTGAAACACGCTCAAACCACTCTTGAAGAGCTGCAACCGCCTGCTCCTCGTCAATCCCCGTCTTGTCTCTGTCGCCGTCACTGTAATCAGCGAGCGCCTTCCGAAGGTTTTGCGCAACGCCGATGTAATCAACTATTAGGCCACCGGGCTTGTCCCGAAAAACGCGGTTTACACGCGCAATCGCCTGCATGAGACCATGGCCGTGCATCGGTTTATCGACATACATCGTGTTCATGCACGGTGCGTCAAAGCCAGTGAGCCACATATCGCGCACAATCACCAGCTTGAGTGGATCGGCGGGATCGCGGGCACGCTTGGCGAGTTCATCGCGGCGGCGCTTGCTGCCGACGTGCGGCTGCCAGTCTTTGGGATCACTGGTTGATCCCGTCATCACGATCTTGATTGCGCCCTTTTCGTCATCATCCGAGTGCCAATCAGGACGGATGGCCACGATTTCATTGTAGAGTGCCACGCAAATCCGGCGACTCATGCAAACAGCCATCGCCTTGCCGTCGAGCGCATCGATTCTTGCTTCCAGATGCTGCACTAAATCAGCGGCGACTTGCTTGAGGCGCTTCTCCGACCCGACCAGCGCTTCAACGTTTGACCATTTGGCCTTGAACTTCTCGGCTTCGGTCAGGCTATCGTCTTCGACCAGTGCCTCAATCTCGGCATCGATCAGCGGCTTCTCTTCCTCGCTCAGTTCGATGCGGGCGAGGCGGCTTTCATAATAGATCGGCACGGTCGCGCCGTCTTCCACGGCACGGCTGATATCGTAGATGTCGATATAGTCGCCGAAGATCGCGGGCGTGTTCTTGTCGCTGCCCTCAACAGGCGTTCCGGTGAAGCCGATAAACGAGGCATTGGGTAAGGCTTGGCGGATATAGTGCGCATGGCCATAGCGTTTCGCACCAGTCCTCCCGTCGATCTTGGCGGCAAAACCATATTGGCTGCGATGCGCCTCATCGGCCATGACGATCACATTGCGCCGGTCGGTCAGCAGCGGGAACGTTTCTTCGCTGCCAATGGGTGAGAATTTCTGCACCGTGGTAAAGATCACACCCCCCGCCGAACGCTCCAAAAGGCGCTTCAAATCTTCGCGGCTCTCCGCTTGCTCCGCCTTCTGGCGGATGAGGTCGCCGCATAGCCCGAACGTGCCAAACAGCTGATCGTCCAGATCGTTCCGGTCGGTCAGCACGATCACCGTCGGATTTTCGAGTGCGGGCGAATTGACCGCCAGCCCGGCAAAGAAGGCCATCAGATAGCTTTTGCCCGTTCCCTGCGTATGCCAGATCACGCCGATCTTGCGGTCACCTTCGGGGCTGGTGGCCGCAATGGCCTCGCGCAGCGCCTTTTGCGCGCCGTGGAACTGGTGATAACCCGCGACGATCTTGAACGGTCCGTCGCCTTTATCGCCAAAGACCGTGAAATTGCGGATCAGGCGTAGGAAATTGCTGCGATCAAAAACCCCTTTAAGCAGCGTGTCGAGTTCGGGCGTACCCGGTGGCGCATAGTCTTCGCCATCGACGGTGCGCCACGGCATGAATCGCTCTTCGCTGGCGGTAAGCGATCCGATCCGCGCCTTGATCCCGTCTGATGTTACTAGCACCGCGTTTGAGCGGAACAGCGACGGGATTTGATCCTTATAATTGTCGAGCTGTTGAAACGCTGCGGACAGCGTCGCATTTTCATCGCCGGGATTTTTGAGTTCCAGAACGCCAAGCGGCAGGCCATTGACGAACAGCACCAGATCGGGCCGCCGATTATTGCGCCCCTCGATCAGCGTAAATTGATTGACGACCAGCCAGTCATTGGCCGCGACATCATCAAAGTTGATCAGCCAGACCTTGTCCCCCACGATCCGGCCGTCCGCCGCGCGGTATTCGATATCGACGCCATCAACGATCAGCTTATGCAAACGCCGGTTTTCTTCAATCAGATTGGCTGACTCGCTCGACAGCAGCTTGCGCAGCGCCGCATCAATGGCATTGGCAGGCACCGCCGGGTTGATTTGCCCGACCCAGCGCTCAAGGCGCGGGATCAGGATGGCATCATGATAACTTGGCCGTTGCGGCGATACGCCATCGGGCGCGATGTCCGCCCCGTGCAGATAGAGCCAGCCGAGGCTTTTGAGCGTCTCAATGCCCGCCTGTTCGATATGATCTTCGCGGAGGAAGGACATCACGCCACCGCCCGTTCGGCATCGGCGACGCGGACTTTGCCGGACATCAGGCGGGGGAGGAGATAGTCTCGGGTTTCGGCGAGGGTGCGGTTTTCGGTTTCGTTGGCCTTCATCCTGCCATAGCAATGCATTCCTATCTTATCGAACTCGCGAATGATTGGCATGGACGGCTTCGCGACTGGCAAACCGTGAATATGATTGCGATTCAGGGTTGGAACAGCCGATCCTGCGTTGAATGCGCCGAGGTCGATTTCCCTCAATATGTGGTAGGCATAGAGAGGCGTCGAGTTCGGAAATGACTTGATCCAAAGCGACGTATTGAGTGGCCAAAAGTCGTCGGCGACAAAATAAACGTTGCCCAGCACTCCGCTTCGACCAGTGCATACGCCCGGGCCACGAACTTTGGACTCGTTATGGGTGCCGCTTGGCCCGCTCGCCGCGATAACAGCATAATCACCATCGGTTCGCGTCGTCTTGGGAAGATCGAAGCCTCTTTGCAATACTAGCGTTTCTTCCAGCGGAGCCATCTCCCACCCCAGCGGCAAGCCATCATTGCCCAGTGTATCGGGGAAGAGGGCGGCGAGGGAGGTGGCCTCAGCGGGGTTGGGGATCAGGCCGCCGAGGATGGCGACGGGGTCGCTCGCAAGTCCTTGTTGCGTCATGGCCATCTTGCGGCGCAGGGGGCCGAAATCGACAAACCAATCCCGAAAAATCGCCTGCGCTTGTCGCTCCAGCGTCGCATTCATCCGCCGATTGAGTTCGATCTTGTCATCGAGCGAGGAGAGGACGTTGGCGATTGCTTTTTGTTCTGGAGCATTGGGATAGTTCACAGGGAGAGGATGCACGTGATTGCGATTCAAAGTTGGTACACCGCTCCCAGAATTGAACGCGGAAAAATCAATTTGTTTCAGCAGATAATAGCAGAAATGAGGATCGTTCCCTTTGAAGTCTTTCACCCAAAGCGTCGTATTGAGAGGCCAAAAATCCCCTCTTATGTACTGGCCACCTCCTATGCTGCCGCTTCGTCCAATTACTACACCCGGCCCTTTAACTTGGGCTTTGTTGTGATATGCTACGATGCCAGTTGACGCGACTACTGGGACACCGCCTGTCGACCGATCTTGGGTCGGTAAGTCAAAGCCCCTTTGCAGCGTTAGCAAATCGCCAAGCGTGCGTCGCTGCCACTCACCCATCAGCCCGTACCCCATCGACAAACACCGCTACCAGCGGCTGGTTGATGAAATAATTATTGTGGCCTTCGTGGCGCTTGATCAGCACCCCGTCCGCCACCAGCGCTTGCGCCGTCCTCTCCATAGGTCGACACAGTCCAACCATCATGCATCCTTCCCCAGATCGTCGAGCACGGCGAGGAAATCCTGCATCCCCTGTTCATTCACTGTGCGTTCGGCGAGGATCAGCAGGCGCAGACGGTTGGCCAGATTTTTGATCCGCTGTTTCTCGGTCAATTCATGCTGGGTTTCGGTGCGCGCCTTGGCTTCCTGCGCCTCGGCGATGGTTTTCATGATCCGCGATTTGGTTTCCTCATTGTCCAGCCCGCCCTTATCAAGAAACGACTTGAGGCTTTTGAAGCCGCGATCAATCAGGTCTTCGGCTTCGTCGGCAACGCTGGTGCCTGCTTTGGGGTTGATCTCCGCTGCGAGCAATTGCGCCACCTTCTCCCGCGTGACGGCGAGCGCCTTGCTGAGCGGGGCGGACAGGCTATTGGTCGCAGCAACGGGCACAAGCGCGTTCGCTTCGCGCCGGTGCCGCTGGCGATAGGCGACGAACGCCTCCACAATCACGCGGCTCGCGCTGATGGCAATCGGCGAATTGGTGACAGTGGCGGCCATCACCATGCCATGTTCGGTGAAAGCCCATGGCGGATAGCGCGCCCCGCCCCAGCCGCTTGAGATCACATTTTGTGATTTCAAATGCGCGAATTCGGCGTCGGTCAGCTGGAAGCACCAGTCGCCGTGGAAACGCTCGTTATTGCGCTTCACCTGTTGATTGAACGCGCTGGTTTCGACGCCAAAGAACGCCGCCAGATCATTGGCGAGCACCACCGGCAGGCTGCGCACCTCGACAATCGGGATCGCAGCGCCGTCGACCGCCAAGGGGACAAGATCATTCGCCATGCGCGCATTCCACTTGAGATAACAATTTGTGATAACAAGCGCGATCAATCATCAGCGCGCACCATTGCCAGTGCATCGGCAATCCGTTCCTCCAGCGCGCGCCCTTCGGCAAACTGTACCGCCAGCTTGGTTCTCAATTCGCCAAAGCGTTCCTCGAATGAAATGCCGTCATCCTCTTCCGCCTCGCTGCCGACATAGCGGCCGGGGGTGAGGACATGGCTTTCCTTGGCAATGATGGCCTTATCCACCGCGCGGCAAAAGCCGGGCACGTCTTCGTAAGGCTTCAGCCCCAACGCTGCCAAATCCTCGGGCTTGGCGCGCCAGCTGTGATAGGCGGCGGTGATCTTCGCGACATCATCATCGCTGAAATCGCGCCGCGTGCGGTCCACCATATAGCCCATATTACGGGCATCGATGAACAGCACTTCGCCGCGCCGGTCGCGGTGGCCATTGGCGCTCTTGTCGCGCGCCAAAAACCACAGGCAGGCGGGAATTTGCGTGGAATAGAACAGCTGCCCCGGCAGCGCGATCATGCAATCGACCGCGTCCTTTTCGACCATCTGCCGCCTGATATCGCCCTCACCGCCCGATTGGCTGCTCATTGATCCATTGGCGAGCACCACCCCTGCTGTGCCGCGCGGGGCGAGATGGTGGTAGATATGGGAGAGCCATGCGAAGTTCGCATTGCCTTGCGGCGGGGTGCCAAAATGCTGCCAGCGGGCGTCTTCGGTCAGGCTCTCGCGCCACCAATCCGATATGTTGAACGGCGGGTTGGCCATGGCATAATCGAATTTGAGCGTGGGGAAAGCGTCGCGTGTGAAGCTGCCTTCGTTATTCCACGCAATGTCTGCATCAATCCCGCGCACGGCGAGGTTCATCTTGGCGAGCTTCCACGTCGTGTTGTTGCGTTCCTGCCCATAGATGCTGATTTGCCGCTTGGCCTTCTCCACATCCTTCTGGTCGGCATGGTCTTCGATAAACTTTTCAGACTGCACAAACATGCCGCCCGATCCGCAACAGGGATCATAGACCCTGCCTCTATAAGGCTCCAGCATCTCTACAATCACGCGGACGACCGAACGCGGGGTGAAAAACTCTCCGCCGCGCCGCCCCTCTGCGCCTGCAAAGCCCGATAGGAAATATTCATAGGCCCGGCCGAGCAGATCGGTCGGGTTGCCGTCCTCGCCACGCATATCAATATCGGAGAAGAGCATCACCAAATCGCCAATCATCACTTTATCAAGCGTGGGGCGGCCATAATCCTTTGGGAGAACGCCTTTCAGCGTCGCTTCGTTGGCTTTCTCAATGGCCTCCATCGCGGCATCGATCAGCCCGCCAATATCGACCTTGCGGTCCGCGCCAGTCGTGGGGTCTTTAATCGGGATATCGCGCGCACGGGCATTCGACTTAAAATTCGCCCACCGCGCAATGGCAGGCACCCAGAAGACGCGTTCCGCGAGATATTCTTCGGGGTCTTCGGGATCGGCAAACTCTTCAGCTTCCAACTTTGCATGCTGGATATCAAAGGCGTCCGAAACATATTTGAGAAAAATCAGGCCAAGAGCAACATATTTGTAATCGGACGGCTCCAAATTGCCGCGCAACTTATCCGCTGCTTTGAACAAATCTGCTTCAAATCCAAGATCTGTGCCTGAAACGGCCATTCATAGTCCCCTTTTGTTAGGTATGACTTAGCAGTGAGAATCACAAAGCAACAAGCGGGTTTTAATTGGTTACTTTATTTCTGATACGGGCAATGAACTCATCAACGTCGGGATCGTCCAAAACGTCTTTCGGGGCGCGCGTTGGCCAAGCCCGCGTATTACCTCACCTTGCCGGTGCGCGGGGACGGTGCCGCAGCTTGTGAAGGTTGTCAGCACGTCATCATGGCCAAGGTTTTGCGACCATGCTTTGAATTGAGCGATGCCAGCGCGCCATCACGGTCGCGCCGGGGGTTGGGGCATCTTGGGAGGGGTGATGATAAACCTGACTTTAGAAAATTTTTACAGAATAGTGTTTTCCACCCATGCGATGAGTTCGTCTTGGATCGCTTGATCATATGATATTTTTGCTGATGGAATTTCATCGCCAGTAAATTCAATATGCAATCCCGTTCCAGTCGCAAAGTGCTTTTTGGCGAGCAATTGCGCTAGCATTGCGCCGGATAGTTTTGCGGTACTTGCGCCGTCAATCATCTTTGCCGCCGTCGGAAGGATATTTTTCCACGCAAACCGTAGGGGCGCAGGTTGATCCCTTGCGAGTTCAGTCCCTGGCATCAAGCCAGGATCAAAAGCAATGAATCGTGGCCCCTCCTTCCCGTATTTTCGGGCCATCGCATAAGTGAAAAGAATATTGCAGAGTTTGGATGTCGCATAACGATCTCGACCTATTTGAGCCTTGTCAGAGCTTTGAGATAGTTTGCCAGCGGCAACTCCAGCAGCAGAGGGAAAATAGCCCCCGAAAAATTTATATGGCTTTGCTAGTTTATGATCTTTGTCATGCGTTCCGCTTGCCGTGGACACAATGACGGCTGAGGGAGATAGAACAGGCTGCAAATATTGGAACAGGGCAATATGCCCCAGCACATTGGTCGCAAAAGTCAGCTCAAAACCATCTACCGAATATTGATCGCCACTCACGATCTGAACCCCTGCATTGAGCGCAACGCCCGAAAGCATGTTGACTGTAAGAGCCTCCTGAACCTTTGCTGCGAAAGATTTGACTGATGCTAGCGATGATGTGTCAAGTTGCAGCACCAGTAATTGCGCCTCTGGAACCGCTTTCCGCAATGCTATGGCCTGCATAGGTTGACGCGCTCCAACGATGAAGAAAATAGATTCATCGGCTTTGGCTAACTGTGTGGCAGCTTCTAGTCCGAGGCCGGATGTGGCTCCGGTAAACAGATAATATTTATGCGGAGTCATGGGCGATATCCTAAGCTAAAGCTTGCCTGTAAGGGGCATTAGGATTATCTAATACGATATTCGTAATTAGTAAATACGATATTCGTATTAAGAGGTTGATATGAATCAAAGTGAGCAACTTGATGCAGCAATCAGTACATTATTGCGCCTACTAACTATCGATGAACGCCGCCTGTCGGCCGATCTCGGCACTGTTCCGTTTAATCCCATTGATCTCGAAACACTTTCCTATCTGCATCGCCACCCCGGTTCAGTTGCCAAAGAGATAGCCGCCTATCTCGGCGTTCAATCTACAACGATGCAGTCAGTGGTTGACCGTTTGCAGAAACGAAGTTTGTTGCAGCGCGATAAATCCGCCCTCAAAGGACGCGCTGTTGCTTTAACATTGACTAAAGAGGGGATGGCGTTTCGGCAGCATATTCATATTCAAAACTTGAAAAACTGTTCGCAAATGCTGGAATATGTGCCTGAAAATGAACGAGCGAATTTTGTTCAAAACATGAGCAAGATCGCAGCTAAATTTTCGTAGCAATACAACCACCAAAAATGGTGCCCGGGGACGGATTCGAACCGCCGACACGCGGATTTTCAATCCGCTGCTCTACCAACTGAGCTACCCGGGCCAAGCGCAGCA
>JANOXQ010000004.1:0-2380 GCA_031418495.1 Sphingomonadales bacterium
TAGATCCTTTATTACAAAACACCGTTCACCCTGAGCTTGTCGAAGGGTTCCCTTTCTTCTCTGGTGTGCAGAAGAAGGGAGGGCTTCGACAGGCTCAGCCCGAACGGTTGGGGTTGGTTACAATCGTTCAATAATCGTGACATTGGCAACGCCGCCGCCTTCGCACATTGTTTGGAGGCCGTATTTTCCGCCGCGTGCTTTGAGCGCGTTAACGAGGGTTGCCATCAGCTTGGTGCCCGATGCGCCGAGCGGGTGGCCAAGCGCAATCGCGCCGCCGTTGACGTTCAGCCGATCTGGATCTGCACCAACATGCTTCGCCCATGCAAGCGGCACGGGAGCAAACGCCTCGTTGACTTCGTAAAGATCAATCTCGCCAATCTTCATGCCCGCGCGTTGTAGGGCGCGGTCAGTCGCGAACAGTGGTTCCTCGAGCATGATCACTGGATCGCCTGCGGTTACAGTCAAATTATGAATCCGCGCGATTGGGGTTAGGCCGTGCTCTTTGAGTGCTGCTTCTGACACGATCAGCACGGCTGATGCACCGTCGCAAATCTGACTTGAGGATGCCGCTGTGATCGTGCCGCCTTCTTGAAGCAGTTTGACCCCTGCGATGCCTTCAAGCGTTGCGTCCATGCGGATGCCTTCATCAGTCCCGTGCTTGATGATGCCCTCAGGCGTTTCAACGTCGAGCACGATGATTTCATTGGCAAACGCGCCTGCTTCAGTTGCCGCCTTGGCATTCACATGGCTGCGAAAGGCAAACGCATCGAGATCATCCTTGGTGAAGCCGTGCTTCTTTACAATCATTTCCGCGCCCATAAACTGGCTGAACATGATGCCGGGATAGGCCTCCTCAAGCCGGGGCGATTTATAATTGCCAAGCCCTTCCTTCATATGGAGCATCGCAGTGGAACCCATTGGCACGCGCGTCATGCTTTCAACGCCCGCCGCAATCACCATGTCCATTGTTCCAGACATCACGGCTTGGGCCGCGAATTGCATTGCCTGCTGCGATGATCCGCATTGGCGGTCAATGGTCACGGCAGGCACAGAATTTGGCAGGTTGCGTGCGGCAAGGACAGCATTGCGGCCAACCTGCATCGCCTGCTGACCGCCCTGGCCAACGCAGCCCATCACCACATCATCAACGCGTGCGCCGTCAATCCCGGTGCGGGCCACAATGGCGTCAAGCGTTGCTGCCGCCATATCTACGGGATGCCATCCGGCGAGTTTACCGCCGCGCTTGCCGCCAGCGGTGCGAACGGCATCAACAATATAGGCTGTGGCCATAGGTTTGATCCTTGAGTTTGAGAAGAATAAGAATCCTCTTGCGCAAATTGACGTTAACGGCAAGTGAAACTTGCAGACGCCTTTTTTGCCAGTTGGGAGCCATGATGAACGTATCGCAAGCCATTGCTGATCGCCGCTCAGTGCGGGCTTTTCTTGATAAGCCAGTAGACGTCGCGCTGATCACAGACATATTGGAGCGTGCCGCGCGCGCCGCTACCGGTGGCAATCTCCAGCCGTGGCATATCGATATTGTCAACGGCGAATCGATGGCGCGATTGAAGGCAATTATGGTCGAAACACTCGGCAAGGGGCCGGGCAGCGAAGCGGCCGAATATGATATTTATCCAAAGGTTTTGCCAACGCTCTATAAGGATCGCCGTTTTGCCGTGGGTGAAGAGCTTTACGCCCGCCTCGGCATCCCGCGTGAGGATAAGATGGGGCGGATGATGTGGTTCGCGCGCAACTTCCAATTCTTTGGCGCGCCCGTTGCATTATTCTGTACCGTTGATCGCAATATGGGCCCGCCGCAATGGTCAGACCTTGGCATGTATCTTCAGAATGTGATGCTGCTTGCCGTTGAGGCGGGGCTGGCAACCTGTGCGCAGGAATGCTGGGCGGTGTATCCGCAAACCATCCGCAGCTTCCTTGGTACGCCTGACGAGCGGATGCTCTTCACCGGCATGTCGATTGGCTATGAGGATACCAGTGACGCAGCCAACACCGTTCGGACTAGCCGCGCGCCAACGAATGAGTGGTTGACGCTACACAGTTGATTGCTCTGGGGTGATTGACTTCGCACCTGTCCTTCGCCATTGGCCTGCCCTTGCCAAAGCGCACCAATGGACAGGTGGCCGAGTGGTTAAAGGCAGCAGACTGTAAATCTGCCCGTGAAAGCGTACGCTGGTTCGAATCCAGCCCTGTCCACCATTTTTTGGAAAGCTCACGCGATAGCTAGCACTACTTTGGCACTTTTTCAGAGCTGATAGATTTCTGGCAATGCGGGCATTGTGTTGGCGGCGGCTGAGCGAGAGCGTTGAGGATGGCTTGGCGTACCGCTGGCAGGCTTGGTTGCGGCGGCGGCCCGACGATT
>JANOXQ010000005.1:0-3573 GCA_031418495.1 Sphingomonadales bacterium
CGGTCCCGGTTTCAGGACAGCCTTGGGTACTAATCCGCCTTGCGGGATGACGGTCGCAACGCTTGCAGCGGCTGGCGTGGGTGCGTTTGTCTGGTTCGCATCACCGCGACTGGTCGCCAGCGTGGTAAAGGTCAGGATGCCGAGCAAGCCGATGCCGACAAAGCCAAGCTTCATTCCGGGCGAAAGCCCTGCAGGCATCGCAACCGGCGACAATATCTGTTGGTTTGCGTCTTCAAGCGCCTCAGCATCCATCGCTGCGCGCGGATCGGCACCGCCAGATTTCAAAACGCTCATGGCTTTGCCTCCATCGATTTGCAACCGAACAGCCCGCATTTCTTTTTCGCACGCGCACGCGGGGCGTCGGTGCCCGGCGTTGGCGCGGCGTAGGCATCGTTGAAGATGATCGTCACTTCCTTGCCGTGGCGTAGGACAAATTGCGGCGCGATCTGTTCAACGACGGTGTAAGGGCCGCGCACGGCAAAATTGACGATGCTCTCGCCTGCGTCGGGCGTGATGCTAAAAATAGCAGGTGCCGAGGCACCCGCAGCAAAACGGAAATAGGTCGCCTTTCCGTCGTCGAATACCTGATCCGGGACGTTCCCTTTGGCACCGTCATAGCTGTACGCGCGGTTCCACAATTCAGGCGGCGTCGCGATCAACGGCGGCGGGGTTGCGGCGGCTGCGGCTTCCGCAGGCATTTGCGGATAACGAAAGCGCACGGCATAGATAATCTGGCTTTGCGGCACGCGCAGCCCCGATCTTGCCACCAGTTCCAGATTATACCGGCGCTGGTTGGTTATAACCGACAGGTTGGTGGTCGGCGGCGTTCCGATAGGCTTCAGGAACATGATTGTCCCTGCGCCATTGGGTGTGACCTGCCAGCCCGACGAATCGCCGATGCCGACGGTTTCGATTTTCTCGCCGGGTTCGAATTCGAGCATCATCTGATACCCGGTATGGCCGGTGAGCCGGACAATCGCATCGGGATTATATTCAATGTAACGGATGTTGGGCGCGACTTGCGCCGTTTCCGCAAGCTGTGCTGCGGCAGGCGCCGTGAACATCATGCCTGCCAACGAGAGCCAAAGATATTTTCCGGTCATGCGGCGTTCCTGATGGCTTTGATCGGCGCGCGGACTGCGGTTACGCGACCCCGCGAGATGCGCCGGTCGGAATGGATATTGTCGTGACGTGCCTGTACGCTTTCGCTGTCGAAACGTTGCGGCAACAATATCGTGCGCTGGTTTGCGGCGCTGATATTCGACGTCGCGATTGCCGAGCGTTCGATTGACCCCACCAGCGATTGCATCCGTTCGTTATAAATCACATTGGCAGGCTGAGCGCTGTCTTGGTTTGCCTGCACGGTTATCGGCGCATTATCCGCCGTGTGGTTCTGGCCGAATGAAAGCGTCCAGCCGCTGACTATTGTTCGGCCAACGCGGAACAGCTGCACCGACACCGCGACCATCACCAACACAACAACCATGATCGTGAGCGCAGCGCGGAGCGAGAAAATGCCCTGTCCCGCCGACACATACATTTCGGTCAGCACTGGCTCCAACACTGCAACGGCCCCAGCCGAAGTTATCATCACCATTACCGGCACCAGCGCCATCAACACAGCGGCCCTGCCCCAGCCGAGCGTCAGCCCGCGCGTTGCGGCGAACAAGCCAAGCACCGCGAATACGGGGCCAAGAAGAAGGAGCAAGCCGAGAATGATTTTTGCGACGACCAATACGCCCGCCGACGCCAACACGAGCAAAAGTGCGCTCAGCAGCAGCATATTGGGTCCAAGCGAATCCTTGGGCGCGACAAACGCAGTTATTCCGGTCGCGGTTACCGGCAAGGCCTCCGGTTCTGCGATTATCCCTGCGGGCATTGCCTGCTCGGGCCGCGCATCGAACTCAGTCCACGCATCGGCGAGATCGACCATCCGGCCAGACAACATGTCGACGCGCTCGGTTACGCCTCCGGCCTTTCCGGCGGCTGGATTGATCGTACTGACGATTTCCTGCGGGCCATCGGTCAGCACATCATAGACCAGCACCTGATAGGTCGCCCAGTTGCTGGTCAGCGCCAAAACCGCGCCGATCATCACCATGCGCGGCACCATTTCGCCCATACTAAGGGTAGAGCGGCCAAATATAAGGCGGTAACCGACCAACGCGACATAAAGCGTCAACGCGATGGTCAGGGCGTAACTGAACATACTGCCGGGACCGAGCAAATTGGCATAGCCCGCCTGCACGTTCGACTGCATATAGCAATCGACGGTGCTGATCATCGTTTCAGCCGACCCCGCAGCCGGGTTGATAGCGTTGCAGTTCGCCATCAGCCGCGCGTTCCGGTCTTTGCGCCCGCCCAAAGAACTGAAGGGCCTTCATCGGCAGCCTGCAACAATTGCGGCATCCATTCAGCGGGTGCATCGCCGTGGTTTAGGCGCAATTCATCAAGCTTGCGTACGCTTGTTTCGCGGCCCGAAAGCACGGTGATCGCGTCAGGCATATCCGCCATATCGAGCCTTGCGACAACACTATTACCACCCTGTTTGACAAGGACGCAGCGCAGATGCTCGGGCAGCGAACGGACAAGGTCCAATTCATGCTCGGTCAGGCCAAAGCCGTCGCAATAATCCGATGCTTGGGCCTTTGGATTACTCATAAACAATTGCGTCGCCGATTGCTCGATAATGGTCGCGGCGATCTTGCTTTCAATCGCATCGCTTGCGCTTTGTGTGGCAAAGCCGACAACGCCATTGCGTTTCCGGATGGTCTTCATCCAGTCTTTCAACCGGTGGACAAAGACTTCGTCGTCCAGCGCTTTCCAGCCTTCATCAATAACGATCATCGACGGCGTGCCATCAAGCCGCTCATCCACGCGGTGGAACAAATACATCATTGCGGGCGTGCGCAGCAGAGGATTGTCCAGCAAGGCGGTCATGTCGAACCCTGCGGTGCGGGTGTCGAGGTTGAGTTGGTCGCGGGCGTTGTCGAACAGCCATGCATGTTCGCCTGCGCCATACCAAGGGGCAAGCCGCGAGGCTAAGTCGCCGCGAATGGGACGTGCGCCGCCTGCAAGCAGTTCGACCAGAAAGCGTAGCTGGCGATGCTCGGCGGGCTGGTCGAAATTGGCCTCGACTGCGCTGGCGATAATCGCGTTTTCGTCAGCGGTTAGTTGCCCGCCCATTGGCGTGAGGATTTGCGACAACCATTGACGCAAAAACGCCTGATTTGTGGCATTGCCTGGCAGTTGCAGCGGGTTAAACCCAGTCGAGGTGCCAGGGCGGAGCACATCATAATGCCCGCCAATGGCGCGGATGAAGATTTCCGCGCCGCGATCCTTGTCGAAGAAGAAGGTGCGCGGCTCAAACTTTTGGGCCTGCGCGATCAGAAAATTGAGCACCACGGTCTTGCCCGAACCCGATGGTCCGATCAACGTGAAGTTGCCGAGATCGCCGCTGTGGAGATTGAAGAAATAGGGCGTGCTTGACGTGGTTTCGAGAACAGTAATCGGCTCGCCCCACGGCCCGCCCGCAGGCACACCTATCGGAAACCCGTGCAGCGAAATCAGGCC
>JANOXQ010000006.1:0-18631 GCA_031418495.1 Sphingomonadales bacterium
CTCGACTGACCAGCCATTATTCGCGGCAACGGCATTGTTATCCGCGACTTGCCCAACGGCGGATGCCGACAGGAAAAGCGCCTGAGCCACGGCAAAGTTAGTCAGTATTTTTCCCACGCGCGTGTCCTGTAAAAACGGCGGTTATCGCACCATGCTTTGCCCAAATCGTCAAGAGGCGTTGCCGTCGCGGCAATATCGCGGCATGAGCGTATTGAATATTTAAATGAGAGGGACGCGCTATGAAACTTGCCAGCCTAAAGGGGGGCCGTGATGGCCGTCTGGTCGTGGTGTCGGACGATCTCGCTTACTTCGCTTATGCCGGGCATATCGCGACGACGCTTCAGGATGTGCTTGATAATTGGGATGATATTGCCCCCCGGCTTGATCTGCTGGCGACCGATTTGAGCCACGGTGTGATCCCGCGAGAGCGTTTTCATGAACGCGATGCGGCGTCTCCGCTGCCGCGCGCTTACCAATGGGCCGACGGATCAGCCTATGTGAACCATGTCGCCCTTGTACGTCAGGCGCGCGGCGCGGAGATGCCCGACAGTTTCTGGCATGACCCGCTGATGTACCAAGGCGGATCAGATGCGTTCCTTGGGCCGCGTGATGCGATCCCGCTCGCGGACGAAAGTTGGGGCTGCGACATGGAGGCAGAGATTGTCGTCGTAACAGGCGATGTCCCACAAGGAGCAAGCCGCGAAGAGGCGTTGGCCTGCGTGCGATTGGTTGGTCTGACCAACGATGTCAGTTTGCGCAACTTGATCCCAGGCGAATTGGCCAAGGGCTTTGGCTTTTTCCAGTCAAAGCCAGCAAGCGCTTTTTCGCCGGTGTTCGTTACGCCTGACAGCCTTGGTGAGCGCTGGGCAGATGGTAAACTCCACGGCGCGCTGTGCGTTGATTTCAACGGTGCGCCGCTTGGTCGTGCTGACGCGGGCGTTGATATGACGTTTGATTTTGGGCAGCTCATTGCACACGCTGCCAAATCGCGCAGCCTTGGTGCTGGCACAATTATCGGTTCGGGCACAGTCTCCAATCGCGGTGCTGATGGCGGGCCGGGCAAGCCAATCAGCGAGGGTGGGCTAGGCTATAGCTGCCTTGCCGAGGTGCGCACGGTTGAAACAATCAACGGCGGTGCGGCCGTAACGCCGTTCATGAAGGCGGGCGATACCGTCCGAATCTGGATGGAGGATGCCAAGCATCACCCTATTTTCGGTGTGATCGAACAGCGGGTTGCGGGTTAGCCATGCGCTGGCTTGTGACCTCTGCGCTTTTGACAGCATCGGCGGCACAGGCCACCCTTGAAACCGATCGTGCTGCACTGCTTGCGCTTCAAGCCACGGATTTGCGCGTAGCGAGCGTTGCGCACCGGCTTTCGACTGCGAACGTCAAGCTGTGTCCGAATTTGACACCGCAGCTTGGCTTCTCGCTCCATGCGCTGGCCCAGTATGGCGGCACCTTTCGCAGTAGCGCCAAGACAGTTTTTAGGCTTGGTGATGATCCCGCAATCCTCGCCATAGTTCCCGACGGGGCGGCAGCCAGTGCTGGCCTTGGCGTTGGTGATGTGCTCATTGCAGTTGGGGCAACCCGGCTGCGCGGCGCAACTGTAACGACAAAGCAAAGTTATGACAGCGTTCGTGAGGCTGAGGCTGCGCTCGACAACGGCCCTAAGACGCGACCTCTCAAGCTTACCATCCGGCGTGACGGCGTTGAGCAAGGAGTCAATATTTATCCCAAAACAGGCTGTGCCTCACGCGTTGTCGTTGAGCCGGGCGGCAAACTTAATGCCTATGCCGACGGCACCTATGTCAAATTGACCAGCGGGGTTGCCGAATATGCCGCTGACGAAGGCGAACTGGCAGCAGTTATCGCCCATGAAATGGCGCATAACATTCTAGGCCATCAGGCAAAGCTTGATGCGACTGGTCGGGGTCGTGCCAACATCCTTGCCACCGAGATTGAGGCAGACAAGTTGAGCATCCGTTTGCTTGCCGGGGCTGGCTTTGATCCCCTTGTCGCCGCGCGCTTCTGGGCGCGTTTTGGCAAGAAGACAGGCGCTGGAATTTTCGCAACCGGCACACACTTACGCACCAAGGCGCGGGTTACACTGTTAGAAGAAGAAGCGGCCAAGCTTGCGACGAACGATAGCCCCGCCGCGCAATAATCTTTCAAGCCCCCGTTTACACTGCGAATTTCGGCGCTAGTCTGCGCTGCAATTCAAGCCGAAGTATCGGCTGTATGTTTTTTAAGGGAGCGTTTGTAAAAATGGCCAATTCACTCGACGATGCCTCGCTCGAACCAGGTGCCGTGCCTTCGCCAATGCCAACTGGTGAGCAATGGTTCGGCCACCCTAAGCCGCTTGCGCGACTGTTCAGCACTGAGGCGATGGAGCGGTTCGGCTATTACGGGATGCGCGCTCTGCTCACGCTCTATCTCGCCGAACATTTTCTATTCAGTGATACGACGACGACGGGGCTTTACGGCGGGTTTACCGCGCTGGTTTATCTGACGCCGCTGGTCGGCGGGTTAATTGCAGATAATTATCTCGGGTCGAAACGCTCAGTCAAATTCGGCGCGATCCTCATGGCGCTTGGCTATTTCACGCTCTGTTTTGGCGGGGAAGCGGCCAAGCCGTTCGCAACGGTGGATGGCCAGCGTTATGAAGTGACCGTTGAAGGCAAGGGCGATGCGCAGAAACAGTTTGTTACTGATGGCGGGCAAAAGCTCCAGATCAAGGGCAATGATGATAAGACCGTCTCGCTGCTCGGTGCAGATGGTAGCGAAGTTCGCAAGGTTGCGGCGGGCGGCTTCACGTCGGGCGGGGATCGTTCGCCATTTTACACAATGCTGCTGCTGATCGGCCTGTCGATGGTGACCATCGGCAATGGCTTTTTCAAGCCCAATATCTCAACGATGGTTGGCTCGCTCTATGCGACGGGTGATAAGCGCCGCGATGCGGGCTTCACGATATTCTATATGGGGATCAACCTTGGCTCGCTTGGTTCGCAAATCCTGTGCCCGTTCCTTGCGACGACCTACGGCTGGTGGGCGGGCTTTCTCCTTGCCGCAATTGGTATGTTGTTTTCATGGACTTTGATCCAGTTCGATGGTGGCAAACTTGATGGCTATGGAGATCGGCCAAAGGGCGCAGATTCAAGCAAAGATTTGCTAATCTATGCGGGGGCGATCCTTGCCATTCCGGTTATCTGGTTCCTCTTCACCAATTTGATGGAATCAAAGGCACCACCTGCGGGTTCGGGTATCATTGGTTATCTCGCCAGCCTTTCAATCATGGGCAAGTTGATGTTCGGCACCTTCCTGCTGGGCGTTCCCGCGATCCTTGGCTGGTCCTATAAATTTGGTTCAAAGATCGAATTTCAGATGATGGTCGCGGCTATGATCCTGATTGTGTTCAACGTCGTATTCTGGACGCTGTTTGAGCAAGCTGGGTCTTCGCTGACGCTGTTCGCTGACCGTAATACCGAACTGAGCGTTTTTGGCCTTTTCAATATCAGCGCGGGGCAAACGCAATTTTTCAACGCTTTCTTCATCGTCGCGCTTGCGCCAGTTTTCAGCATTATGTGGAATGCGATGGCTAAACGCGGGATTGAGCCTGGGATACCGATCAAATTTGCCATTGCCCTCATCGGCGTTGGGCTTGGCTTCCTTGCGCTTGTCTGGGGCGCCAAATTCGCCGGGCCAGATTTCAAGGTCGGGTTGTGGTGGCTTGCGTTGCTCTACCTCATCCACTCAATGGCTGAACTGTGCATTTCGCCGGTTGGCCTTTCGATGATTACCAAGCTCTCGATTGCGCGGATTGTGGGGATGATGATGGGCGTGTGGTTCCTCTCAATCTCGGTCGCGCAATATGTGGCGGGCGTCGTCGCGCAGGTTGCTAGCGTTGAAACGGTCGGTGGTCAGGTCACCAACCTCAAGGTCAGCCTTGATACCTACACCGGCGTATTTACAACGATTGGTGAGATTTCAATCGGTATCGGCATATTGCTGTTTGTTATTTCCCCATTGATTAAGAAGTGGATGCACGGTGTTAGTTAAGTCTTTTGGATATGCGCTGCTCGCGTCGGTCGCGCTAATTTCATCGCAAGTCGAAGCAAAAAAAGACAAGGACAAGGATAAAGACAAATCATCCGAAGCGATGTCGAAGCCTGCGGGGCCGCTCAACAAAGACCCCTATCCTTCAACCTACCGCGCTTATGGGGGCGTTGAAACGCTCATCACTGGCGTCACCATTTATGACGGCGAAGGCGGACGGATTGAAAATGGCTCAGTGCTGTTCCGCGAAGGCAAAATCGTCGAGGTTGGTGCCAAGGTTGACGCCCCCTCTGGCGCGACGGTTATCAACGGCGCTGGCAAATGGGTAACGCCCGGAATCATCGACGTTCACAGTCATCTCGGCGATTATCCTTCACCCGGCGTTGAGGCCAATTCGGACGGGAATGAAGTCACCGGCCCCGTTCGTCCAGAAGTATGGGCCGAACATAGCGTCTGGCCGCAAGACCCCGGCTTTGCACGTGCGCTGGCCAATGGCGGGGTAACCTCGCTCCAAATTCTCCCTGGTTCCGCAAACCTGTTTGGCGGACGTTCGGTTACGCTCAAAAATGTTTATGCGCGCACGGTTCAGGGGATGAAATTCCCCGGAGCGCCTTACGGCCTCAAAATGGCGTGTGGTGAAAATCCCAAGCGTGTTTATGGCAGCCGCAACCAAATGCCGCAGACCCGGATGGGCAATATGGCGGTCAATCGCCAAACTTGGGCTAAGGCTGTTGAATACCGGAAAAAGGCTGAAAAAGCCGATACGCCGCGTGATCTTGCGATGGAAACGCTCGCTGGGGTGCTTGCTGGGGAAATTCTTGTCCATAATCACTGCTACCGTGCCGATGAAATGGCACTTGTTATGGATATGGCGAAGGAATTTGGATACAAGGTTTCCACATTCCACCACGCGGTCGAAAGCTATAAAATCGCTGATTTGCTGAAAGCGAATGACGTGTGTTCGGCGATGTGGGCCGATTGGTGGGGGTTCAAGATGGAATCCTATGATGCCATCAACGAGAATATCCCGATGGTGCATAACGCGGGTGCCTGCGCGATTGTCCATTCGGATGATGCCAATGGCATTCAGCGGCTCAATCAGGAGGCAGCTAAGGCGCTTGCAGATGGGCGGCGGATGGGGATTAATGTTTCCGATGAAGTCGCATGGACATGGCTGAGCTATAATCCGGCGAAAGCGCTCGGCATTGCGGACAAGACCGGGAGCTTGAAACCCGGCAAAATGGCCGATGTTGTCCTATGGAATGGCAACCCGCTCTCAGTGTACACCCGCCCCGAAAAAGTCTGGATTGACGGCGCGTTGATGTATGATGCGAATGATCCCAAACGCCGCCCGGTCAGTGATTTTGAGCTTGGCCAGCCCGGCGAAGGAGACGTGAAATGAGAGCCCTTCTGATTGCCTTGCTGGCCTGCACCGTAACCCCTGCATTTGCCCAAACTGTTGCGATTACCGGCGGTAAGGTCGTGATCGGCGATGGATCAGCCCCAATTGAGGGCGGCACAGTTGTGTTCACAAATGGCCGCGTCGTTGCGGCTGGGCGCAATGTTGCTGTGCCCGCAGGCGCAACGGTGATCGACGCGCGCGGCAAATGGGTGACGCCGGGGATTGTCGCGGGCTTTAGCCGGCTTGGTCTTGCTGGCGTTGATGCAGTTGATCCAAGCAATGATACCTCGGCGAATAAATCGATGTTCAATGCCGCTCTTGATGTTGCGCCTGCGATTAACCCGACGGTCGCCGCCATCGCAGTCAACCGTGCAGCGGGGGTTACGCGTGCGATCGTTTCACCAGCGGCAGGTGACGCGATATTTGCCGGGCAGGGTGCGGTGATTGATACGGGCAGCGATGTTTTGCCAGTCACCAAGGCCAAGGCATTTCAGTTCGTTGAATTCGGTGAAGCAGGTGCACGGCGCGCGGGCGGCGCGCGGACGGCGCTTTATCTCAACTTCCGTACAGCCTTGGCTGAGGCGAGCGATGCAGCGCGGGGCGTATTCCGTGAGGATGCGTTGCTAAAACGCGCTGATGCGCAAGCGCTGATCCCGGTTGCGAACGGACAGATACGGCTGCTGATCCATGTTGAAAGTGCCACGGATATTCTCGCGGTGCTTGATCTTAAGCGCGATTATCCGCTGCTCAACATCGTGCTTGTCGGTGTGACTGAGGGCTGGCGCGTTGCATCGCAAATATCGGCGGCGAAAGTCCCAGTGATTGCGTCGGCGCTCAATGATTTGCCTGACTCGTTTGAACAGATTGCCGCGACGCAGTCGAATATCGGACGGATGAAGGCAGCGGGCGTCAACGTAGCCATTGGTATGATCGATGATAATGATGAACGGCAGGCGCAGCTCAGTATGCAATATGCCGGTAATCTCGTTGCGCTGGACAAAGTGCCGGGGGCAACCGGGCTAAGCTGGAACGATGCGTTCGCCGCGATCACCTCCAAACCTGCCGAAGTCATCGGCATGGGCGCTGAAATTGGCTCGCTTCGTGCTGGCCGTCGCGGTGATGTTGTGATCTGGGACGGTGATCCGCTTGAAGTGACGTCGGCCGTTGAGAAGGTTTGGATTGACGGCGTCGCCCAGTCGCTTGAAACCCGCCAAACGCGGTTGCGGGCGCGCTATGCCACGCCGCAGGAAGGCAACCTGCCAAAGGCATTTGACCGTTAGGGAGGATATGATGCCCGAACTGATCATTGCGCTTTCGCTATTTGTCGGCACCCATTTTCTAATGTCACACCCGCTGCGCGCGCGACTGGTCGGGGCGCTTGGGACAAAAGGGTTTCAGATCGTCTATTCGCTGGTTTCGCTCGGCACTTTTGCAGGCGCAATTAAACATTATGTGCGTACCCCCGATGCTGCCCCGCTTTGGGTGGCTGGGGATGGCCTATGGGCGGTCGCGAGTCTGCTCATGCTGGTCGGCTCAATCCTGTTTGCCGGATCAATTGTTGGCAACCCTGCGCTCCCTGCGCCGGGTGCTGCGGCACTTACCAAGGCGACGCCAAAGGGCGCACTCGCGATTACGCGCCACCCGATGATGTGGGGCTTTGCCAGTTGGGCGCTATGTCACCTGCTGGTCAGCCCGCAGCCAAAAATGATCGCGCTCTCCGTCGCGCTTGGGTTTCTGGCGATTGCCGGTTCAGCCGGACAAGATCGTAAGAAAGCACTGCTGATGGGCGCAGACTGGAAAGATTGGGAAAGCCGCACCAGCTTCGTGCCTTTCGCCGGACAAATCTCAGGCCGGATAAGCTGGGCCGCAGCGATGCCAAAACGCACGGTGCTGCTGGTAGGCGTAGCGCTCTGGCTGATCGCAACGCGCTTTCATCCTGCATTTGGTGCGCCGGTTGCTGGGGTGTGGCGCTGGTTTGGGTGATGTTTTGATCGGTTGACTAACCAACTCATTTGCCATTCATGTAAAATCTGGCAAAAGGCGCTCTTGCTCGGTGGGAGATGCGATTAAGATGCGTTTGTTTAAGATTATCCTTGTCTGGCTTGGCCTTACTGTTGGCACACTTGCGAATGCACAGACGCCCCCCGTTGCGCCGCCTGCGCCTAGCCCGGAGAATATCCTCCATCTTCAACTTTCAACCGGTGGTGAAGTCACGATTGAGCTTCGCCCCGATAAGGCACCAGGCCATATCACGCGGATCAAAACGCTGACGCGTGCTGGCTTTTACGATGGGCTGGTGTTCCACCGCGTCATCGAAGGCTTCATGGCGCAGACTGGCGATCCAACTGGCACTGGCTCAGGCGATTCACCGCTGGCCAATTTGAAGGCCGAATTTAACGATATGCCGCACTTTCGAGGTGCCGTTTCGATGGCGCGCACGGATGATCCCGATAGCGCGAACAGCCAGTTTTTCATCGTGTTTCAGCCGACAATGCGCCTCGACGGAAAATATACCGTCTTCGGTCGCGTGCTTTCTGGAATGCAATATGTCGATGCAATTGAACGCGGCGAACCGCCCGCAGCGCCTTCAAAAGTCATTAAGGCATGGCTTGCAAGCGACGGCAAGAATGCGCAGCGCGTGACCTTAGTTGTGCCTCCGCCAAGCATTGCCGAAGCGCTGGCAGCGCCGCCCGCGCCAGTCGTCGAAGCACCACAGCCAGAACCCAAAAAAGGCAAGAAGCCAAAGAAGGACAAGAAAAAGTCCAAAGGCTAATGCGCGTCGATCTGTTCGATTTTGATCTGCCGAATGAACGCATTGCGCTAAGGCCAGCCGTTCCGCGTGACAGTGCGCGGATGCTGCTATTGAATGGCGATAACCGAAGCGATCATATCGTGCGTGACTTGCCGTCGCTGTTCCGGGCTGGTGATTGCCTGATTTTCAACGATACACGTGTGATCCCAGCCCAGCTTGAGGGGCGGCGCGGTGAAGCGCGGATCGGCGCGACGCTCCATAAACGCGAAGGCCCACGCGATTGGCGCGCCTTCATTCGCAATGGCAAGCGGCTGCGCGAAGGTGACAATATTGATTTCGGCAGCGACGTAACCGCCACCGCCTCGGCGCGCGGTGATGATGGCAGTTGGTGCTTGAGCTTCGCCGGGGATGAACCGGTTGAACTGCTCCTCGAACGTGCTGGCACCATGCCGCTGCCGCCCTATATCGCGGGCAAGCGCGCAACCGACGAGCACGATGTTGCAGATTATCAAACCATGTTTGCGAACGAGCCCGGCGCGGTTGCTGCGCCAACGGCGGCACTCCACTTTACGCCTGAACTGATGGCGGCGCTCGGCGCGGCGGGCATCGGGCATGAAACGCTAACCCTTCATGTCGGTGCGGGCACCTTCCTGCCGGTCAAGGCTGACGATACCGACGATCATAAAATGCACGCCGAATGGGGACAGATTGATGCAGACACTGCCGCGCGGCTGAATGCAGTGCGCGCAGCGGGCGGTCGGCTGATCGCGGTCGGCACAACCTCACTCCGCCTGATAGAAAGCGCTGCGAGCGAAGATGGTATGATCCACCCGTTTGAAGGCGATACCGCGATCTTCATCACGCCCGGCTACCGCTTTAAGGGCATTGACGGCCTGATGACTAACTTCCATCTTCCCAAATCGACGCTCTTCATGCTGGTCAGCGCACTGATGGGGCGCGAGGTGATGCAGGCGGCCTATGCTCATGCGATTGCGGGCGGCTACAGGTTTTATTCCTATGGCGACGCGAGCCTGTTGCTGCCATCGCGCTAAAAGGTAAGCCTTTCAAAGCGAGTTCTCGAACGTGCCCGATCAGAAATTCCTTGGCAAAGGCGCCGCAGTCCCAAGTGGTCGCCTGTCGCGGTTCGCACGTTTTGGTGGCCTAGCAACTGGTGTCGCGGGCGGAATGCTCGTCAATGGCGCGCGCCAGATTGCACAGGGCAAGCGCCCCTCAATCAGCGAACTGCTGCTGACGCCCGCCAATGCAATCAAGGTCACGCATCAGCTTTCGCAGTTGCGCGGGGCGGCGATGAAGATCGGCCAGCTCATGTCAATGGATGCGGGCGAAATGCTGCCGCCTGAACTGTCTGATATCCTCGGGAAATTGCGTGCCGAGGCGCAGCACATGCCGCGCGGGCAATTGCAAGCGGTGCTTAACCGCAATTGGGGCAAGGGCTGGGAAGATCGTTTTGAAAGTTTCGGTTTCGCACCAATCGCTGCGGCTTCAATCGGCCAAGTTCACCGCGCGACAACCAAAGATGGCCGCGATCTGGCGATCAAAGTGCAATATCCCGGCGTCCGCCAAAGCATTGATAGCGATGTGAATAACGTCGCCTCGCTCATGAAACTGTCTGGATTAGTGCCTGACAATATTGACATCGCGCCGATGCTTGCCGAGGCTAAGCGGCAATTGCATCAAGAGGCCGATTACGCGCAGGAGGCGCAGTATCTTGCGCGGTTCGGCGCATTGCTTGGGGGTGCGCCTGAATTTGTGGTGCCTGCGCTTCACAGTGATTTTACAACCGATAGCGTGCTCGCCATGTCTTATATCGAAAGCGTACCCGTTGAGACACTCACCACAGCACCGCAGGCTGAGCGTGATCGGATTGTAACGCTGCTGATCGACTTGCTGCTGCGCGAATTGTTTGAATATGGGTTGATGCAGACCGATCCCAATTTCGCCAATTATCGTTATAATCCAGCAACCGAGCAGCTTGTTCTCCTTGATTTTGGCGCGACACGCGATATTTTGCCTGAAAGCGCGGCGCGTTACCAACGGTTGATGAAGGCAGGCCTTGAAGATGACTCAGCCGCCGCGCGCGAAGCGATCATCGCCATTGGCTTTTTTGATCAACATACGCAGCCACAGCATCAGAATGCGGTGATGGCGATGTTCGAAATGGCAATGGCACCCTTGCGTGCAGGCGGTGCCTTTGATTTCGGCGACAATAGCGTGATGGCTGGCTTACGTGATCAAGGCATGGCCATCGCGAAAGCGCGCGATTTCTGGCACATTCCACCGATTGAAACGTTGTTCCTCCAACGCAAATTCGGCGGAATCTATCTGCTCGCAAGCAAGCTCAAAGCGCGGGTAGCAGTGAAGGCGTTGATGGAGCGGTGGGTTTAGAGGGGTAAACTCAATCGCACCGCGTTCAGGAACTTTTGGCTACGTTCCGAGTTGTCTGTTTTGAATAACAGAGGAGTGAATATTATGGCCGAGCTTAAACATGACCAAAATGATCCAAATCGAGTCCAGTCTCATAAAGGTGGGATGACGATTACATTGCTTCTCGTTGCTGCCGCAGTGATCGTTGGCCTGCTCTTTGCGACTGGTTTTTGGAGCGCTGATGTTACCAAACCCGGAGCGTTGCCCGAAGTGTCGGTAAAGGGCGGCGTGCTTCCCAAAATCGATCTCGAATCAAAGAAAGTCGTCGTCGGCACCACCAAGACCGAGGTTGAAGTGCCAACCGTTGAGACCAAAACGACCACGATTGATGTGCCAACGATTGGCGTAAAAGATAACGGCGAAAAATAACCCGCCACCCCGTTTGCCTCCCAAGGCATGAAGGAGTCCCCGCCGAAAGGTGGGGACTCCTTTTTTTGTGGCGGGGTTATTGGGATGCTTTTGACCGTTAAGATATTGATGGCACTATAATGCAGGCCTCAGAGTGTCACCCAAACACTTCGCTATACGATCCCAACCGCGCGAGCGACAACACACCCTCAGACTTCGCGTAAATGAGCACGAGATCAGGCTTGACATGGCAGTCGCGGAATCCCTTCCATTCGCCGCGCAGAGCGTGATCTGAGAGGCGTTCAGGCAATGTCGCATCCATCACAAGCATGTTGAGCACTGGTGTTAGGATCGCATCAAGCGAAGGGTTGGCTTTCTTCTCTCGCTTGTAATCGCGCTTGAATCTGGATTGGAGATCGATTTCGCGCATTAGATTATGCCTGGCAACGCGTTATTCGGAGTAGACGATACTGGATCAGTCATATCTTTTGCCCCAACATCCAAAGCCCATTCCACCAAAGAATTATAACTTGCCTCTGTCAAACCCGGTGTTTTTTGGAGGTGGTGCTCTCTGATAACTAAATGCGGATTGAAAATTATCGCATTGCTCATTGGCCCCGATTTGCCAGATTTAATGTCGATGAAGTGCAACTCCTGAAGCTTGAGCATTCGGGTAGACCACGTGTACTCACCGCGTTGACCGCTAAAGCCCGAAGCGTTTGCCATGTCAGCGTGCTTGTTCAATACGACAAAGGAATTATCCCAAGTGCAACACCATAGCGTGAGAAAAGTTGAGGAAACTGGAGCACCCTTTGTCATTTCATCCATGATTTTAAGGATCAAAGGCATCGTTTTCGGGATTGTTGCAAATCCCTTGTTTGCCTTTCGGTTCCAGAGGGCTCCTTCAATGTTGGGCCAATGTAAATCACGCAGAATGAGTTGTTTCTTCGCAATCGCACTAGCTTCACGTATTGTCGCCACTAGTCTTACTCCACTGCATCTCATAAAGATATCGCGCTCGACATCATGCTGTTAATCCTGCGATAAGAGCGCCCTAATTTCAACGATTTTGCTATAATTCCAAGCTATCTGAGCGGCATTCTTATCACGATTTGATAGCTTGAGATATGATATATGTGTAAATTCATTTAATTTTTTGTAATATATGATTCATAAAATTGAAAATAATATAGGCTTATCAGTAGGTTGCTGGTATTTTGGCGGTGCTTATGTGTGCTGATATACTCAAATATCCTGATACGTGCTCATTGTGCTGCTGGATAGTCCAGAAAGGGTTTAAGGCTTGCGGCTTTGACCAAATGTTCTAGTTTACCTCTGTAGCTACAACGTAGCCTAAATTGAAAGAAGCCCACATGCCTGCCATAGATGTAGTCCGTGCCCGGATTGATACCCGATTGAAGAAGGAGGCGACGGCTGTGCTGTCGGAGATGGGCTTGTCTGTCTCCGACGCGATCCGGCTTATGCTTGTGCGGGTGGTATCCGATAAGGCGCTGCCCTTTGATGTGCGCATTCCTAACGCAGAAACGCAGGCAGCGATGCGTGATATCCAACAAGGCAAAGTTAAGCGCTTTGATAGCGTCGAGGCGCTAATGGCTGATCTCAACAATGATGATGAGTAATTTGTGACCGCCCAAATAAGTTGACTCAGTCAACTATTTCGCTACCACCCCACACCATGCCCGATACCGTCACTGCACTCCGTGCCTTCAACCGATTCCACACCCGCTTCGTTGGGGCGCTTGATGCGGGGTATATGGGGAGCGCAATGTCGCTGGTTGAGGCGCGGCTGCTTTATGAGATTGTCAATCGTGACGGCCCACTCGCGGCTGATCTTGGCGCAGCGCTTGGGCTTGATGCGGGCTATGCCAGCCGGTTGTTCAAAGGACTTGAGGCGCGCGGGTGGATCGTGCGGGGCCGGGGGAGCGATGCGCGGCATCGGCCGATTGCGCTTACGCCAGCGGGCCAAGCTGCATTTGATGCGCTTGACGATGTGACCCGCAGCCATATTGAGGCGAGCATCGCGCATCTCACCGAAAATGATCGCGCGGTGCTGGTCGGCGCGCTCGAGACGGTTTCGGCACTGCTTGGTGAAGGCCGCGCGCTATCGTGGCATCTGCGCACCTTCAAGCCCGGAGACATGGGGATGATCGCTGCGCGCCAATCAATCCTTTATCATGAACATTGGGGATGGGGAACGCGGCTAGAGGCGCTTGAGGGCGAGATTACCGCCAATTTCCTGCGCGATTTTAAGCCGGGGCGTGAGCAATGCTGGGTCGCCGAACGGGGCGGACGGATGATCGGCGCGATCTTCTGCGTCGATAGTGGAGAGGGTGCCGCACAACTCCGTCTGCTTCATGTCGAGCCTGAGGCACGCGGGCTTGGCATAGGCGAGGCGCTGGTGCGGACATGCGTAGAGTTTGCCCGAGATGCTGGATATACGCGCATTTGGCTTTGGACTCACGCTGTATTGCTGAGCGCCCGGCGCATCTATGCCGCGACTGGCTTCCAAATTATCGCCACCGAAATACATGATGAATTTGGCAAGGCTGAGCTCGGCGAAACTTGGGAGTTGGTGTTCACACGCTAATGGCTTAGCACCGATTATATTCTCCAAACAGGCTTGTTCAATATGATCGTCGAAATTCGCGTGCGGCTTGAATATTTCATTGCAGAGCCGTGCGATGTGCTGCTCCAGATTGAGGCGGCGGCGATGGCCGATCAGCACTTGGTGACCAGTAACCTTATCGTCGGATCGCCCGAAGCCTTGGTCGCGGTTGAAGGTGAAGAGTCCATCGGCCAGCGGACATGGGCGGTGGGTCAGGGCACATTCAATGTCGAATATGATGCCGTCGTCGCGATTGACCGGGCCATACCTGATTTTTCTCAGTTCCGGTCAGATGCGCCACGTCATCTGCCCGCCCTCGTCATCCCCTATCTGATGCCAAGCCGATATTGCGAAAGTAACCTGTTCGAAGCGTTTGTGAACCGCGAATTTGGCGGGGTGCAAGGCGGCGCGAAGATCGCGGCGATGCAGCGCTGGATGGCCAGCAATATTGATTATGTTGCGGGCACATCAGACGGCGACACGACTGCAGCGCATACCTTCGTTCAGCGGCGCGGGGTGTGCCGCGATTTCGCGCATTTGCTCGCGAGTATGGCGCGCGCGGCGAGTATCCCTGCGCGGCTCGTTTCGGCCTATGCGCCCGGTGTTGATCCGCCTGATTTCCACGCGGTGGTTGAGGTGTGGCTTGAGGGCAGTTGGCACTTGATTGACGCAACGGGCATGGCACGTCCCGAAGAGATTGTCCGCATCGGCGTTGGCCGCGATGCCACCGATATCGCGTTTATGACGGTGTTTGGCAGTGCAGATCTCTATAATCAGCAGGTTGAAGTAAAACGGCGGGCCTAAGCGACACCTCGACATCTGCGCGTGACGTGGGTTAAGGCGCGCCATGTCTGAACAACCCCGTTTTATATTCAATATCGCCGCAACCGATGGCAAAGCGCGCACTGGCACAATCACGATGCAGCGCGGCGAAATCCGCACGCCCGCGTTCATGCCCGTCGGTACCGCAGCAACGGTCAAGGCGATGAAGCCCGCCGCCGTCCGCGCGATTGGTGCCGATATCATCCTTGGTAATACCTATCACCTGATGCTCCGCCCCGGTGCTGAACGGATGGCGCGGCTGGGAGGCTTACATAGTTTCATGGATTGGCCGCGCCCGATCCTGACTGACAGTGGCGGATATCAAGTGATGAGCCTCTCGGCCTTGACAAAGCTGACCGAGGAGGGCGTGGCCTTTTCATCACATCTCGACGGATCAAAGCATTTGATCACGCCTGAACGCTCAATGGAGATTCAGCGCTTGCTTGGCTCCGACATTGTCATGGCGTTTGATGAATGCACCAAAAACGGCGCAACCCGCGATGAAGCGGCAGCAAGCATGGAACGCTCAATGCGCTGGGCGCGCCGTTCGCGTGATGGGTTTGATAGCGGCGCAGAACATGCCGCCCGCGCGGCGCTGTTCGGCATTCAGCAAGGATCGCTTGACGAAGATTTGCGACTGCGCTCTGCGCAAGCGCTGATCGAGATTGGCTTTGACGGCTATGCGATTGGCGGGCTTGCAGTGGGCGAGGGGCAAGACGCGATGTTCGGCGTGCTTGATTATGCGCCGGGGCAATTGCCCGCTGAAAAGCCGCGCTACCTGATGGGGGTCGGCAAGCCTGATGATATCGTCGGCGCGGTTGAACGCGGGGTCGATATGTTCGATTGCGTACTGCTGACGCGGTCAGGCCGCAATGGTCAGGCGTTCACATGGGACGGCCCGCTCAATCTGCGCAACGCCAAATTCGCCGAGGATTTGACCCCTCTTGATCCCGCCTCGCCCGTTGCAAACGCAAGCAAGGCCTATCTCCACCACCTGATCAAATCAGGCGAAATGTTGGGCGCGATGCTAATGACTGAGCATAATCTGTGGTTTTACCAGCAGTTGATGGCGGGATTGCGAGGCGCAATTGCTGAGGGGCGGCTGGCTGCGTTTGCGGGGGATTTCAGGGCGCGGTACCGGAAGGATTAGGATTGTGTACCCACCACTGCATTTTTCAGTGAAGAGTCATTGACAATTCCTAAAAAAGCACGATAGGAATATTCCTATAGTATTGAAAAATGTAGATTTTTGAAAATATTTTCTAATTCAATAAAACGGCGAATTTACGTGCTTTTCTCTTGTAAAAACAGGAAATATCAAATATGGCCTAAAAGGCCATATTTTTATTACCCTTTCTTGGTGAGGCACTGGACTTTCTTAACCCTTTCCCCCTTATTGGTGAGATTATGGATAAGAGTAGCAAAGCCGCTTTGAATAGCGCTATTGAGAAGGTCGTCCGCACTCAGTTTGCGGATGCTGAGATCAACGCTGTCTACGTTACCGAAGACTCGGATTATGATGGTGATCCTATCTTGCGTGTCGTAGTTGTGTTTGAAACATCAGTTGGCCCTGACCTTGTCAAGGCCAGCGGACTTGCTCGTCATATTTGGCCTGCGATTGAAGATAATAACAGCGACGCATTTCCAATAATTTCATTCCGCTCAAAGGCAGATCAAGCTAGGCTGCGTGAAGCCGCTTGATTTGCTTGCAACAGCAGACGTGCTGCTAAAAGCTGGGAATGGAAAGCCCACACAATCTAATTTACGTCGTGCCCATAGTACTGCTTATTATGGGTTATTTCATTGCTTGGCGAGAGAATGTGCCGACACCTTGCTGGGCGGCGATGGCGCAAAACGGAGCCGCCATGCTTGGCGACAAATATATCGTGCACTGGATCACGGGAAAGCAAAGGACGCTTGTAACCAGCATAAAGTATTGGCTAAATTCTCAAAACCGATTGAGGATTTTGCTAACCTCTTTAACTCGATGCAGGTAAAGCGTCATGAGGCCGACTATGATCCCCATATCAGCTTATTTAAGTCCGACGTAGTGAATGATGTTGCTCTGGTGAAGCAAGCGATAATAGATTTCAAAGGCCAACCAATCAAAGACAGGCGCGCTTTTTGTGTTCATGTCTTATTTAAAGTGCGCCAATAGCGATCCTAGGTTCGCCTTTCGCATTGCCGCGCTGTTTGATTTGCCGATTGAAGCAATTTTTTCTAACGCGCCTGAATGACGAAAACAGACACAGGGTGGAATAGCTCAGCGGACGCTTGGATCGCCACTATGGGCGAGGCGGGCGATTGGGGGCGGCGCGCTGTGCTTGATCCCGTCATGCTTGATCTTGCGCGCGGCTTTGCGGGCGCTGCGCTTGATATTGGCTGCGGTGAGGGGCGGTTTGTGCGGATGCTCGCTAAGACGGGCTTTCACGCAACGGGCATTGATCCGACCGCCCGGCTGATCGCAGCGGCGCAGGCGAAAGACCCCAAGGGCGATTATCACGTATGTGGGGCGGAAGCCCTCCCCTTTGCTGATGCGTCGTTCGATCTGTGCGTCAGCTATCTGTCGCTGATCGATATCGAATTGCTTGATCAGGCGATTGCCGAGGCTGCACGCGTGACGAAGCCCGGCGGCGCTTTCCTCATTGCCAATTTGTCGAGTATCAATTCGGCAGGTATTTGGGATTATAGCCTGACGGGCAAGGCGCGCCATTATGCGGTTGATCATTATATGCAGGAACGCACAGTGCGCCAGCGGTGGAACGGGATTGACATTGTGAACTGGCACCGTCCGTTTAGCACCTATTTTGAACTGCTGCTGCGCCACGGCTTTATCCTCAACCGCTTTCTTGAGCCAATGCCGCAC
The DNA here is from genome assembly GCA_031418495.1 of Sphingomonadales bacterium. Lineage (GTDB taxonomy): Bacteria > Pseudomonadota > Alphaproteobacteria > Sphingomonadales > Sphingomonadaceae > Aquisediminimonas. The sequence continues at coordinate 17,315 of JANOXQ010000006.1, forward strand.
GGCGAGTATCGCGGCAAAGACCCCAAGTTTGAACGGGTGCCCAATTTTGTCGTGATGCTCTGGGAAAAGCCGCTTCCCAAGTGAACGGTTGGATAATCTTAGACAAGCCCCTAGGCATGGGCTCAACGCAGGGCGTCGGCGCAGTCAAGCGGGCACTGCGTGAGGGCGGCTATCCCAAGGTCAAGGTTGGGCACGGCGGCACGCTTGATCCGCTGGCGACGGGCGTGCTGCCGATTGCGATTGGTGAGGCGACCAAGCTTGCCGGGCGGATGCTCGATGCGAGCAAAATTTATGAATTCACGATTGCGTTTGGTGCTGAGACCGATAGCCTTGATCTTGAGGGCAAGGTGATTGCGACAAGCGATGTTCGGCCAACGGTGGAAGCCGTGGAAGCAATCCTCCCGATATTTACGGGGCCAATTGAACAAGTGCCGCCCGCATTTTCGGCGCTCAAGGTTGACGGGAAACGCGCCTATAATTTAGCACGAGCAGGCGAGGATGTCGTGCTGGCAAGCCGGAATATCGTAATCCACTCGCTTTCCGTTTGTCCCGAGCGAAGTCGAGGGATATTGACACAAGGTGTCTCGACTTCGCTCGACACGAACGGCCTATCGGAAATCACCCTCACCGCGCATGTTTCCAAAGGGACCTATATCCGAAGCCTAGCCCGTGACATCGCCCGTGCGCTCGGGACGGTCGGCCGTGTCACCATGCTCCGCCGTAACAAGGCGGGGCCGTTTACGCTGGCGCAAGCGATATCGCTGGACAAATTGTTCGAATCCGCTAAGGGCAGCGCGTTAGAAGACATATCTCTGCCGATAAGGACAGCGCTGGACGACATCCCGGCACTCGCCCTTACCCCGGAACAGGCAGAGTTGATCCATCACGGACAGGTCTTGACCGGGATCGCAGCAAGCGACGGCCTTCAACTTGCCCTGAGCGGAGACATTCCACTCGCGCTGGTAGAGGTTTTGGGCGGCAACGTCCGGTCATTGCGGCGATTTAACTTATAACTTCGATGTCGAAGGAAATATGAATGACGATTACCGCAACGCGCAAGCAAGAGCTTATCACAGAACATGCCCGTCACGAAGGTGACACAGGCTCCCCCGAAGTTCAGGTTTCGATCCTTACCGAGCGTATCGTGAACCTGACCGAGCATTTCAAAATCCACGCCAAGGATAATCATTCGCGTCGCGGCCTTTTGATGCTTGTTAACAACCGTCGTTCGCTGCTCGATTATCTCAAGAAAATCGATAATGCGCGATACGCGGCACTCATTGCTAAGCTGGGTCTTCGTAAATAATTCAAGGCGGC
>JANOXQ010000007.1:0-8006 GCA_031418495.1 Sphingomonadales bacterium
AAACACTCACAACACCGTTATGTCGAGCGAAGTCGAGACAGCCCGCGAAACGTTTCTCGACTTCGCTCGACATGAACGGTGTTGTGAGTGATTGAGGCTAAACTGGACAAAATCAAAACTTCCTGAGAGGCTACGCCCTAAATGCTGAACTCAGGATAAGATCATGACCGCATTGCCGCGCAAGCAAACCAGCTTCCCCCTGCGCCTACCCCCCGGCATTCGCAGCCGGGTTGAGCGCCTTGCCGAAGCCGAAGGGATTTCACTCAACCAGTTCATCGCACTCACTTTGGCCGAAAAGCTTGGCGCATCGGATGAACGCACCTTCTTCGCCGAACACAAAACAGACGCAGACTTTGACGCGCTGCGTGAGTTCATTGGCAGACAAGGCGGTGAGCCACCCAAGGCGGGGGATGAGCGGGCAAGCCCCTGTGCGTGAAAAGCGCTGCCCCACCCATCCCGGTGAATTGCTCAAGGAAGATGTCCTCCCCGCGCTCCGCCTGCCCGTTGCAGAGGCCGCGCGCCAATTGGGTGTATCGCGCCAGACACTTTACAAGATTATCGCCGGAACCGCACCCGTAACGCCCAAAATGGCGGTGCGCCTCGGCAAATGGTGCGGCAACGGGCCGGGGCTGTGGTTGCGGATGCAGCAGGCGTTTGACCTCTGGCACGCGGAACGCACGCTTGGGCCAGCGCTGGTGGGGATTGTTTCGCATCGGGTTGGGTGAGGGGTTTGACTGATGTTGTGTGCAGCAAATTTTAAGTGACGAAGCACGTGGCAACACGATTGCAGGATAACATGACCCCAATCTCATTTACTGAGTCTGTCTAATTCCATAGCCGCATCAAAAAAACGGTGTTTCCATCGCAGCGAGCCACTGTTATTCCCTTGGTTAAGTGGAACGCCACAACTGCTTAATTCAAATGCAACGCATAGAGAGGCTAACGCACTCACCACAGGTCTCAGGCAACCATCATGCTGATCACCAATTGAACCACGATGAGCGGCGTCATGACGCAGTTTTTTTGCCAATTTGATAATGCGTTCCCGTTGCGGGGCAGAATCGTCGGGCATAGCTCGTTCCGAAAGCACTTTCATTTTTTCGAGCAAGCTCTGCTTTGGAAGTCCACCAAGAAGCCCCTTTATTCGGTTAGCGTCCAATCCGTTGATCGGCCCTTGAACAACACCAAACGCTGCTTCTGCCATCAAATCAATAAGGCCTTCAGGAAATTCATCTGTTTGATCAAGCTCAACTAAGCTGTCGATTCCAGCGCACAATTCCACTATATCTGCCTGTTGTATGCCTGAATGTAGATGTTCAATTACTACATCAAGACGCTCTCGAAATGCCTTTCGCTTTGGTGCAAGCTCAAGCCATTTTTTCATATAATCCGACAGTTTTTCACGCTCATGCCACCGACTAAAAGGAGGGCAGGCGGGCGGGCGTCCATACTCAGATTTTTCCGGATCGTCGCTATTAACAAAATATGGTATGTACAGGTCGCTTAATATCGCAGTTTCATCGAGTTTAGCAGCTACCTCCATAGCATCTACGGGAAGTGAAATCATCATAACCTGATTGAAAAATTGCCGCCATTCGTATACATGACCTAGTGCTTCATCAATAGATATAGGATTTTTGAAGTTAATCGTATTAATATAAGATATATCTAGATTTATGCTATCAATATTATATTCAGAGTGTCGCATAACACTTCTTATACAATAATTTCTATCATCGATATCAAATCTCAAAATATCTCTTGGCGCATGGCACAGGTAAATGTGCGCTAGATTGAAATTATCAAACCCATTTGGATTGTCACGGCGAATATTTCTTATTTCATTTAGAAATTGGTCACTCAATCGAAATGAATCAACCAATTCTGTATAATCGTGCCGAAAAAAATTTTTAAGCCCGCGCAACTGAAAGGCAATCTGAGAAATCTTTCCATCATCGCTGTGCCCACGACTATCCATGATCAACACGCTGGGGTAAATGCGAGCATGATGCATTGTTTGACGCCCGCCACCGCCGCTTTCACCCGTTCCCCAAAAGACAGCATTATGCGCCGTCATAAAAAGCCCATCAGAACCGAGAAGCCGCAAATCGCAGCAACTTTTTTCATTAGTCTCGAAATGAAAGAACTCAGAGCTCACCAAATCAATGAATGTTTTCTTACCATCAAGATTCAACACACCGTGCAAAATGGGTTCCGCGTCGGTCTTGACTGGGATGAACGGGCGTTCTGCCGCGATTGTTTCAAAAGATTTCATGCAGCACGACGATAGCCAACTCCCTTGGCTTCACCAATGAGAATCTGCGCTGCCCAATTTAGGCGACTTAAAGCCCTTTTCCACAGTCAATATTCATGGTATGCTCTCAGAATAATTGCCCTCTTACCATGCCGGTATCGCGTATTGATCGCACCGGATTTTTCACACAGCGCAGCGTACAAAAAGATACGGATTCAGTGTCAACTTCCTGAGGTTTCCGGGACTTTTTGAAAGGGCCACTTGCCTTAAATTCCTCCCCGCAACCGGCCCCTCCACCAGCTCCGCTGGTTCCCCTCCCCGTTTCGGGGAGGAATTAGCCCCACAGCACTTCGCCTCCCTTTGCGCTCACCCCCAACCCCTGCTAGGGGCACTCCCCATGTCTACACCGCTTGAACGCATTCGCAATTTTTCCATCATTGCCCATATTGATCATGGCAAATCCACGCTCGCGGATCGGTTGATTCAGCGCACGGGCGGGCTGACTGACCGTGAGATGACGGCGCAAGTGCTCGATAATATGGATATTGAAAAAGAGCGTGGGATCACGATCAAGGCACAGACGGTGCGGCTTGATTATACCGCGAAGGACGGCCTCACTTACACGCTCAACCTGATGGATACGCCGGGGCATGTGGACTTTGCCTATGAGGTCAGCCGCAGCCTCGCCGCGTGTGAGGGCGCGCTGCTCGTGGTTGATGCCGCCCAAGGCGTTGAGGCGCAGACGCTCGCCAATGTCTACCAATCCATCGAGCATGATCATGAGATTGTGCCCGTGATCAACAAGATTGATCTGCCCGCCGCAGAGGTGGACAAGGTGAAGGCAGAGATTGAGGATATCATCGGCCTAGACGCGTCAAACGCCGTGCTCACCTCAGCCAAATCAGGCATTGGGATTGAGGAAGTGCTCGAAGCCATCGTCACGCGCATTCCTCCGCCCAAGGGAGACCGCGATGCGCCGCTGAAGGCGATGCTCGTTGATAGCTGGTATGATCCCTATCTCGGCGTCGTCATTCTGATCCGCGTTGTTGCGGGCGTCCTCAAAAAGGGCCAACTTATCAAATTCATGGCGACGGGCACGACGCATTTGATTGACCGGGTTGGCTGTATGCGGCCCAAGATTGAGAACCTGCCCGAACTCGCGGCGGGCGAGATTGGCTTTATTACAGCCCAAATCAAGGAAGTCGCGCAGACCCGCGTTGGTGACACGATTACCGATGCGAAGCGCCCCGCCGATGCTGCCCTGCCCGGCTTCAAGGAAGTGCAGCCGGTGGTGTTCTGTGGGCTATTCCCCGTGGACGCCAATGATTTTGAGAAGCTGCGGGAAAGCATCAGTAAGCTACGCCTCAATGATGCGTCGTTCAGTTTTGAAATGGAAACGAGCGCCGCGCTTGGCTTTGGTTATCGCTGCGGCTTCCTCGGGTTGCTCCACCTTGAGATTATTCAGGAGCGGCTGACTCGCGAATATGATCTTGATCTGATCACCACCGCGCCTTCGGTTGTATATGAAATCCGCCTTGCCCATGATCGCGGTACGATCCAGCTTCACAATCCCGCCGACATGCCCGATGCCTCGGCCATCGCGCAGATTGATGAACCGTGGATCAAGGCGGTGATTTATTGTCCTGACGAATATCTTGGCTCGATCCTCAAGCTCTGTCAGGATCGGCGCGGCATTCAGACCAACCTCACATATGTTGGCGGCAGGGCGCAGGTTTCTTACGAACTACCACTCAACGAAGTCGTGTTTGATTTTTATGATCGCTTGAAAAGCATCAGTCGCGGCTATGCCTCATTTGATTATCAACAGATCGGCCACCGTGAAGGCGATCTCGTCAAGATGAGCATCCTTGTGAATGCCGAGCCTGTTGATGCGCTCAGCATGATCGTCCACCGGGGCACCGCAGAAGCGCGCGGGCGCGGCATGTGTGAGCGGCTCAAGGACCTAATCCCGCGTCACCTGTTCAAAATTCCGATCCAGGCGGCCATCGGTGGCAAGGTGATCGCGCGTGAAACCATCGCGGCGATGCGCAAGGACGTCACCGCCAAATGCTACGGCGGCGACGCCAGCCGCAAACGCAAACTGCTCGACAAGCAAAAAGAAGGCAAAAAGCGGATGCGCGAATATGGTTCGGTGAGCATCCCGCAAGAGGCGTTTATTGCGGCGCTGCGGATGGGGGATGAGGGGTAACAGTGCAAACTAGCAAATTGTCGTCTGCTGAAAAATGGCATTAAGGATTCCGTCCATTAAATTGCAATTAGAGGCAGCGTGATAGCCATCACGCGTTTTCCTGAAGCTGATGCCTTACTGAAGGCGGGGTCATCGTCTCGACTTGGGATAATGAAATGGGCATCAGAAGCGCTTTGCGCAACGAATATCGGCAGTTTTTCACTGAGCGCCGCTTCGTAAATCAGGTTTATGCAGATACTCTACGCGACAATTTCATCAGCTTTACCCCGAGGGAGGGCAGAAAAGATAAATTCGACCTGCTTAGGTCAGATTTTGATTCGGCCCTAAAAGAGGGTGGTGTTGATTTTGCTGAGTTGCTTCGGATTGAGGCCGGGTTAATAGATGTCATTCCAGATAATTTAGTACGCGACCGGTTTTGGGCGATTTATGATCGGTTCAACCGTGTCGTACCGCTAGCAACCCGTACACAGTACGAAGCAAGTATTCCACCCAAAGGTAACAGAATATGGACACAAAAACCAGAATTTGTGCGTAATCAATCGCGCGTGTTGGTTGACGTTATACACAGCAATTATGTTATCAATATTGGACGTGAAAGATCGATAAAACGACTAAAAATGATGCTGCTTATAATTCTTCTGACCACCATTTTGGTGGCAACGATCATTGTCGGCAATGGGTTGTTGGCTCCAGCCCCTCGGGGCTATTTATTGCTTATATCGGCAGGCTTTGCTGGGTCTGTGCTTAGTATCTCAAATCGGCTTCAGAATGCAGTCTCCCGCGATGCCATGACTGAAGATGGCGTCTACGAGCTTGCAGGACTTAGAATGGGGTGGGCAGGTATCATTGTTTCGGTCACGATGGGCGGGCTATCTGCAATCGTTCTGTACAGCGTCGTGATGGCTAATCTGCTGGGTAGCGCGCTACCCGAAAGTGCCTTCATTGGTAATCGACAAACAGTAGAGGTTGCCTCACCAAAATCACACGACAAGGCTTTAATCAACAATGGTGGTGCCGTTCTTCCGTCTATCAAAGCTTTAGAGGCCGAGTCAGGTCAGGATAATCCAGAAACACAGGCGACAACCAACTCCACAGAATCACGCTCCGACGACGTCACACCAGCCACTTACCTTTGTAAATTTGCACCGGACAAGGGAGCGACAAATTTGACGGGCGTGAAGGCTTTGACTTGCGCTCTGAACCTCCAAGATGTGCTCAGCTTTTTCAAGATGCTAATACTTGCTTTTATCGCTGGCTTTGCTGAGAGGTTTGTTCCCGATATTCTCGAACGGCTTAGCAAGAAGTCCGCATGATAGCCTAGCGCGCGAGGCACTTGCCAAATTACAAGTGAAAATTCCGGCGGCATAAACAGAGCATATTGCAAATTGTCTTAAAGGACCCGGAATTTTTGGCGTTTGATATTCCTAGTTTGACCGATTCTCTCCGACTAGCGCGCTTGCGTAATGTAGCGTTCCAAGCATTTATGGTACTCACGCTAATCAGTTGCCAGATCGGCACGAAAATCGAAGTCCGCAATATTAACGACACTACCGTATTCGTTGTGCTGCGCGAGGACGGGCAATCTGCCAGCGTCCAAAGCATCAACGTCAGCGAAGGCCGGGGAGAGCTAGGTAGCCAAGCAAATGGAGCTTGATCCAAGACTACGCTGATGTTCAGTCGGGGAAAAACGCCTGCAACAACGTCTTTATCTTTGGCAAACCAGTCAAAGGCTATGAATTAGAATATGATGGTAAGCCGCTTGAACCCGGCAAAACCTATAATGTCAGCATCAGCGGCGGCGGGTTAACGGGCGATCGGACATTCATAGCTGAGCGCTGAAAACTCCAACAACAAAAAACCGGGTAGCCTTTCGGCCCCCGGTTTTCTTGGGTGTCTTTCGCACCCTCTCTCCAAACTGGAAAAACTTATTCCTCGCCGTCGTCTCCAACAACAGGGCCACTATCTTGACCCTTGGCGCTCTCGTCGCGGTCGACAAATTCGATGACTGCCATTGAGGCGGCGTCCGACATGCGGATACCCGCCTTGACGATGCGAATGTAGCCGCCGTTGCGAGTCTTATAACGCTCGGCAAGCGTATCAAACAGCTTCACCAACTGCTTATCATCAAGCAGGCGGGCGTGCGCGAGGCGGCGATTGCTGAGGCCGCCCTTCTTCGCCAGCGTCACCAGCTTTTCGGTGTAAGGACGTAATTCCTTCGCCTTGGCCAGCGTGGTTGTAATCTGCTCATGCTTGATGAGCGCCGCCGCCATATTGCGGAACAGTGCAGCGCGGTGTGATGAGGTTCTTTGCAGCTTACGGCCGCCTACGCGATGGCGCATGGTATTTTCCTTCGTTCGTTATCGAGCCGTATCAGGTACTCGCTAGCAGGCGGTGCAAAAGGGCCACCGCCAAAAGCCCGATTGCCGTTAGCCGAGCAGCTCTTGCTCAAGTTTTTTGGCCATTTCTTCGATATTTTCTGGCGGCCATCCGGGGATGTCCATGCCAAGACGCAAGCCCATTGACGAGAGCACTTCCTTGATTTCGTTCAAGCTCTTGCGCCCGAAATTCGGCGTCCGGAGCATTTCGGCTTCGGTCTTGCCGACAAGATCACCGATGTAGATGATGTTGTCATTCTTGAGGCAATTGGCCGAACGTACCGAGAGTTCAAGCTCATCAACCTTCTTGAGAAGGTAACGATTAACATGGTTGGTATCACCCGCAGATTCAGATGCCGTTGGCGCTGCGGCCATCCCGATAAGCTGGCTTGACTGTGCCATCGCTTCGTCAAAGTGAACGAAGAGCTGCAACTGATCCTGAAGAATTCGCGCGGCATAAGCGAGCGCATCATCAGGGGTTACTGTGCCATCGGTTTCAATCGTCAGCGTGAGCTTGTCATAATCAAGCTCTTGCCCGACGCGCGTGTTCTCAACCTTGTACGAGACTTGACGGATTGGCGAGTAAATCGCGTCAATCGGGATTAAGCCGATTGGTGCATCTGCAGGTCGGTTTGCAACGGCGGCAACATAGCCTTTACCGACATCAGCGGTAAGTTCCATATTGAGCGTTGCGCCCTGATCAAGATGGCAGATGACGTGATTTGGGTTCATCACTTCAATATCGCCGCTGACCGCAATCATCCCAGCGGTGACTTCGGCAGGGCCGGTCGCGCTGAGCTGAAGGCGCTTTGGCCCCTCGCCCTGCATCCGCAGCGCAATCTGCTTTACGTTCAGGACGATATCAGTCACATCTTCACGAACGCCTGCAAGCGAGCTGAATTCGTGAAGCACGTTTTCGATTTTCACTGACGTAACCGCAGCACCCTGAAGCGATGACAGCAGTACGCGGCGAAGCGCATTACCAAGCGTCAGCCCGAAGCCGCGCTCTAACGGTTCGGCGATGAAACTCGCCTTCAATTGTGGATTGGCGCCAACGCGCTTTTCAAGCGTGTCGGGCTTTTTCAGTTCCTGCCAGTTTTTGCTGTTGACTGCCACGATGTTCCCCTTGGGGTTGGGTGGATGGCGCGTCCGCCATACACCGATTGAA
>JANOXQ010000008.1:0-2059 GCA_031418495.1 Sphingomonadales bacterium
CTGGCGCGCGGCCTGCGACGAGCGGCTCAACCTTGAAATATTTGGTCGCCAAAACCGAAAGGTTATGCAGCGCACGCGGGACGACCGTTGCGATAATCACAGCCTCAACATCGCTTATCTTGTATCCGGTCAGCGTCAGTAGCTGCGATAACCAGACAGCATATTCATCCGCCGTGCGCCGTGCATCGGTCGCGATCCGCCAGCGCGCCTTTATTTCACGACCGTCCAACAAAGCAAAAACGACATTGGTGTTACCAGCATCTATCGCGAGCAGCATCGCGCCCTCCCCTCTTCAAATTAGGCCCGTTTCAAATCAGGAACACATCGCCTGCGTGAATGACACGAACCGCGCCATCCGCCAAGCGCAACCGCAGCGCACCATCCGCAGTTAACCCGTCAAACAGTCCTTGCACCCCGTCTCCGTCACCCAAATTGGCAATCAGCGCAGTTCCCGGTGCATGAGCCGCCGATAACCAAGCGGCGCGCACCGGCGCAATCCCTTCACCACGCCACCGCGCAACCCAGCGCGCAAAACAAGCGGCCAAATCCTCGCAAAATGCGGCTGGATCAATTTGATGGCCGTGCGCCGCTAAATTAGTGACGGGGCGGTCAAGTCCTTGCGGATGGTGCGCAAGGTTAACCCCGATACCGACCACAACAGCATCGCCAGCACGTTCAAGCAATATGCCCGCCAGCTTTGCTCCGCCAATCAACAGATCATTTGGCCATTTGATAACCACCGTGACGTCGGGCGCATAGGCCCGCACGGCCTCAACCAGCGCAACCGCTGCAACCAACGCGAGTGTCGGCGCGGTAGGATCACTCGGTTGTAGCCGCACGATCGTACTCGCATAAAGATTGCCCTGTGGCGATTGCCAGCCACGCCCCATGCGCCCGCGTCCGCCCGATTGTTGTTCGGCGCGAAGCCATGTGCCTTCAGTTGCACCGTTGGTCGCAAGTGCGATCATATCGGCATTGGTCGAGCCGGTTTGCGCAACAGTGCGGATCGCTACGCTCAGAAAAGTGCCTTTGCCGCCGCGTTAGCGGTGCTGCTGAGCAAAGGGATGGCGAGGTAACCAACAAGCAACACCACAGCCGATACCGCTATCAATCCGCTTTCAATCAGACTCCCCGCCTTGGCATAGGGCGCTGCTGGCGCATCGAAATACATCGTTTTGATGATCTTGAGATAGTAGAATGCACCTATCACTGATGCCGCGATCCCGAATGCAGCAAGAGGAAGCAGCCCTGCTGCAACCGCTGCATCAAACACGAGGAATTTGCCCCAAAATCCGAACAATGGTGGAATCCCCGCAAGACTGAACATGAAAATCGCAAGCGCAGCGGCCAAGCCCTTGCGGTTTTGCGACAGGCCCGAAAGGCTGGGAATTTCTTCAACCGAGCTGCCATTTTCATCGCGCATTTGCAGGACGCACAGAAAACAGCCAAGCGTCATCACGACATAAATCGCCATATATGACATCACCGCCGCAACACCTGCTTCGGTGCCCGCCGCCAGCCCGACGAGCGCAAAGCCGACATTGTTGATCGAGGAATAGGCGAGCAGACGCTTGATATTGGTTTGCCCGATTGCGCCAACTGCGCCGAGCACAATCGAGGCAAGGGCTGTAAAAATCACAATCTGCTGCCACGCTTCAGTTGCTGGCCCCATCGCCGAAACTGCAACGCGCACCAGCATCGCCATCCCGGCAACCTTTGGCGCGGACGCGAAGAACGCGGTAACCGGCGTCGGTGCACCTTCATAAACATCGGGCGTCCACATGTGGAATGGCACCGCGCTGATCTTGAACGCAAGGCCTGATAGTACGAAGACAATCCCGAAGGTGATGCCAAGCGACATCTCACCCTTCATTGCCGCCGCGACACCTGCATAACCCGTCGTGCCGGTAAAACCGTAAAGCAGCGAAATACCGTAGAGCAATATCCCGCTGGCAAGTGCGCCAAGCACGAAATATTTTAGCCCTGCCTCCGCAGAACGCTGATCCTTTCGCATGAAACTTGCCAGCACATAGGCCGCAAGGCTTTGCAATTCGACGCC
>JANOXQ010000009.1:0-51122 GCA_031418495.1 Sphingomonadales bacterium
CGGAAACCGCGCGGCCACTGCTAACGCCGGGTGAAATCATGCAATTACCGCCCAGCGACGAGATCGTGATGGCGGCAGGCATCCATCCTGTCCGGGCAAAGAAGGCCCGCTATTATGAAGATGCGCGCCTGAATGCGCGTTTGCTGCCCGCCCCACAAACAGAAGCGACTGGGAATGAACAGCCAGCGGACGACTGGAGCGACCTGCCGTTACCGCCGCCGATCATTATACGCGCCGACAAGAAAGGCCCTGAGGAAGCCCCAAAGTCGGTGGCATCACCACCTTCGTCACCCGTCCTACCGCCAAAAGGGGCCGCAGGGGACGAAGTAGCGGACGACGATGATGAGGATGATAATTCCGGTATCCGGCGTGAACCCGATCTTGACCGGCATATGGATATTTCGGCCGAACCGAGCCGAAGGAACGAGTTTGAACCCGATGAACCTGTGCTCGATCCTGACAGCGAGAAGGCCAATCTCCTGCTGCGCAATTTGCGCGATGTCGCGCGCCAGCGTGATATGGACATTGGGTTTTAGGCCGTGAGAAAAATATGCCAATCGGTCTATCTTGAGCCTGAGATGATGGCGACTCTCGCGGCCTACGCGGCGCGGCGCGGACAATCGCGTTCGCTCATTGTGGAAGCCGCGCTTGTGTCATTTCTGTCACCTGACGGTGACGAACGCCGCGAAGCGGTGCAGTCCAAGCGGATGGACGCTGTTGACCGGCGCTTGTCGCGGGTCGAGCGCGATGTCGGGATCAATGTCGAGATGATGGCCTTGTTCATCCGCTTCTGGCTGTCGAACACGCCCACCCCTTCGGAAAGCGAACGCGCCGCGCGCCAGAAACTCGGCGGGGACCGCTATGATGGGTTCGTCGCGGCTTTGGGTCGCCGACTCGCCAAGGGATCGAAGGTCTATCAAGAGCTGTCGGAGGATGTTCCGGGGCAAACGGGCTAGTCGAAAAACCGCCGTTTCCCTGTCTTTCTGCGCTACACTACGACAAACACAAATAGCTGTTGCAGTTCGCAATTCCCTGCGTCTCTTACTCAGCCTCGTTGCTCAGGCCCGCTTTGGCCGAGCCAAACATGAGGCAGAATATGAGCGTTGTCCCGATCAGGTCTGAAGCGGCATCACGCGGTGCGCGGATGCTGCGCACCGCGCTTGGACCGGCGATTGGGACTTGGCTGGAAGACCGCCATCATCGAAGTAATGCTCAATCCAGACGGGCGGCTTTGGATCGACCGGCTAGGCGAAGGTTTGGCCGATACCAGTGATATGATGTCCGCCGCTGACGGCGAACGCATCATCCGGTTGGTTGCCCATCATGTCGGCACCGAGATCCATTCCACCTCACCACGCGTGTCCGCAGAATTGCCGGAAACGGGAGAACGGTTTGAGGGGCTGATCCCGCCCGTCGTCGCGGGCCCGAGCTTTGCGATCCGCAAGCCCGCCGTCGCAGTGTTCACGCTGGCCGATTACGTGCGCGCCGGGATCATGTCGGAGGGCCAAGCCGACATATTGCGGCTCGCTGTTGCCACCCGCCAGAATATCTTGGTCGCGGGCGGCACATCGACCGGCAAGACCACGCTCACCAATGCGCTACTCGCCGAGATCGCCAAAACCAGCGACCGCGTCGTGTTGATCGAAGACACGCGCGAGCTGCAATGCACCTCCCCGAATCTGGTGGCGCTGCGCACCAAAGACGGTGTTGCGACATTATCCGACCTTGTCCGCTCGGCCCTGCGTCTGCGCCCCGACCGCATTCCAATCGGCGAGGTGCGCGGCGCCGAAGCGCTCGATCTGCTCAAAGCCTGGGGCACCGGCCATCCCGGCGGCGTCGGTACGATCCACGCTGGCTCTGCCATAGGCACATTGCGGCGGATGGAGAAGCTCATCCAGGAAGCCGTCGTCACCGTGCCGCGCGCGCTGATCGCCGAGACCATCAACATCATCGCCGTGCTGGTGCGCGACGGCAGCGGCCGCCGCTTGGCCGAACTCGCCCGCGTCGAAGGGCTTGGGGTGAGCGGCGATTACAAACTCACACCCATCATTTCTGACAATCCACTCGACCAAACAGGAGACTTTGCATGATCCACAATTTTACCCGTGCCCGCCGCAACATTGACACGCTGTGCTTGTCGGGCATTATCGCCCTCACACTGGCCACCCCAGCCTATGCCGCAGGATCATCCATGCCTTGGGAAGCGCCGCTGCAATCGATCCTTGAATCGATCCAAGGCCCGGTCGCCAAGATCATCGCGGTGATCATCATCATCGTAACGGGGCTGACCTTGGCATTCGGCGACACCAATGGCGGCGGCAAGCGGATGATCCAAATCGTCTTTGGCCTGTCGATTGCCTTTGCCGCCAGTTCCTTCTTCCTGTCCTTCTTCTCGTTCGGCGGCGGGGCGATGGTCTGATGAGCGCCGCTCACGATCCTTCCGCCGCGATTGCGGGCTATTACGTCCCCGTCCACCGCGCGTTGACCGAGCAGATATTGCTTGGCGGCGCGCCGCGCAGCCTCGCCATTGTCAACGGTACGCTGGCTTGCGCTATCGGGCTGGGATTGCGGCTGTGGCTGGTTGGTCTGGTGATCTGGGGCATCGGCCATGTGATCGCGGTCTGGGCCGCCAAGCGTGATCCGCAATTCGTCGATGTCGCCAGGCGGCATCTCCGCTTCCCCAGCTTCATGCGCGTTTGAGAGGCTCCGCCCCATGTTTTCCTTACGCGAATACCGCAACCGCACCGCAGGCCTCGCAGACTTCCTGCCCTGGGCAGCGTTGATTGGCGAAGGCGTAATCCTCAATAAGGATGGATCGTTCCAGCGCACCGCGCGTTTTCGCGGACCGGATCTGGATTCGGCAACACCTGCCGAACTGGTCGCCACCACTTCGCGACTCAATAACGCGCTGCGGCGCTTGGGATCAGGCTGGGCGATCTTTGTCGAAGCGGTAAGACGACCCGCGCAGGATTATCCAGCCAGCAATTTCCCCGATGCGGCCTCGGCACTGGTCGATCTGGAACGGGCTGAGCAATTTGGCGAGGAAGGAGCGCATTTTGAAAGCGCTTATTTCCTGACGCTGTTGTGGATGCCGCCCGCCGAAGATACGGCGCGCGCGGAGAACTGGCTTTACGAGGCCGCGCGCAGACCGGCGTTGACGCGGGCGCGCAGGTCGCGAGCTTCATCGATCGCAGCGACCGCGTGTTGCAACTGGTGGAAGGCTTTGTCCCCGAAGTCGCATGGCTGGGTGACAGCGAAACGCTGACCTATCTGCACAGCACCATCTCGACCAAGATCCAGCGCGTCCGCGTTCCCGAAACGCCGATGCACCTTGACGCACTGCTTGCCGACGAGCCGCTGACCGGCGGGCTCGAACCTCGGCTTGGCGGTTCGCATCTGCGCACGCTGACTGTCATCGGATTTCCGAGCCAGACCCATCCGGGCCTACTCGACGAGATGAACCGGCTGGCCTTTCCGTATCGCTGGTCAACCCGCGCGATCATGCTCGACAAGAGCGATGCGACTAAGTTGCTCAGCAAAATCCGCCGCCAATGGTTCGCCAAGCGCAAGTCGGTTGCAGGCATCCTCAAAGAAGTGATGACCAACGAAGCATCGGTGATGCTCGACAGCGATGCGTCGAACAAGGCCGCCGATGCGGACATGGCATTGCAGGAGCTTGGTTCGGACCATGTCGGTCAGGCCTATGTGACAGCAACGGTGACGGTATGGGATGCCGATCCCAATATTGCAGCCGAGAAGTTGCGTCTCATTGAGAAGGTGATCCAGGGCCGCGACTTCACGGTGATCAGCGAAGGCATGAACGCGATTGAAGCATGGCTTGGGAGTTTGCCCGGCCATGTTTACGCCAATGTTCGTCAGCCGCCGATCTCGACGCTCAATCTTGCCCATATAATCCCCTCGTCCGCCCTTTGGGCAGGGCCGGAAAGCGATAAGCATTTCGGTGCGCCGCCGCTTTTCTATGCCAAGACCGAAGGGTCAACCCCGTTCCGGTTTTCGCTCCATGTTGGCGATGTCGGCCATACGCTGATCGTTGGGCCGACAGGTGCTGGCAAATCGGTGCTGCTCGCACTCATGGCGATGCAGTTCCGCCGCTATGCGGGCGCCCAAGTCTTCGCGTTCGATTTTGGCGGCTCGATCAGCGCCGCCGCGATTGCGATGGGCGGGGACTGGCAGGATCTGGGCACCAGCCTGTATGCCAAAGAGCAAGCGGGCACGGGCGGATCGGTGTTTCTGCAACCCTTGGCGCGGATCGATGAGCCAGCGGAGCGCAATTGGGCGGCTGAGTGGATCGCGGCTATTTTGATCTGTGAAGGCGTCAACGTCGATCCCCAAGTCAAAGACCATCTGTGGTCGGCATTGTCATCGCTTGCCAGTGCTCCCGTCCAGGAGCGCACATTGACCGGGCTCGCCGTATTGTTGCAAGCCCATGAACTCAAGCAAGCGATCGCGCCCTACTGTGTCGGCGGGCCTTATGGCCAGTTACTCGACGGCGAATCCGAGCGGCTCGGGGAATCCCGCATTCAGACATTCGAGACCGAAGGCCTGACCGGATCAGGCGCAGCGCCCGCTGTTCTCTCTTATCTGTTCCACCGGATCGAAGGGCGGCTCGACGGATCGCCGACGCTGATCATCATCGACGAAGGCTGGCTGGTGCTCGATAGCCCGGCGTTCGCAGCCCAACTGCGCGAATGGCTCAAAACGCTGCGCAAGAAGAACGCCAGCGTCATCTTTGCGACCCAGAGCCTAGCGGACATCGAAACCAGCAGCATCGCACCAGCCATTATCGAAAGCTGCCCGACGCGGATATTCCTGCCCAATGAGCGCGCGATCGAACCTCAGATCCTCAGAATCTACCGCCGCTTTGGACTGAATGACCGGCAGATCGAGATTTTGGCCCGCGCGACCCCCAAGCGCGATTATTATTGCCAATGCGCCGATGGCAACCGGCTGTTTGAACTCGGCCTCGGCGATGTCGCGCTGGCGTTTACGGCCACGTCGTCCAAAACCGACCAGCTCCGCATTGCCGAGCTTGTCGCGGCGCACGGTGCTGCGGGCTTCTCCGACGCATGGCTGCGCCACCGAGGTGCCGACTGGGCGGCCGACATGTTGCCGTCCCAAAACCCCATTTCCCCCGCCCACATGGGCCAACCCAAGGAGTAGCCGCCATGACATTTTCCCGAGTTCGTAATGCGCTTGCAGCCGGTGCCGCCGTGCTGTCGATGACCGTAACCGTGCTGGCCCCGGCACCCGCCTATGCCCAGTTCGGCGGGATCGTCTACGACCCCAGCAACTATTCGCAGAACATCCTGACTGCCGCGCGGACGCTGGAGCAGATCAACAATCAGATCAAATCGCTCCAGAACGAAGCCACGTCGCTGATCAATCAGGCGAAGAACCTGAAGACCTTGCCGCTGACCGTGCTGGCGCCGCTGCAAGCGCAGATCAAGCAAACCCAGCAGCTTCTGGCCCAGGCCCAGCGCATGGCTTATGATGTCCAGCAGATCGAAACCCAGTTTGCCGCGCAGTACAGGAATATCGACCTGACTGCCCCGCAGCAGGCGCTTGTAACCGGTGCCGAAAACCGTTGAAAAACAAGCGTCGGCGCGTTTGAAGATGCGCTCAAGGTACAAGCCGGTGTCGTCGGCAACATCGAAGGCGCGCGTGCATCAATGAACGCGCTGGTGACAGCAAGCCAGTCTTCGAGCGGTGCGCTTCAAGCGGCCCAAGCTGGCAACCAGCTCCTCGCGCTCCAATCGCAGCAGCTTTCCGATCTGACGGCGATGATGGCGTCAATCGGGCGGGCACAGTCGCTCGATGCCGCGCAAAAGGCGGCGGCGCAAGCGCAAGGCCGTGAGCAGCTCCGCCGTTTCCTGACGCCCGGCACGGGCTATCAGCCCGGCAATGCCTCGATGTTTCACAACTAGGAGGCAGGCACATGCAAACTAAAACCATGGCGCGGATCGGCGCAGCCGCATTTGTAGGTGTCGTGCTCACGGCGACAGCGCTGCAAATGCGCGACACCCCGCCACCGCCAACCGAGATCATCACGTTTGACGAAGAGGGCGTTGATCCTCTGGCCGCAGAATTACAACGCTGCCAGTCGCTTGGTGCGGCGGGAGCGAATGACGCGCTGTGCCTTCGTGCATGGGCGGAAAACCGCAGCCGGTTTTTCATGTCTGACGCCCAGGCGAGCGAACAGCTGGCCAACGATACTGCGACCACCCCGCTTGGGAATGATGCAGACATCATAAAGATGGATGAAACTGCATAAAGATGGATGAAACTGCGGGCTCAACATTCGCAGACACATCCCCCTTGGACAGGAACCGCTGATATGGGCGGCACCGGCGTCATCGACCGCTTCCTGGAGGTTTTTACCCGCTATATCGATAGCGGCTTTGGCCTGCTTCAGGGCGAGGTTGCCTTCATTGCGACGACGTTGATCGTGATCGACGTGACGTTGGCTGCGCTCTTCTGGAGCATGGGTGAAGGCGATGACATTATCGCGCGGCTCATCAAGAAAACGCTGTTCGTCGGTGCCTTCGCATATATCATCGGCAACTGGAATGGTCTCGCCCGGATCATCTTCGAGAGTTTTGCCGGGCTTGGCCTCAAAGCCAGCGGCACGGGGTTCACCACCGCCGAATTGCTCCAACCGGGCCGCGTCGCCCAAGTCGGATTGGACGCGGGACGGCCGATCCTCGACTCCATCGCGGGGTTGATGGGTTACGTCAGTTTCTTCGAAAATTTCATCCAGATCGTCGTGCTGCTGTTTGCTTGGGTCATCGTCCTGCTCGCCTTCTTCGTGCTGGCGATCCAGCTGTTTATTACATTGATCGAGTTCAAGCTGACGACACTCTGTGGCTTCGTGCTGATCCCGTTCGGCCTGTTTGGTAAAAGCGCGTTAATGGCAGAGCGCGTGCTCGGCAATGTCGTGTCGTCGGGCATCAAGGTGCTGGTGCTCGCTGTCATCATCGGCATTGGCTCGACCCTGTTTGCTGAATTTACCGCTGCGATCCGTAGTGCCGAGCCCACCATCGAAGACGCCATGACGATTGTCCTCGCCGCACTCGCCATGCTCGGGCTTGGCATCTTTGGCCCCGGAATTGTGAGCGGCATTGTCTCTGGCGGCCCGCAATTGGGTGCAGGCGCTGTCGCTGGAACAGCATTGGCCGCTGGCGGCCTTGCAGCAGGCGGTATCGCTGGCGCTAAATTGGCCGCTGGCGCTGCAACGAGTGCGGCTTCTGGCATTGCCCATGGCGGCGCAAAAGCTGCGGGCGGCAGTACGATGGCTTATGCCCTCGGTTCAGCCGGAAAGAGCGGAGCATCCGGCGTGGCATCGGGCATCGGTGCGGTTGGACAGGCCGCAGCAGGCGCAGCGACTTCGCCTCTACGCAAAGCCGCTGACTCTATGAAGTCGAGCTTCAAAGACGGCGCACGCGGCGCAATCACAGCAACCGGCGGCACGATAACGGGCGGTGCTCCCGCACCTTCCGAACCAGGCGCAAAATCCGACGGGGCACAGCCCGCTTGGGCCAAAGCCATGAAGAACCGCCAAACCCTCTCCCACGGTGCGACCGTTGCCGCCCACACATTGCGCTCCGGCGACGGTGGCGGCGCTGGTTCGTCCGTCGATGTTACCGAAAAGGATTGAAACCCATGTTTAATCGATCATCCATCCGTTACGGACGGACACCCGAACCCGAAACGCCCTATCAACGTGCCGCTCAAGTCTGGGACGACCGCATTGGTTCGGCGCGGGTGCAGGCCCGGAATTGGCGGCTTGCCTTCTTTAGCACGCTCGCCCTGTCGAGCGGGCTGACCGCAGGTATCATCTGGCAAGGCGCACGCGGTACGATTGTGCCCTGGGTGGTGGAGGTCGACAAATTTGGCGAAGCCCAAGCCGTCGCGCCTGCCGACGCCGGCTATAATCCGACCGATCCGCAGATCGCCTTCCATCTTGCCCGCTTCATCGAGCAGGTTCGCAGCATTCCGGCTGACCCGATCATCGTGCGCGAGAATTGGCTGCGGGCTTATGATTTTACCAGTGACAAAGGTGCATTGGCACTCAATGATTATGCCCGCGCCAATGACCCCTTTGCCAAAATCGGCAAGGAGCAGGTCGCGGTCGATGTTGCGAGCGTCATCCGCGCGTCCACTAATAGCTTCCGCGTCGCTTGGATCGAGCGCCATTATCAGGATGACAGCCTTGCTGAAACGACCCGCTGGTCAGCGATCCTGACCATTGCCGTCCAGACACCGCGAACACCCGATGCACTGCGCAAAAACCCGCTCGGTCTGTTCATCAATGCCATCAACTGGTCAAAGGAACTTGGATCATGATCTTTTCAAACAGTCGAGATTTTCACCGTAACACATTGCGAAGCCTCTTGATTATATCAACGGTGCTCGGCGGAATCGCCGCTTTTGCCAAACCGACGCAGCGCGTCACTCTGGAAAATGCCGTGGAGGCTCAAGTGCTGCCTGAAGCACCAAAGCCGGTCGAGGTCGTTGCGATCCCCGTTCCGCTGCCGCTTCCCGGACAACTCAAACCTCTTTCGCGGCGCGTCTCCCCCCGCTCCCCTGCGCGCGCTGCGGGCCGCTCCCACATGGTAGATCCCCGTGCCAGAGTGGGGGCGGCAAATGAGGCCGCGCGTGTCGAGCCCTATGCGCAAGGCTTCATCAACGCGATCCAGCAATATGCCTATGCTGACGGGGCGCTCTATCAGGTTTATGCCAGCCCCGGCCAAGTGACCGACATTGCACTTCAGGAAGGCGAGCAGTTGGTGGGCTCAGGGCCGGTGGCGGCAGGCGATACCGTGCGCTGGATCATCGGCGATACAACCAGTGGCAGCGGGGCAAGTGCCCGCGTCCATATTCTCGTCAAGCCGACGCGCGCCGATCTTGTCACCAACCTTGTTATCAACACCGACAGACGCACATACCATCTCGAACTGCGGGCCAACCCGTCGACCTATATGGCATCGGTGTCGTGGATATACCCGCAAGACCAGCTTATCGCGCTGCGCGGCTCCAACGCAGCAGCACTCAGCAGCACGCCTGTTGCAACCGGTATCGATGTTGCGGCACTCAATTTCAATTACCGGATCGACGGCGACAAACCGGCGTGGCGGCCTTTGCGGGTTTTTGATGATGGTCGTCAGGTGTTCATCGAGTTTCCCGAGACCATCGCACATGGCGAAATGCCGCCATTGTTCGTGATCGGTGCAGGCGGCGAAGGTGAGCTCGTCAATTACCGTGTTTCGGGCCATCATCTAATTGTTGACCGCCTCTTTGCCGCCGCAGAGCTGCGGCTTGGCGACAAGCATTCGGTGCAGAAGGTAAGGATCGTTCGCGCGGGCGCAAAGGTGCGGCGATGAACGCGGCGGCACCAGCTCTGGGCAGCACCGAACGGCCAGAGCCCGCCCAACCGCAAGCACCTGTCAAACTGCGCCTTGATCCGCCGCGCGTGATGAAGCTCTCGCGCAAGGCGGTGATGATTGGCAGCAGCGCTGTGCTGGCATTGGTTGGCGGGGCTTTTGCCTATGCCCTCCACACGTCAAGCAATGCACCACCAAAAGAACTGCTCAAAGTGCAAAGCCGTGCCACGGCTGATAATCTTGCTGGCGCGCCCAAGGATTACAGCCAGATCCCCAAACTCGGTCCGCCGCTTCCGGGCGATCTGGGTGGTCCGATTCTGAGCGCACAGCAAAAGGGCGAGATAGTACCGTTGCCGCCTGAGGGCGATGCACCTGGTGGGCGAGCGAGCACAGCCGATGCCGCGCGTCAGCTTGCGGCGCAGGAGCAAGATGCAGCACGGATCAGCCGATTGTTCCTTGGCGGGGCCAGCGGCGCGAGTGCGGCGCCGTCCCCCGTCCTGTCGCTGGCACCAGCTGGCTCAGAATCTCGTCCCGGAGGGGCAGTGGCGGCTGATAGTGGCGAGGCGACCAGCAGCCAATCGGGCAAGCGTGCCTTTCTTACCGGCCCTGCTGATCGGCGCACAACCGCCAGCGATCGGCTTTCCGCACCAATTGATCCCAATATCGTCCAGGCCGGCAGCATCATATCTGACGCGCTCATCACTGGCATTCGCTCGGACATTCCGGGGCAGATTACCACGCAAGTGACGCAGAATGTCTATGACAGCCCGACCGGGAAAATCTTGTTGATACCGCAAGGTGCGCGGCTGATCGGCGAGTATGATTCTGACATTTCGTTCGGCCAGAACCGTGTGCTGCTCGCGTGGAACAGGCTGATCTTGCCAGATGGCCGCTCGATCCTGCTCGACCGCCAGCCCGGTGCCGACAGCGCTGGCTTTGCCTGACTTCAGGACGGTGTCAATTACCACTGGGGTAGTCTTGCCAAAGCGGCCTTGATCTCGACGGTGCTGGGTGTGGGTGCTGAATTGGGTTCGGGCAGCGATGATGCCCTCACGCGCGCGCTGCGCACCGGCACGCAGGATACCATCAATCAATCCGGCCAACAGATCGTGAGGCGGCAACTCAATGTAACGCCGACGCTCACCATTCGGCCCGGTTTTCCAGTGCGGGTGATTGTGACCAAGGATCTGATCCTGGCACCGATCGGAGAGCGGCGATGACCAAACTGAAACTGACGGATCTGGCCGACGACAAGCCGGTTCGGCTGACCATTGAGCTTCCCGCTGCCGTCCACCGCGATCTCGCCGCCTACGCGGCGATATTGAGTGGGGCTTCGTCCAAATCAGCCATTGCACCTGAAAAGCTCATCGCCCCCATGATCACTCGCTTCATGGCAACCGACCGTGCTTTTGGCAAAGCCCGGCGCGGAGTTCAGCTTCCCCCGACTGCTGGGTAGCGTTCATCGATCAACTTGAAGAAACGCTTCAGGGCGGGATTATCATTATCCTCGCGCCAAAACGCAGAATAGTCCAATCGAGCAAGACCGTTGGGTTCGTTGATTTCCCGGAACACGAGGCCGTGCCGCGTTGTACCTAACGCGCTTTCGCCAACAATTGATATGAATTTTCCAAACGTAACCATGCCAAGGATATTTTCCTGAGCAGTTTCCTGCAACAAGATGCCAGCCTTGTATCAATGTGCAGCGAGCCTGTTTGAGAGCAAGTTAGCGATGACAGGACCACCGCACTGACTGGGAAGTACGAATACCTCACGCCGCAAGTCAGTCCAGTGAATGACTTCAGAAGTTATAAGCGTGTGTCCATCAGGCAAGGCGAGCATCAATCTCTCGGACCATAATGGCCGCTTGGAGACGCCAACATCAGCGAGGTCTCCTGCATGGATAGCGACATCAATGATCCGTGTTTGGAGACCGCCCAACATGCGCTCAGCGTTTGTCTCCACGCCGTCGAGCTGAACATCTGGGAACCGGTCAAGAAAGTCACCAAGCGCCATTTTCAAATTACCGGCTGACAGGGAGGTTGAAAACCCGACCACAATTTTGCCCCTCTCGCCATACTCGACGGCCCTCGCCGTCGTTTTGAGATTGTCGATCTCGGTTAGGATGCGACGCGCGATTTCTAAAAAAACCTTCCCCGATTCCAGCGCATTAGCGCCACGCGTAGTGCGCTCAAACAGCTTCACGCCAAGTTGCTCTTCCAATGCGGCAATGCCCTTGCTGAGTGTGGATTGCTTGACGCTAAGAGAACCGGCTGCACGAGAGAAGCTCATAGTGTCAGCGGTAGCGACGGCATATCGCAATTGGCGGATTTCAATAGACATGCCTCTCAGTATCTTATGATTTGCTAGGACAAATCATATCTGCCGAAAGAAATTAGCCACGGCAGTAGCGAATAGTTGAGGTTGTTCGGCATTGGAAAGGTGCGCGGCTTCAAGCCATATGATCGCAGCACCGGTGATCGCCTCCGCGAGTTGTGTACTGTGTGGCGGCGGCGTTGCAGGGTCGTGAAGGCCACCGATGATCAGCGTCGGACACGTTATCGCGGACACCCCATCGCTGAAATCCATATCACGGATGGCCGCGCACGCAGCCGCATAACCCGGCGCGGATATGCCATGGAGCATTGCTTGCATCATGGCGGGAACCAGTGATTGGGCAAAAAAATCTGGCGTAAACCAGCGTTCGGCGACTGCGGAGCCAATTGCCGTCATCCCGTCTGTTAGCACGGACATGATCCGCGCGTCCCACGCTGCAGCGGGTGGAATGTGCGCCGAAGTGTTCGCAAGCACAAGTCGACTTAACCGATGTGCAGCATGCATACCAAGCCATTGCCCGACCATGCCACCGAGCGACAGGCCGACAAAGTTGGCGCGGTCGATACCGAAATGATTAAGGACAGCAAGAGCATCGAGTCCCAGCCGATCAATACCAAAACCCGTCGGCCTGATGGCAGAGCGGCCATGTCCACACGTATCGAAGCGGATCACGCGGTGCGATTGCATCCATAATGGAATTTGCGCATCCCACATCGCCATCGTCGTCCCGAGGCTATTGGCCAGCAGCAGTGGCGGCGAATCGGGATCTCCATCATCTCGCCACGCGAGCATGATTCCGTCATCAGTCTGCAGTTGGCCGAGATTGGTCATATTGCCTCCAAAGCCAAAGCCAAACCCTGACCCACGCCAACGCACATTGTGACGAGCGCGCGCTTGGCACGCCCGCCAGCAATATCGCGCGCTGCCGAAAGAGCGAGCCGCGCACCCGATGCGCCGAGCGGGTGGCCAAGCGCGATTGCGCCACCGTGCGGATTAACATAGTCGCCAAAAGGGTCTGCGCCCAGTTCGCGCAAAGATGCAATCACCTGCGACGCGAATGCTTCGTTAATCTCGATCAAATCGAAGTTGCCGAGCGACAAACCTCGCCGATCAAGTAATCGGCGCGTCGCCGTCACCGGCCCTATCCCCATAATGCGTGGTGCAACTCCAGCACTAGCCATCGCCGT
This sequence comes from Sphingomonadales bacterium, assembly GCA_031418495.1. Taxonomy (GTDB): domain Bacteria; phylum Pseudomonadota; class Alphaproteobacteria; order Sphingomonadales; family Sphingomonadaceae; genus Aquisediminimonas. The sequence goes on from JANOXQ010000009.1 coordinate 12,923, forward strand.
GATCCGCGCCTTTGGTGCCAGCCCATAGCGCTCAACAGCACGCGCCGATGCGATAAGCGTGACTGCAGCACCGTCATTGATGCCTGAAGCGTTGCCCGCTGTCACGCAACCATGAGGCACGACCACGCCTTTCAGCCGTTCGAGCATATCGAGGGTCATTGCCGCACGCGGGTGTTCGTCGGTGTCGACAATCGTTTCCGCGCCATGTCCCTTGATGGCTACGGGACAGAGTTCATCGCGGAAATGCCCGGCGTTAATTGCAGCTTCTGTCCTGTGCTGGCTTGCGAGTGCAAAGCGATCCTGATCCCCTCGACTGACGCTGTAGTCATGCGCCACCGCTTCAGCGGTCTGCGGCATCGAATCAGTGCCATACGTCGCCTGCATCACGGGGTTGATTAGTCGCCAGCCGATCGTGGTGTCCTCAAATGCGGCCTGACGCCTCCACGGCGTGTGCGTTTTGGCCATGACAAACGGTGTGCGCGTCATGCCTCAACGCCGCCGGCAATCACAAGATCCTGCTCGCCCGTTTGGATCGCGCGTGCCGCCATGCCAACCGCCTCAGCACCGCTGGCGCAAAGGCGGTTGACCGTGACGCCCGGAACGCTGTCGGGCAATCCCGCCAGAAGCGCGGCCATGCGCGAGACGTTGCGATTGTCCTCCCCGGCTTGGTTGGCGCAACCGAGTACGGCCTCATTGATGCCTTCGTGCGGAACCACGGAATTGCGGGCTAAAAGCGCTTTAATGGCTACAGCTGCCAGATCGTCAGGGCGAACACTCGCAAGTGCGCCGCCATAGCGACCAAACGGCGTGCGTACGCCATCGCACAGAAAGCCTCGGTCACGGGGCCGCCAGAGCGGCAAAGCGAACCGGGGCGCCCGTAGCGGCCTCGACGTCTGCAAACGAGATTTCAGGAGCGAGTTCGAGAATTTCGAACACGCCCTGTTCGCGATCACACGCGAAAATGCCAAGGTTGGTGACGACGCGTTCGACAACTGCCTTGCCGGTCAGTGGCAGACTACATGCCGAAAGCAGCTTGGGTCGCCCGTCACGATTGAGATGATCCATGACCACGATCACACGGCGGACGCCAGCGACCAGATCCATTGCTCCACCCATCCCCTTGACCATTTTGCCAGGGACTGTCCAGTTGGCGATGTCGCCCTTCGCTGACACTTCCAAAGCGCCGAGGATCGTCACGTCGATATGGCCACCACGGATCATCGCAAAGCTGTCCGACGAAGAGAAGAAGCTCGATGTTGGAAGCGCCGTAATCGTCTGTTTTCCCGCATTGATCAGATCAGGATCAACCTCATCGGGATAGGGAAATGGGCCCATGCCGAGCATGCCATTCTCGCTCTGCAGGGTGACTGTAACGCTGTGCGGAATGTAGTTCGAGACCAGAGTTGGTATGCCGATGCCGAGATTGACATAATCGCCATCGCACAGTTCAGCGGCAGCGCGCGCCGCCATCACATCGCGCGACCAACCGGTGAGTGCCCCACTCATTGAACGCGCTCACGAACGGTGCGATTCTCGATCCGCTTCTCGTTAACCGTCGAAAGTATAATGCGATCGACGTATATCCCGGGTGTATGGATATGATCGGGATCGAAGAACCCTGCTGGCACGAGTTCTTCGGCCTCGACGACGGTCGTTGTCGCAGCCGCCGCCATATCGGGATTGAAATTGCGCGCAGTCTTGCGGAACATGAGGTTGCCTGCCGGGTCGGCGCGCCACGCCTTGATGATCGCGAGGTCGGCGCGTAGCCAGCGCTCACGGACATAATCGCGCCCGTCGAAGTTTTCGGTAGGCTTTCCCTCGGCGACAACCGTGCCCACGCCGGTGGCGGTATAAAAAGCAGGAATGCCAGCACCCCCGGCGCGGATGCGCTCGGCAAGCGTGCCTTGCGGGTTGAGCTCGAGATCTAGCTTGCTGTCGAGATAAAGCTGCTCAAACAGCACATTGTCACCGATATACGAGCTGATCATCTTGGTAATCTGGCCATTATCGAGCAGCAGCCAAAGACCGAATCCGGTGGCGCCGCAATTGTTCGAGATGACCGTCAACTTACCGATACCGCTCTCAGCGATTGCGGGAATCAGCGTCTCGGGGTTCCCGACAAGGCCAAACCCGCCCGACATGATTGTCATGCCATCGGACAATAGACCCGACAGTGCCGACGCGGCATCGGGAAATATTTTGCTCATGCCATCGCCCGGGCGCGCTTCGAGAGCTGTTCGTCCGCTTCGTTGTCGGCAGGCTGGAGATGGAAATCGAAACCGATCGTCGCTCCGTCAGTGCTGCGTTGGATTGGAGGGATCAATCCTTCGCGCGTGGCAAAGGCAAAATCGTCGTTCACCAGCGGGTCGTCGGCAATGTTGATCTGAGTAGTCAGCGCGCGCTGGCCAGGCGCGCGGATAAAGAAGTGCACATGTGCAGGGCGGGCACCATGGCGGCCGATGTACGCGAGCAGCGTCTCCGTCGCGCCACCTGGCGGGCAGCTGTACCCGACCGGCATGATCGTATCGAAGGCATAGCGTCCGTCGCTGCCGGTCCTGATTTTCGCGCGCAGGTTGAATGGCAGCTGGCTTGGGTCGAAAATCGAATATGAGCCTTGGGCATTAGCGTGCCAGACGTCGATCACCGCACCTGCCACGGGCTGGCCTGCGGCGTCGTAAACGGTACCCGTCATCTTCAGGACTTTGCCCGCATCTTCCGCGCGATTCAGTGAGGCGCTGCCATCGCTAAGCGGTGCTCCCTCGACAAACAAGGGCCCTTCGATGGTCCGTGGCGTGCCACCGCCACGCGCCTCCTGCGCATCGCGCGCATCAAGCATCAGGTCGAAATAATGTTCGATGCCGAGGCCCGGCACGATCAACCCGAGTTCCGGCGCGGCAGTTTGAATGAAAGCAATCGCCGACCAGAATTCGTTTTCGCTGATGTCGTGGCGGTCGATGACATCGAAAGTCGCGACCAGCAAGTCATGAATGATCGCCTTCAAACGCGGGTCACCGCCGGTGACAGTCAGTCCGGCGGCACGGCGCGCCAGCGCTACAATCTCTTCATCCTTGGCAAATCCTGTTGGCATAGCATCTCTCGCTTTCTTATCGATTATTGTTCGTCCGTAATCGCCGATGGGTGTTGGCATAATGCGGTGACGGCGACGGTCATGAACGGAAACAGCGGAAGACTGAACAGGATCGTGTTCAGTTCATCGGCGCTCTGGACCGAAAAGATGCTGACGTTGGCATAGCGACCGGCAATACGCCACAAGTGTCGCCACTTGCCCGAACGCTGTAATTCTTGTGCAAGCGCGCGTTCGTCGGCCTTCAATTTATCGACAGTCGTTGTGGGAAGGTCGGTCGGGATGTGAACATCCATGGTAACGTGAAATAGCATTGCGGGTCTCATCCTATTGTTGAGCTCGAACGCGCGGACGTCCTGTCGCGGCGAAAATAGGCAATCTTGTCTGGATCGAGTGCGATCCCAAGCCCCGGGCCTTGCGGCACTTCAAGCAAGAAATCACGGTAGACGAGCGGTGTAGCAAGAATATCTTCGCGCACGAGCAGAGAGCCGAACAGCTCAGTGCCATAGTCAAGCGCCGGGAGCGTCGCGAACAGTTGCGCTGAAGCGGCGGTACCCACACCGGCTTCGAGCATCGTGCCGCCATAAAGTTCGATACCTGCAGAGTGGGCAATTGAAGCCGTTGCGCGTGCCGCCGAAAGTCCGCCGCACTGCGCAATCTTGATCGAGAAGATGTCCGCCGCAGCCCGTGTCGCTAGGTCGAAAGCATCGCCTGGACCGTGCACGGCTTCGTCCGCCATTAAGGGGATGGCAGCGTCGGAACGCAGCCGCGCCATCGCTGCGCGGTTGCGATAGGGCACTGGTTGCTCCACGACGTCAGCGCCGACGTCAGCAAGCATTGCTATCCCGCGCTTCGCTACTGTCTCGGTCCAGCGTTGGTTGACGTCGACTCGGATACTGACGTCTGCTCCGAGCGCCCGCTTGATTGCCCCAACATGCGCAACGTCGTCAATCAGATCGCGTTTGCCAATCTTGAGTTTGAAGATATTGTGGCGTCGATCGGCGAGCATCCGCTCAGCTTCGGAAATGTCAAAGGCGGTATTGCCGCTCGCGAGCGTCCACAACACCGGCAGCGTGTCACGCACACGCCCCCCAACAAGCTCGCTGACTGAGACTCCGAGACGCTAGCCCTGGCCGTCGAGCAAGGCGGTTTCGATGGCGCATTTGGCAAAGCGATTGCCAACGATCTCGCGCTCAAGCACGGCCATCGCCGAACCGACGCGATTCGCAGGCTCGCCGATCAGCAAGGGCGCAAAATAGGTATCGATCGCGAGTTTGATCCCCTCGGGGCTTTCATCGCCATAGCTCAGACCACCGATCGTCGTGCCCTCGCCATAGCCTTCGATGCCATCGGACGCACGAACGATCACCAGCGTAACGACCTGGCGGTCGATGGCAGTCATCGACAGCACGTGCTCGCGCACGGTCGGCAGCTCGAGAATGATCGTTTCAACCGAAGTGATGTTAATTTGTTTCACGAGACCAGCCATCCTTGTATACGCTTCAGAATTTGTAACCGACCGAAACTTCCCATTCGACAGGACGACCAAAGGTAGCGACCGCTACGCTCTGTACCGCTTCGTCGGCAAAACCGGACTGAATGTAGCGGCGATTGGTAAGATTGCGCCCTGTGAAAGCAACACGCCAGCGTTCGGAAGGATCTTCGATCGCAAGCGCCGCATTAAAGAGGCTGTAATCGGGCTGCACGAGGGCCGCTGTGTTCCGCGCGTCATTATGCACAGTCGCGCGGTAGTTCCAGTCGATCCGAGGCCGCAGCGACCAGCCTCAAGCGACAGCGATACGATAGGAGATGCCGAGATTCGTCGACCAGCGCGGTGCATTGACCAGTCGGCTCGCCAATGTGATGTCGGTCGCACCAGCATCGATCCGAGTGTATTTCGCGTCAAGAAAACCAACCCCTGCTTCAATCGTCAAATCGTCGATCGGCTCGAGCGTCAGCTCTCCTTCGAAACCGCGAATACGCGCGGCAGCCGCATTTTTAGTCACAGGCGCAATCCCATCGAACACCTGGATCTGTAGATTGGTATAGTCGGTATTGAAGACGGCGCCGTTGAACCGAAATCGGCGATCACCGGTCTGGAACTTGAACCCAGCTTCGATCACCCGGACCGTTTCTGGTGCAAATTTGGGGATATCGAGACGATCGGGGAAAATGCGCTGAACGAAACCACCTGATTTGAAGCCTTCCGAATAGGAAGCATAGACCATGAACCTGTCGGTCGCCTGCCAGCTCAGATTCGCATATGGCGTGGCGTCTGCAACCGATAGCGAGACTTCAGTGCCGGGCACGACAAGCTGCCCCGGTACGAGCGCCACCAAATTGCCTGGAGTTGAACGCACCTGCGACGGCACCCCAGCCTGGTTTTCAACGACAAACTGACGCGGTCGGAAGCTTCGGCGATCACGCGTCCAACGAAGTCCCGCCGTCAGCGAAAGCCGCTTGGTAATGTCAAACGTACCTTGTCCAAACGCGGCGATACTGCTGTTGTTGGTAAAGCCACCGCTGACCAGCCGGACAATCGAGAAATTTACGGCATCTTCGTTAAAGCCGGTTTCGCGGAAATAATATGCGCCGACGATATATTTAAGCCGGTCGCCGAACAGCGACCCTTGCAGTTGCAGTTCTTGACTGAACTGGTCGTTTTCGAAGACATTGACCGTCTCGTTGATACGCAGCGGCGTATGATCGAAGTCGCCACCATTGATGCTGTCGAAAGTTCGGTAGGCGGTGATCGACTTGACGGTCACATCGTCAGAGAGATCGAACTCACCTGTAAAACTCAGTCCGAGCAGATTGAGATTTGCAGGGCGGCTGAAGGTGGCATTGCTGGAAAAGGAACGTGTCGGCAGCGAGCCATTGTCGAAAACGGCACGCGGTCCGAGCGTTGACACTAACGTTGGCGCAACGACGGCATTATGGAATTGAGCCAATAGCCCCGGATACACGGCAACAAGTTCGCTGCAGCACGAAGTTTCTCGAATGAGCGTTCCATCGACGGCCGCATTGAACCGAACACCGGGGGATGGTTCCCAACGAACCGCGAGACGCGCCGCACAGAGATCATCCTCGCCGGTAGGCGTGCCGATGTTTGGGCGCGCGATATAGCCGTCAGACGTCTTGCGCATGAGGCTCACGCTCGCGGCGAGATTATCGGCCAACGGCACATTGATACTTCCGCGAAAATCAAATCGGTCGAACCTGCCGAAAGTGACTGCGCCGCTGCCCGACAATTTGTCGAAAGACGGCGCGCGCGATGTGATGCTGATCGCGCCACCGATGGTATTGCGGCCAAACAATGTGCCCTGCGGGCCGCGTAAAACTTCGATCCGCTCGATATCAAGAACATCGAGCGCAGAACCGATCGACCGTGCAATGTAGACGCCGTCGAGATAGAGACCGACACCGGGATCGGTGGTCAGGGTGAAATCAGTCTGACCGACACCGCGGATGAATATCTGCGCGGCTGACTTGTCACCCGACTGCGCTGCAGAGCGTTGGAAGGTAAGGTTAGGAACGCTGGTATCGACGTCCGAAACATTTGTGATGCCACGTGCCTGCAACCCATCACCCGAAAAGGCAGATATCGAAATCGGAGTATTCTGAAGATTTTCCGAACGTCGCCGCGCCGTCACGACGATATCTTCAAGGCCGTCCGCGTCGCCATTCAGTGCTTCGGGTTGGCCAGCATCGGATTTCGCAACCGGAGTTGTTATTGCCTCTTGAGCAAAGCTGGGTGAGGCGCAAAACAATACGATTATCGCTGAACCGCATCTCAATATCGATTTCATTTGCCCGGTCATTTTACACCCTTCTTCTCATCTACCAACGTCGTTGCGCAGCTTTAACAAGTGTGATGGCGATAAAAATCGATTGGTTCTAATATCACTTTGCGCTATGTTAATGCCGAAAAAGTATCAAAGGTGCTTGATGACAGAACTGCGGACCGAAAACTCTATGCAACCCACGAATATCGGCTTGCGACGGCTGCGCTATTTCCTCGCGGTGGCAGAGGAACTGCATTTCGGTCGTGCAGCCGTAAGGCTCGGAATCGCGCAGCCGGCGCTCAGTCGTCAGATCGCCGTACTTGAAGCGGCAATCGGTGCGCTCTTGTTCAACCGTGTCAGGAGTAAGGTTTTTCTCACCAAAGGTGGTGAAGTACTGGTGCCACAGGCGCGCGATATTCTGCTGCGGACTGCCGAAGCGGCACGAAGTGCGCGCGCAGCGGCACAAGGCGCGGTCGGGACATTTGCTGTGGGCTTTGTTGGTTCAGCAACTTATTCGGTTCTGCCTGGGCTTGTTCAGCAGTTCCGTGAAATGCATCCTGCGGTGGATCTAACGCTCAACGCGATGAACAATGCCGAGCTGCGCCGTGCGCTCATTGATCGGGGCATTGATGTCGCTTTTGCGAGATCACGGCTCGATGATGGTGAATTTGCGAGCGAGAGTGTGCTCATCGAGCCGCTTGTGGCAGTGGTCCCGCTGTCAAGTCCGCATGCGCAGAATATGTCTATCGCTCTTGCCAACTTAGCTAAAGAGAACTTCATTCTTTACCCTCGCCACCCTCGCCCTAGTTTTGCCGACGACGTTATCGGTTTTTGCCGCACTGCTGGATTCAATCCAATCGTGGCGCAAGAAACAATGGACCTCCAAACCGCTATGGCTTTAGTCTCCGTCGGTGCTGGCCTGTCAATCGTTCCCGCCTCCATCAAACAATCACATCGCCACGGTGTCGCCTATTTGCGCCTTGATGATGCCGACGTGACGACAACATTATTCATGGTATGGCGACGCGACAACCGTTCGCCGCTGCTCAACAATTTTCGGACTGTTGTTCGGACGCGAAAATAATTTACGAACGCGGCACGTCAGTTGATGACACTGAGTCTTTATCTCGATAGCTATCTCTGCGGTCAAATACTCTGATTATATGAGCCTGCTCAAAATCAAGGGCAAGTGGAAACTCGTGAACAAGTCCTTCTTTGCTGAACGGAGATAGCCCGCTAGCTTTGCTCATTTAGCACAAAACGCTTGGATTCGACATTTTATCTAATCTGACATATTGTCGAATTATGTCCCATTCCCTTGATCCACATATCACGATTTGCGACGCCCTTGCCCGGCTGCTCGCACCGCATACCGAGGTGGTGTTGCACGATCTTACAGCGGACAGCATCCACCACATCTCCAATTGCTTTTCAAAGCGGCGTGCTGGCCAATCGTCGCTTACGGATGTTGCCGACATTGATTTTGGTCAGGATGTGATTGGACCTTATGCCAAGACCAATTGGGATGGACGGCGGCTGAAATCAATATCTGCGGTCATCCGTAATGCGGACGGCAAACCTATTGGGCTGATGTGCATCAATCATGATATTGAGGCGTTCTCAGGCGTGCTTGATCAGTTGATTGCGCTCGTTGGAACGCCGGTGCCGATGGCTCCTGTGACGGCGCTGTTTTCAAGCGATTGGCGCGAGCGGATCAACGAACATGTTGGGGCATTTCTGGCAGAGCATAATGCAACACTGGCGGGACTTAGCGTGAACGATGTCAGTGATCTGATTGCACGGCTCGACAAGGCCGGAGTTTTCGAAATCCGCAACGCCACCAATTACATCGCTGACGTCCTGAGCGTGTCACGCGCAACAATTTACAACCGTTTGAAGCTGGTGCGCTCCGGTGTGCTGAAGGAGAAAATATAATGCCCCATCCTATGCGTGATTTCGCCCTAGAAGTATATTTTTCGAAATGGGAATTTGCGGCCAAATATCATCTGACCGCCTCTGATGCGCAAAGCATGACGATCAATGAGTTGCTGAATTATGCATCACCCGAAGACCGGGAACGGTTCATGAATCACAAATTGAGCTACACTGAATCCTTTGGTGGGCCGCCGTTGCTTGATGTGATTTCGTCGACCTACCAAGTCATAAGCCCAAAGAATATTCTATGCTTTGCGGGCGCCGAAGAAGCCATTTATGTCGCAATGAAGGTTTTGCTGAGTGCGGCGGATCATTGCATCGTTGTCACACCGAATTATCAGGCGGCCGAAACCGTGCCGCTCAGTATCTGTGATGTCTCGGGCGTTGCGCTTGATGAAGATGACAATTGGTCGCTTGATATTGATAAGGTAAGGGCCGCGCTGAAGCCGAATACCAAGCTGATCTCTATCAATTTCCCGAACAACCCAACGGGTGCTATCGCATCGCACAAGGCGATCAACGCGCTGATTGAGCTGTGCCGGGAACGCGGTATCTGGCTGTTCAGTGACGAAGTGTACCGCTTAATCGAGCGTGTACCTGAATTGCGCCTGCCGCAAATTGCTGATATTTACGAGCGCGGGATTTCGCTCAATGTGATGTCAAAGGTTTATGGCTTTCCCGGGTTGCGCATTGGCTGGCTGGCCTGTCAGGACCACGCTTTGCTGGTCAAATGTGAACGGTACAAGCACTTTTTATCGATCTGCAATTCGGCACCTTCCGAACTGCTGGCGGAAATCGCACTGAAGGTACGCGAGCCGATTTTGGAAAAGAACCGGGCCATTGTGCGAAACAATATTGCCTTACTCAATGATTTCTTTGCCGATTTTCAGGACCGATTTGATTGGCGTGAACCCGATGGCAGTTGTGTGGCGTTCATCCGCTATAAGGGTGCAGAAGGGGTTGAGGCCTTTACAGGGCGGTTGGTTGAGGAAGCAGGGGTGCTGTTCCTGCCATCAAGCATCTACCGCTCCGAACTTGGCCCCATTCCCGCCGACCGGTTCCGCATCGGTTTTGGTCGGCACGGGATGGAGGAAGGCCTCTCGGCGATGCGCGATTGGCTGATGCATAACCGCACGTGAAGATTTACAGCATAGATAATATCCGCCCGCACCTTAATAAGCGGGCCGTGATTGACGCGGTACGCGATGCACTGATCCGTCACTCGCGCGGCGAAGTGCAATCGCCGATGCCAGGCCATTTGCTGTTCGAAGAGGCGAATGGCGATTGCCACATCAAATATGGGCAAATGGCCGGAAGCCCAACCTTTGCGATCAAGGTTGCGACGGGTTTTTATGATAATGGCAAGCGCGGGCTGCCCGTCAATAATGGCCTGATCATGGTTTTCGATGCGCGGACGGGTACGCCGGTCATTTTGTTCCAAGACGCAGGCTGGTTCACCGCGTGGCGCACGGCTGCGGCAACCGCGCTGGCCGTGCATATTCTGGCGCCAAAGCCCAATAGCAAGGTGGGTGTGTTTGGCACTGGGCTTCAGGGGCAATTGGCTGTGGAATGGATAGCTGCATTGATGCCGGACGCTAGCTTTTCCATTTATGGCCGTGATACAGGCCGAACAGCGACGATTGCATCTGAACTTAGTATTGCGGCCGCCACTTCAGCTGAGGACATGCTTGCGAACTGTGACATCGTCGTCACCGCCACGCCCTCAGCCCATGCTCTGTTTGACGCCGCACGCGTACGGCCCGGTATGCACTTTGTTGGTGTGGGAGCGGATGGCCCTGAAAAGCACGAGCTGCCCGAAGCCCTCTTTGCGCGCGCATCCGTCATCGCGACCGATGATCATGCGCAATGCATGGCGCTTGGCGACTTTGGCCGTGCGGTTAAAGCAGGACAGGTTTCTGAAGCAGCGGATCAATCGCTTGGCGCACTGCTCTTCAGCCGCGCAATTGGGCGACCAAATGATGCTATCACCATCATCGACCTGACCGGCCTCGCGGCACAGGATATCGCAATTGCAGATCTTTTTGCCAAGCAGCTCGCTTAGCAATGCCGACTATCTTTAGCTGGACCGTTTTGAAATGCGGCACAAACTCAGAGATAGTCGTCGGGTGCAAACTGTCGGATTTCAAGAATGCTTCCGGAAAATGCGGACTTTTAACTTGGCTTGAGGGATGATGCTACCTTCAAGCAGTTTCTTCTTTGCCCTTCCGTGTAAGCGACAAGGTCTTCCGCGCACCCACCAACACATTGACAAGATCATCGATATCTTGATCGCGGGTTCGCCACGACGATATGCTTAATCTGAACGCGGGTCGACCGCGCCACATCGTTGCGCCGAACCAAGCTCTGCCCGACGCTTCGACTGTCGCCCGGATGGCCCTTGTCGCGTCGTCGTCGGCACCGCGAACCAGCACCTGATTAAGAACCACGCGATTGACGACGTCAAATTCTGCTTTGCGCAGCGCTGCAGAAAGTTTTTGGGCTTGCCTAATATGTCTGTCAATCATCTCGGCAACGCCGTCTCGCCCCAATGTGCGCAGTGCGGCCCAGATGGGTATGCCTCGGGCTCGTCGCGAAAATTCCAATGTGAGATTCTTCTGCGCGTCGGCAGCGGCGGTGGCATAGACGGCGTCACTGTTCATGGCGCGCGCAAGGGCATCTGCGTCACGGCAAATCGCCATGGTACCATCATAAGGTGTGTTGAGCCATTTATGTCCATCGGTTGTCCAACTGTGAGCCAGCTCTGCCCCCGCCGCAAGATGTGCAGCGGCGCCAGAAGCTCTTGCCCACAGGCCGAAGGCGCCATCGACATGCACCCAAGCGCCTGCCTGCTTAGCCAAGGGGATCAGCACCTCGAACGGATCAAACTCACCGGTATTGACCTCGCCAGCTTGTAGGCAAAGGATCGTCATGTCGTCCATCGTCGGCAAGTGTGCGGGATCGATGCGGCCAAACTCATCCGTTGGCGCAATGCGCAACCGGTTGACGCCGAAACCCAACATCCGGAGCGCCTTTTTGACGGTGACGTGCACGACGTCTGATACGATCACCTTGACCTCGGGCGCTCCCATCAATCCGTCTGCATCGAAGTCCCACCCCTGCCTTGCCAAAAATGTGCGGCGCGCGGCGGTCAGGCAGCCGATCGTGCAAGCGGTCGCGCTCGTGCCAAAGCCAACGGCGCTTTCGCGCGGCAAATCAAGGACTTCCAAGACCCAACCAGCAGCCACTTTTTCCAATGTCGCGGCAACGGGCGAGTTATCGAACGACGAGGCGCACTGATCCCAAGCCAGCATCATGCGCTCTGCAGCCGCAGCACAAGGCAAGGACGCGCCGATGACAAAGCCGAAATAGTGCGGGCCGTTCGACACAACCGTTGCAGGCGAGCCTATGTCGTCGAGCATGGCGAGCGTTTCCGGAGCGCTACGCCCCTGTTCGGGCAGGCTTTCCGAAAAGATGGAAAGCGCGCCGATGGCAACCTCATCAGGAAAGACGCGGCGCTTATCGACAGATGCGATATAGTTGGATGCGCGTTGATCCGCATCGGCGATCAAGGTGAGTTCGTTCATTGCCAATCCTATAGTTCAGCAAGGCTGGCGCTGAACGCAGCCAGTGTTGCGTCATTGCGTTTGAAATAGGTCCACTTGCCCATACGGATGGATGATATGAGGCCCGCATCAACGAGGATGCGGAGATGGGCTGAGGCCGTGGCCGCCGTAACCCCCAACTTGTCGGCAAAAAATGACCCGCAGACGCCGACCGCATCGATATCAGCATGGACTTGTGGTGGAAAGTGCTTGGCGGGTGACTTAAGCCAACGGATGATGGAAAGACGGCTTGGACAAGCCAAGGCAGCCGAAAGTCTGTTAATGCTCATTGAATGACAATTAGCGAATTAACGAATTGTTGTTGAGTCGGTAAGTGTAACCTTTCGGGTCCTTCAACGTCGGACAATTATGTCCGAAATATCTTAGACTCTTGTCGATCCCAATGCACGCAGGGAATGGCCGTTAAGGTAATTTGAGCTCTAAATGTCGCCAGTCTGGACCCCAAAATTCCACTTTCGCAGAGCAAAAATGACCCTCAACCTCTGCTAAGGATTTAGCCGCACCCTAGCGCGCAGCATCACGTCTTCGATCCAGTCGAGTAGGACGCGGATTTTGGCGCTGCTGCGTGTGTCCTGATGCGTGCCGACCCATATGTCGTGTGCAGGAGCGATCTGGCCGAGATCGACGAGCGTGAGTTCAGGGCAGGGATCGGCGAGGTAGCGCGGCAGACAGGCAAGCCCAGTGCCCGCCAGACAGGCTTTAAGCTGGCCTTCACGGCTGTTGGTTGCAAGGACGGGGTCTGCGCCCGCCATCGCTATGTTGAACCAGCTGCCTTCTGGCATATCGATCAAGCCCTTTTGAAGCGTAATGATGCGGTGGCCTGTGCCAGCGCCGGGCACCGGGTTCCCAAAAGCGTTCAGATACGTATCGGACGCATAAATAGCAAAAGCCATGTGGCCGGACTTTTTGACCACAATCTCATGTTGTTTGAACGCGGCCATGCGGATTGCAATATCGGCCTCGCGCCGCGCCAGCGACAGGCTGCGGGTATCGACATCAATCTCGACACTTAATTTGGGATAGAGCGCCAACAGGCTGGGAAGTTCGGGCACCAGAATATGCGCGGCAAAGGCCTCGACCGTTGCAATACGAACTTCGCCGCGCAACCGGTCATCGCCGCCAGTGAGAGCGCGGCTGACGGCGAGCGCTTCTTCGTCCATCCGCTCAATATGCGTGCGGATACTTTCCCCTGCGGCCGTAAGAATGAAGCCCGTCGGTGTCCGCTGGAGGAGCGGAGTTCCCACCCGTTCATGCAGCCTGTTGAGACGCCGACCCATCGTTGGCTGCGTGACGCCCAGCGCCTGCGCCGCGCCTGACAAGGTGCCAAGCCGGCTGATCGCCAGAAAACACTGCATATCGTCCCAATCGAGACGGGGAAGTTCAGACCTCTTCATGCGTTTACGCATAGTCAGAGCACTTAAAAAGGCAATGTATAAACAAAATAAAATAGCATAATTCTGTGACACCAACCACAGAAAGGACTAAATCATGAAAGACACGCACATCACCACTTACGGCGCGACCCTGCTCCGCGTCAGCCTTGGCGGAATGTTTCTTGCTCATGCCGGGCTGAAATATTTCGTGTTCACGCCCGCCGGGACAGCGCAGTTTTTTGAATCAGTCGGTGTGCCCGGTCCGCTCGCTTATGCCGTGCTTGCGGCCGAAGCTCTTGGCGGTGCTGCGCTTATTCTGGGCGTCTACACCCGGATCGTGGCGCTCGCGCTCGTGCCAATTCTGCTCGGTGCCATCGCCACCGTGTACGCATCGGCGGGCTTCTTCTTCAACGATCCCAATGGCGGCTGGGAATTTCCAGCATTCTGGAGCGTTGCGCTGATCGTTCAGGCATTGATCGGCGACGGAGCCTTTGCGCTGAAAACAACGCCGCTTTTAACGACGCCCGCGCAGCGCGCCGCCGTTTAATCACTGTTCCAATTTTCACAGGAGACAAGCAATGACTACACTTCAGACAATCGCCGAGCTTGATGCTCAGCTCAACGATGCCATCATGTCCGGCACGGCGCTGGAAGCCTTTGAAACATTCTATCATGATGATGTCGTGATGCAGGAAAACGATTCCGAGCCCACAATCGGCAAGGTGGCCAACCGCGAACGGGAACAGGCGTTCTTTGCCGCGACCACAGAATTTCGCGGTGGTAAAGTACTTGCAACCGGCGTTGGCGGTGACACCAGCTTTTCTCAGTGGCATTTCGATTTCACCCATAGCAAATGGGGCGTACGCAATTATCACCAGGTCGCTGTGCGCACATGGCGTGATGGCAAGATCATTCGCGAAGTCTTCTACTACGGCTGATGGCCAAGCACTTTGTCTGCTGCGGGTGGATGGAAACGTCCACCCGCAAAGGCTCATAATTGGAAAGAAACCATGGCAACTCTCCCCGCACTATTCGTCAGTCACGGCGCGCCCAACCTGATCCTTGGTCAGAGCGCCGCGAGGCAATTTCTGGAAACGCTCAGCGCGCACCTCCCTGCCAAACCAACCGCAATTCTGGTCGTTTCAGCCCATTGGGAAACGTCGCATCCGGCGGTGAGTGCACCGACGATCAACGATACGATTTATGACTTTGGCGGGTTCGAGCGCGAACTTTACAGCCTGCGTTATCCTGCACCAGGTTCGCTTGATCTGGCTATGCGTGTGGCCCAACTGACCAAGGCACATGGTATCGCAACCAAGATTGATCAATCGCGCGGCCTTGATCATGGTGCTTGGGTGCCATTGTTGCTGGCTTGGCCGCTGGCTGACATTCCGGTCATCCAATTGTCGGTGCAGCCATATGCGGGGGTTGATTACCACCTGAGGCTCGGCGCGATGCTCGAAACGCTGCGCGGAGAGGATGTCCTCATTCTGGCCTCCGGATCATTCACCCACGATCTGCGCAGCTATCTGCCGTACCGCCATACAGCTATTGCCGCAGAGCCGGACTGGGTCACGGGTTTTGCCGACTGGATGCACATGAAAATCATGGACGAAGATCGCCCGGCGCTTCGCGACTACCGCCGGCTTGCGCCGGAAGCCGCGCGCAACCATCCGACCGAGGAACATTTGTTGCCGCTGTTCGTGGCGCTTGGTGCGGGCGGAGACGTCAGCCCACCGCGCCTTCTCCACAGCTCCACCACACACAGCGTCTTGCGTATGGACGCCTACGCATTTGGATCCTAACCCATGGCCATCATTCGATTACTGCCACCGCACGGCATAGCGCCTCAGACCCTTATCATCGTGTTGCACGGCGTTGGGGCCGACGCGGCGTCTATGCGGCCCTTGGCGCAGCATATGCACCGCGACAATCCTAACGCCGCCATCGTCATCCCCGACGCACCAATATCGTTTGATCTTGGCGGAAGCGGATATCAGTGGTTCAGCATAAAAGGCGTTACCGATGACAATCGCCAAGCCCGGATTGCCGAGGCGCGCCCCAAAGTTGAAGCCATGATCGCGCAAGAATTGGCGTGCTATCAACTCAGCCATCAAGAGCTTGGAATTTGCGGTTTTAGTCAAGGCGCGATGATGGCCCTTGCGATGGCCGATAGCCCGAACGCCACGGCTGCGACAGCGTCAATCGCCGGACGAATTGCGCGTACCGTCACCCCTGTGACGGACTGGAACCCGCCTATCTTGCTGACCCACGGAACTAATGATCCCATCGTTCCATTCGCCTGCATGGATGAGGCGGAACGTGCGTTCCATGCCGCCGGCTATCGCCTGCAAACCTTGCCCCTTGCGGGACACGGCCATCACATTGCCGAAGCACAAGCTACCAAGATCGGCGCATTCTTTGCACGAACATTGCCCTCAGCCCGGATCGAGCAGGCCGCATGATCGAATGGGTTCAAACAAAATGGCGCGGCAAACGGCGGCAGGTCTTGATTGGGTGGTTCGCGGCGTGGCCGACACTCACGCTGGTGCTGTTCGTTCTGCAGTCGGTGAGCCACAACTGGCCGCTGCTCATGCGCTCACTGGCCAGTGCAACGGCTATGGTCTTCCTCATGAACTTTGTGAGCGTGCCCTTCGTATCGGCTATAGTCGCGAGGCTGACGAAATCACCTTAAAGCGATAGCAAATGCGTCTTGGCCAAATTTAGATGTGCTTTTGCTTGTCTTGACCCCGCGCTTACAAACCCAGATCACTCAGACTGGGATGGTCAGTAGGGCGAACGCCCAGCGGCCAAAGGAATCTCCGCTCTGCTTCTGCAATCGGATGTTCATTGATGCTGGCCAAGCGCACCTGCATCAGGCCATCGGCATCAAATTCCCAGTTTTCATTGCCATAAGCGCGGAACCATTGGCCGCTATCATCATGATATTCATAGGCGAAGCGCACGGCGATGCGGTTGTCGGCAAAGGCCCACAGCTCCTTGATCAGCCGGTAATCAAGTTCCCTGTTCCATTTGCGCGTAAGGAAGACCTCAATCTCGGTGCGCCCGACAAGGAATTCGGCGCGGTTTCGCCAACGGCTGTCCGGCGTATAGGCGAGCGCGACCTTGGCGGGGTTCCTGTTATTCCAGCCATCCTCAGCGGCACGCACTTTCTGTTCGGCGGTTTCTCGGGAAAAGGGCGGAAGTGGCGGGCGTGACATCGGGGTTCCTTTCAAGGTGCGGTTGGCTGGAGATCAGGCGGTTTCAATGAGGGCGATTGCACCGGGACGCCAGACAATTTCGGTCGGCTCGACCGTCCAATAGCGATCATAGGGAAAATCGGGATGCTCGCTGCGATTGACACCAAACACTTTCGCTTGGCCAGTGACCTGCAGCACAGTGCCGCTGGCAAAATCAACAAACATCAGCCCCGCACGGCCTGTCAGCAGAATGTTGCCAAGCGTGTTGAAGTAATTATTGCCCGGATAATCGGGAATGTGGAGCTCACTGGTCTTCGAGGTGGCAACAAATCCCCTTGGGCCGCCGCGGTGCGACACATCAACCTGGCAAATATCGCCTTCGCGAATGGCATAGGAGGCAACAAAGAATGTGTCGGCATTTTTGATAAATGCCCGCATTTCGTCATTGAGTTGATCTGTGATGACGACATTACCAGCGTCCGCGTGCGGCGCAGCGGTCAAGGTACGCCGCGTGATATATTGCGGACAATTGCCAAAGGATTGGCGCACATGAATGGTCAGACCACGATCATCTGAGCGCAGGATGTTGCCATTGGCCCGGTTGCGGCGGCGCGTCGCTGGCTCAATGCCAAGCACAGCAATCGGCTGATCTGGCCGGATACCGCGCTGGCTGGGGTCTTGGTCATTCCGTTCGAAACTCGCCTGAAGTGTATGTTCATCAGGGGTTGCCAACAGCGTCTCATCCCCGACCAATATTCCGGCCCACGGGTTGCCCGCTTTATCGATCGTTCCGATGATCACAAAGGCGAGGCTCATGAAGAAAACGCGGTGCTGATCGGGCATAAAATCGCGAATGACGCGCGGCCCGATTTCTTGCATGCGATCCGCCACACCGACGCTTTGCTGCAAGGCGATCTCGCCTTCGTGCCAAGTCTCCAGGATTTGCTCTGACATTGTCTGGACGTTGATCCAGCTCAGGCTGAAAGGCCGACGCGGTTGACCGCCATCGGGATGAAGCCATGCATGGCTTCAATCGCAGCGAGCCAAGCACGAATCGTTGGATAGGGTGCCAGATCGACATTGCCTTCTGGTGCCCGCGCAATGTAGGAATAAAGCGCGATGTCTGCAATTGTCGCATGGTCGGCGGCGATCCAGGGGCTTTGCTGCAAGGCTGCTTCAATCAGCGCGAGAACGGCATGTGCACGCTTGATCGCATCGGCCAAATCAAGTTTGAGATTGAACAATATGATTTTGCGCGCCGTGCCCGGGCCAGCGGCGATTTCGCCTGCCGCGACCGACAGCCAGCGCTGGACGCGCGCCGCGCCAACCGCATCATCAGGCAACCAGTCCGTGCGTCCATGTTTTCGGGCAAGATAGACAAGGATTGCATTGGAATCAGGAACCACGGTGCCATCATCATCAACCAGCGCCGGCACTTGTCCAAAGCTGTTTATCGCCAGAAAATCGGGCTGTTTATGCGCGCTTGTCGAGAGATCAACGTGAATCAGTTCGTAGGGAACGCCAATTAACGAGAGGAAGAGCAAGGCGCGGTGCGCGTGGCCCGATACGGGGTGGTGATAGAGCTTGAGCATTTGCGCCTCGGACTTGATTGACGGTTAAGCGGCACATCGCATAGCGCGCGCCCCGCCTGAAGAGGGAAATGCGGCAATAGACTATTTCTCTATATGAAATAGTAAGGCTGGAAAAATCAATATATGGTTATATAATTTCGTTTGACGTCGGCAGTCCGCGCTGTTTTACCCCAAGTTCAGGAGGAATGATGGATCGTTTCCAAAGCATGCAGGTTTTTGTGCGGGTGGCTGATGTCGGCGGCTTTGCCGAAGCCGCGCGGCAGATGCATCTAAGCCCGCCTGCGGTGACGCGCGCGGTGGCAGCCCTAGAGGTGGTTGTCGGATCCAGGCTTTTTGTTCGCACCACACGCTCGCTCAAACTCACAGACACAGGCGTCCGCTATCTTGAAGATTGTCGGCGCATTTTATCCGACATTGCCGAAGCAGACGCCACAGCTGCCGGCATATATGGCACACCGTCGGGAACATTAACGGTCACAGCATCTGCTATGTTTGGGCAGCTTTATATTTTGCCAATACTGACCGACTATCTCGATACCTATTCAGATGTCACTGGCCGCGCTTTGTTCGTTGACCGTGTCACCAACATTGTTGACGAAGGCATAGACGTTTCCATCCGCATCGGCGATCTCCCCGATTCAAGCCATAGCGCGGTCAAGGTTGGCACAGTGCGCCGGGTGCTGTGTGGCAGTCCCGCCTATTTCGAACGTCGCGGCAGACCCGCTGCCCCATCTGACCTTGCCGATCACCGCATCGTGGCGGCGACTTCTGCTTGGAATTCGCTCGATTGGCGATTTGGCAGCGCGGGTCAAACTCATGTTACTGTCAAGCCAAGCCTGTTTTGCAACACGAACCTGGCGGCCCGCGACGCCGCCGTCTCAGGATGGGGCCTCACGCGCTTGCTCTCGTACCAAGTCGGTGCAGAGCTGGAGAACGGCAGTCTTGAAACCGTCCTTGATGATTATGAATTGCCCCCAATTCCCATCCATATCGTCCACCCCGAAGGGCGGCGCGCATCAGCAAAAGTACGAGCCTTTGTCGATTTGGCAGTGACGAGACTTCGCCAAAACCGCTACTTCAACGAAGCAACGGCACACTCTGGCGACGCGACATGATTGCATGATCCAAGGAGAACCTGCCCGGGCCGTAGACGATAATAGCAGATGCCATCGCAAACCAGCCAAGATGCACGGATAAAAAAGCATCCGGATAAACGAGTGTCTGTATGACAAATGTCATCCCGAACAGCGCGAAGGCCGACCACCGGCTTGCCAGGCCAACCAAGAGCAGAAGCGGGCAAAGATGTTCGGCATAGGTTGCGACGTGAGCCGCCAGTTCGGGCGAGATGAGCGGAAGGCGATATTCTTCGCGGAACAGCTCAACCGCCGATTCCGAGACGCTCAATCCCGTGTCAACTTTCGTCCGTCCAGACGTCCAAAATACGCCGCCAATGCCAAGGCGCAATGCAAATTGCGTGATATCAGGCAAGATAGGGGCGAGACTGCGACGCCATATCGCGATTTGTGTGTCAGGTTGCATGACAAGGTCCTTCGTTTTTGTCGATATGTTCAGGCGCGGCGGGCGCGACAATCAGCGCCTCAGCCATCAGCCACTTCAAGATATGCTGGAGCGTGCGGCTGGCCATCTCCGGTTGGTCGAAACGGGCAAGAATGGTGTCAATCGGCTCGCCCGTGAGAATAAGTTCGAAGCAGGCGGCAGCAAAACCATCCAGCACGTCATGCGCCACAATGTCACCGCTGCGATAAACAAGTACAAACTGCGGTGACCAGTCGGTCACATCTTTACCTTGTGCGGACTGATGTACCTGCCAGATCAGGTTGATCGGATGATTCGAGACGATGGCGGTCAGCGAAGGGTGCCTCCCGAGCGAATGGGACAGTAAATCAACCACATCATCATGCGTAAAGCGGTTCCAGATGACGGCATCGATCGCGTGAAAGGCGTGGATCCGCGCATATTCGAGGCGGGCAACATCGGCGAGATATGGCAGGCTTTGGGCGACTGGTAACGTCTCCAGATAGTCCCCAAAATCGGAGCCATAGATGGCTAAAATGGGTGATCGGGGCGGCATGGTGCGAATATAATCGCACGCAAGAGCCGCAAAATACGCATCCCCTGTCAGAGCATGAATGACAGGAAAGCTCTGTTCGAGCGCGCCCGTCAGGCCGCCAATGAAGTTACGCGCATGAACATCAAAGCGCTGCGCCGCGCGGCCGTCCACAAAGCAATTTTCACCCGATAACAGTGCTGACGCCATCAGGTGCTGGTTCATGCTAATGCCCGGTGGCTTGCGGTTGAAAGCACCGCAGCTGCGCGGCGAAGTTCGGCATCAAGTTCTGCGATCGGCGGGACATTATTGTCGCGTTCGATCAGCGTGGGAAGCGGGCCAAAGCAGTCAATGATGTCCTCAAAGAGTTCCCAGACCGATTTTGTAATCGCGCTACCGTGCGTATCGATCAATATGGTTTCATTCGCTGTGTCTGCTGCCTCAAACCCTGCAAGATGCAATTCACCGACAAGTTCAAGAGGAAAACGGGCGATGTAATCAAGGCTATCGAGATTTTGATTATGGCACGAAACATAGACATTGTTGACATCGAGCAACAAGCCGCAGCCCGTCCGCCGCGCTATTTCACGAAGGAAATCGACCTCGTCCCAATCACTCGACGCTAAACTTAAATATGTCGACGGATTCTCAATCAGGATTCGACGTCCGAGCGCATCCTGCACCTCGTCAACTTGCGCGACGACCGATTGAAGTGAGGCGTTGTTCAGCGGTATCGGGAGCAAATCGTTGAAGTAGATCCCACCCTGCACCGACCACGCCAGATGTTCGGAAAATATCGCAGGCTGAGCTCGTTCACACAGGCGCCGAACGCGGCGCAGATGCTCTTTGTCCAAGCCTTCTGCTGAACCAATTGATAAGCCAACGCCGTGTATTGAAAGCGGAAAGGCTCCTGCTATTCGGTCGAGCAAGCGAAGATTGGGACCACCATCACTCATGAAGTTTTCAGCGTGAATTTCTACAAAGTCGGCCCGGGTCGCGCCGCTGACTAACTCGTCAACATACTCGCGGCGCAACCCGAGACCGACCGATACTGGAAGCCCTATAGCGCTTATCGTCCTTGGGGGTAATGGACGGCGCTGCGACCCAAGGGCATGTGTGCTCGACATGGTGGACTTCCAGTATGACCGAATTAACGACGACGCACTTCGGCAAATGCTTTGAGTTGCCCAAAGCCAGTCGGCGACGTTTTTGACGTAATCGTGGTGCAGGTCCCAGCAGGCACGAGCTTCCAAGCATTACCCTGATAGTCGCGCTTCGAAGTTCCAGCACAAGACGTACCCGGCCCGGCGGCACAGTCATTGAAATGAGCGAGCGAGATACCGAAACACTTGTCTTTTGCCACGCGTACCTTGGTACTGGACGTATTAGCTTCCGCAGCGACTGATGTTAACGCCGTTGCGATGACGCCAGCCAAAAATGCTTTACGAGAAATTGACATAAAATAACGTCCTTAAAATGGGCCGCTGCAACTCATGTGCGTCGCAGCGGCCAACAGTTTAGCCAAGCGAGGCTGGCGTCTTGTCCTTAATCGTTGGCCATTGTTCGTTGGCCTTGACCAAGTTACCCGGAACGTCGCGCAGCCATGCCGTTTGAACATCCTTGTTGACGTTCACATAGAGCTTGCCGTCGACAATTTTCCAAATCTTGGGATCGCCGTCCAGCTTCTTGTCCAATGCGACGCCCATCGCGTAGAAACCGCCGAATTGGGGCGTATGACCGGCAGGGTCTGCCTTGAAACGCTTGAGATTTGCCGCACTGGCAAAGCGGTACGTTACCGCTTCATGCTTGGCGGTGAAGCGCGCCTTGCCCAGCATCGGACGCCCAACAGTGAAATAGGCAACCGGATCATAACCATGCAAAGCAACACCAGCTTGGTCAGTATTAATTGCGGAAGTTGAGGTTGGGACAACCGCATTGGCTGGAAAAAATGCCGTGGCTGATAACGCAATAGCAATGCTCATCGCAGCGACGCGGAGGACGGAATGACGTGACATAAGTTTTCCTTTCGAAAAGTGAAATCTGTTTCAAGATGGCATCCGTGGAGTAACCGGGACATCAGCTTGATCTTGATTTAGTGTGGTTGGTTCAACCGATTAAGCACCATTCAAGACAATGGAATATTGCGAATGCTGCAAGAAATGGCGAGGAGCTACAGGGGCATTTTTGCATGCAAAAACAACAAGACGCGTCCCGAAATTAAGCCGCTTCGGCCTCAACGACGGGAAAATCAATGTCCGTCTGCGCAACATTGTTGATCAGATTGGTCAGGACATTGAGCGCAACATTGGCAACAATATCGACGATTTCAGCATCGCTATATCCCGCACTACGGACAGCCGCGAGTTCACCATCGCTTACTTTGCCGCGCTGGGCCACCACTTGCTTGGCAAAGGTAAGGGCTGCATCGGCCTTCTGATCGGACGAATGTCCGCGCCGGTTGGCTAGCATTTCCGCATCGTCAAGCTTGGCGAGATTGGTTCCCAAATAGCTATGCGCCGAAAGGCAATAGTTGCAGCCATTTGACTCGGCAACAGCCAGCGCAATCCGGTTACGTGTTTTGACGTCAAGCGTTTTGCCAAGCGCACTGCTGAGTGCCAAAAATCCTTCGAGCGACGCGGCACTTGAGCCAACGAGCAGGAAAAGATTGGGCACCACGCCCAATTGGCCGTGCACGGCATCGAACAATGGCGCGGACTCTGCGGGGGCTGCTTCGCGCGTTGGAATATTCAGTCTCGACATATCAAATCTCCTCACGTGTCCTAGGGTTGGAGCCTATCTCCAACCTAGGAGCGTGGGATTTGTTTTAGCCAACTTCGAACAGGTGATAATCACGATAGTCTGGAATAGATTATTTCACAGACAAGCATGGTCGCGGGACCCGTAGCTTAACACTGTGTCACGACGCTTTGTAGGCCGCCCCGTCATTGGCACCGTGTTTGCCCACGTCGAACGCCGCAACGATCGGGAAATCTTGCTCCGGATGACCGACATGGCGGATATATTGCAGCGTCGTATAGACGCCGACAACGCCGATGACTTCAAGCAAGGCGCGGTCGGGAAAGCCCGCACTTCGCACGCGCGCCATGGTCGCGTCGCTCACAAGACCGCGGTTGCGCACCACTTCATTGGTGTAATCGAGCAGCGCCTGATCCGCAAGGTCATTGGCACGGCCCGCCATCGCGTCAAGCATATCTGTTTCGCTCAAGCCTTGGCCTTTGCCAACCTGCATATGGACGTTGACGCAATAGTCGCAGCGATTGAGCGCCGATACCAGCATCGCGACTTGCTCAACCTGCTTGCCCGAAATCGTGATGTCCGATCCAAACGCCTTGTTCATCGCCAAGATGCCGCCAAGAACATTGGGAGCGTTCCCCGCAACACGGAACAAATTGATGACCCCGCCAAATTGCGCGGTGGCTTCGTCAAACGCGGCCTTCGTAGGGCCCTTGGCGGTTGCGGGGTCGACTTGGAGCATGGCTTGCATATCAGATTTCCTTTTGATGGAGTCGTTTAAGGTGACGCCGTCATATCTTTACTGACCAGTCGGTCAAGATAAATTAGGATGATGCCCGCGTGGTCACGCGTGCCCGCGATACAGAAGCGCTAAATTGCGGCTGGCGCGGTCATCATGGCTAAGGCAACCGGCGCCATCGCCCCAATATGCTCCGGCGCATCATAGGCCTTGGCGAGCAGCAACCCGCCCTGTAACAAGCTTATGATGCGGTTGGCATCGGCATCGATCTGGGCGTCGGACAGTGGAATCTTCGGCTCTTGTTCTTCACGGCATGCCGCAAGGATTGGACGAATGGAGGCTTTCCATTTTGCCAGCGCGGCCAATGTCGCGGCGCGCACCTCGGGCTCTTCGCCGCCGAGTTCCAAGGTCATGTTGCCAACGAGGCAGCCTTGCGCGACGCCGTCATCATCCTTCCACGCCTGATTTGCGCGCTCCGGAACGCCAAACAGCGCCACGAGCTTTTCTGAGGGCGTCAAATCGGAGCGCGCGATAGTGTCAAACTCCGCGCCAAGATCATCGGCGTAACGCGCGATAGCCGCTGCAAGCAGCGCCGCCTTCGACGCGAAAAAGTGATAAAATGTCCCCTTATTAACGCCCGCCGCGCGGCATAATTCCGCCGTTCCAACCGCGCCGTAACCACGCCCAAGGAATAGCGCTATTGCTGTGTTGATCAAATGGCTCTGTGTCGGGTTCATCATGAAGACCATATTTGATTTGACCCATCGGTCAAGGACCGGTGTCCCCGCTCCCTCAATCAATCGATCTGGATGCCAATCAGGATGATAGAACCGCTTCGTATTATAGTCGCATGCCACTGCATTTTGCCAGCGGCATGCGACTATAATACGAAGCGGTGCTCTACAGCTTCACGGCCTCGACCTTAAACATGCGGCTAAACCTGCCTCACCTAATTTTCGTCTTACAGCACCAGAACTAACTTAACTTGATGTCGGTGAAACCAGCAGCAGCTCAAGATGACGCACAAAGTCCGACTGACATTTGTAACAAGTTTATGTCGTTACAAATCATTGCAGTCCGAAAGATCGGAAATGACGAAACCAATGAGTAGCTAAATAATCAGCCACTTTTGAGATTAGTGACATGTACGGACAACCGTTCTAACAAAATTTCATAACGTCCACGCTATCGTTGTTTGATCGTTGACGAATGCGGCCTCATAGTCCCGTGCCAAGCTGCCCGAGACACCCACCTCTCGCAGTGCGTCGCGCCATTTGTCAGCAATGTGTTGCGCGGTGTCGCGGATCATCTGACGGGCATCAGCCTCCTCGATCTCAAAGAATGCGCACGACTGGAGTGCCAAGCTGATCGACCTGTCATGCGATCCCCCTTCCAGGATTGCCGTTTCGAGGTGCGGATTACGGTCCGGGGCCGGGTTAACATCGAATACGGGGGACAGCCGCCAACGGTCTTCTCCCACATAGAGGAAGCCGTGGTTCTTCAGATGGTCATCCTTGTTCGACACGAATATGGTGAAGATGAGGCGCAGATAGAGTTCACGGAAATCAGCCACAGGATCGGCAGCATGAGCGCGCATGAAGTCGACGATTTCGGTGTAGGAGCCAAGCTCTGTTCCGCTTTTTCCAAGCGCAGTCCGCGCTGAAATATAGGGAATACGTGCGCTGCCGCGCCGGTCAAAGCGCTGGATCAGGGCGACCGGAAACGGCGTATCGGCTAACTCCAGTCTGGTTTCAGGCGTGCGGATTCCGCATTCTCTGGCCAGCCGAAGCGTTGCGACTTCGACACGTTCGATTGGCTTCTGGTCATGAACCGATGTGAATTTGGCAAGCCACAGCGTTTCGCCGTCGCGGACATTGGCTTTGGGCCGCGCGCCGCCGGAACCGCCCGCGCCAGCCAAAGCCTGCATGTCTTCTGAGCTGATCTCTTTGCCCTGTTCATAAGCCCGCGCGATGGCGGTGATGGCTTGCAGATCGACGAGGCGCGGAATGGCGTCGGTCGCCCTGCCCCGGATGATATCACCCTTATCATCCAGAAACCGCAACGCACCCTGACGACTATGATCATCGGACAATGTTAGATACTCGAACTCTGAAAGACCATTGCCGTAAGCGCGTTCAAGCAACCTGCGGCCCCAGCTGTCTGGCGCAGCGTCGGCAAAGACGCCAGCGAGAGCATCGCGCACATGTCCTGCCTGTCCGGACGCATGGAACGGCCCGTTTTCGAGCGAGAGGTCTGGCTGTATTGCAAATGCGCGCGCACTTTGGGCCCACGCGGCATCATGAGTGAAGGTCGAATATTGTCGCGGGCCAGCCTGTGTGAACCGCAATTGGCCTACGGGAACCAAACTTTCACCAAGAGCAACATGGGCAAGGAAGTCGGACATCAAAAGCCCACCCCGTCTTGATCAACGGAATCGCCGGAAATATCATTCTTGAGGCTTTGCTTGCGCAAAGTTGATGCAAATGTCCGCCCACGGCGTGGCTGACGCTCGGTAATGAGCGCAAGACCTAAATCGTCCTTGCGGATGTCGATCAGGTCCGCCAGTCGCTCGACAAGGCCCAGGGCCACCAGAATGTCGGCAAGTGTGCCAATCCCCACGCCGGGATCACCCTTTTCCAAACGTATGATCGTACTT
Source organism: Sphingomonadales bacterium (assembly GCA_031418495.1). GTDB lineage: Bacteria > Pseudomonadota > Alphaproteobacteria > Sphingomonadales > Sphingomonadaceae > Aquisediminimonas. The sequence goes on from JANOXQ010000009.1 coordinate 39,733, forward strand.
GACGAAGTGCCAGCGCGAACGGCCAGATCCGACACCGCAACGCCGCGCCGCAACCGCGCACTGCGGAGATCCTGCCCCAGCCTTTCCAGCGCTGTTCTCGATTTTAGCGAACCCATGCTATTATTCCATATATGACGTAAATTCTTATAATAAACTTCATATATGACTAATAACTGAATTTTTCAAGCAACAATGACAACGCACTGGGGCGTCATGACCGCGTCGCTCGCTTGGCAGCACCTGCGCCGAGCCAATCACCCACTTGGCTAACAATTCTCATCTCATCGCGGATATCCGCAAACATAACAGTGGAGATTGCCTGTTGGCGTGCGCGCAGATGATCTTCGAGCAGTTTGTGACGGGTAATATAGCCTTGGTTAACTCCTGAAATTGCGTGGTTCATGAGCAATTTGGCATCAACATCGGAGACTTCGGCTATGGTCGCAATGGTCCGGTATGTTTGTCTCAAATCGTTGCCCAGTTTCGAAAGTTCTGAGCGATCTTCCTTGTGCGCTGCAAGGTGGCCAGACGCGCTGCTCGCAGGAAAAAGCCATTCAGCCGATTGAAGGGGATGCAAGACACGACCGTAGCGCATGGCGCGAACGATGCACTTGATCATTTCACGCGACAGCGGAATATCAAAAGCGCGTTTGGCACCGCCTTTTGGATTGGGGATATGGAGTACGCGGCGCGCAAAATTGAAGTCGCCTTTTCTGACCGCCTTGAGCGCCGTTGGCCTGCATCCCGATAAGAGGGTCATCAGGTGAAATTCCCGCCGAATAGGGTTTTCAAATGCCGCAAGTTGGTCAAACCAGCCGGGCAAATCGCTCGCGCCCATCGCTGTATTGCGACGTTCTTCAGGATTCCAATCCACCGAATCAACCGGATTAAGCGGCGGCAATTCGCGGCTCTTTCTTTTCGCGTGATTATAGATGGCCCGCAATGTGCGCATACAGGAGTTGGCGGTGTAGGGGCCGCCAGAGATCGTCACCTGATCATGCTTGGTGGCGACCAATCCGGGATCATCCGCAAGCTCCTTGAGCGGCTTGTCCAGCCAATCCTTGAAGACCCGCTCAACATGATCGCGGTAGCCATCAATGGTGACAGCACTTCGGCCTTTTCGCACCAGATGGGCATCATGGTAACGCGTCCATGCCTCTCGCAAAGTAATGCCGCCCTTCGATACGGGCTCGATTAGCGCTTCAACAATTTCCAGAGGCTTGGGATGCCTCCCCTGCCCAATTTCGCCAAGATAGGTTTTCGCGATAGAGCGGGCATCACGCGAGGACATCAGTGCCGCGTCGCCCACCGAAACTTTGATAGAGGATGCCCGCCTTCCAGCCTCGCGCAAATCGCCCTGAACCATGTAGGTCCGACGGCGCTTTCCGATCAACAGATAGAAGCCCTTCAACTCGGTATCGCGTGCTTTATACTGCCCGCTTTCAGGAGGGGCCAATCGTGCGATTGCCTTGTCATTCAATGCCATCCGCAAATCGCTCATAAAACGCCTGATTCTATTTTTAGGCCGGTTTTAGGCCGGTGATTGTCATCGTGAAAGTTTTTGGCTCTTGCTACGCCAGATTTGGAGGTCATACGAAAAATGGCTTACAACAAGGATTTTGTGAGAGTTTTTTGGAGACTAGCGTTGAAATGAGTAGCTATGGAAAAGCGCAATTCCGTGATTTGTAATCAGGGGGTCACGAGTTCGAATCTTGTAGTCGGCACCATATATTTCAATAACTTAGCCTCCATTTCACCCCAACCAAATCGGCGATATTTGCGCGGGGCAACATAAGGGGCAACGGGTTCCCGACATAGTGTCAGAAGTTTTTCTCAAAAAAAGCGAAAAATATTTCGTTGAGTAGCCTCTGAAACGCCTATCTTCGAAGGTGATTCGGGACACGCTGAACGTATCTTGTTCGCATTCACTATATAAGCCAGTGACTGGCAAACAAACACCTGCCCCACCGCTTACTACGCGCTAAGCAAGACCATCTTTGAAACCATGAATGGCTCAATCGGGCCAATGCGATTCAGGCTCTCGTTATAGGTCAGCCGCTCAAAGCCCTGATCACCGGAATAGGTCCAGAACACGTTACGATATTCGCGGTGCTGCACCTGAATTTTCAGGACGTTCTTGTCGCTGTGCAAACGGCCATCGACGCCGTCGTCCTTGATCTCAACCAACGCAACACTATCGCGCGTTGACCGGCCTTTGATGCCAACGGCGAAGTCCGGGAAGAAGCGTTGCCCGGTGGGCAGTATCATCCGCGTCGCCCACGTAACGTTTTCGGGATTGCGCAGCCACCAAGATACCGCGCCGGATTGATCTGTGTCGAGAAACTCGGCGAAAGCGCGTTCGGGTTTATTCATACCGCCGGGGAAAATGCCGTGCGCCGCTTTTGCAGCCGGGTCTGCGCCCTCTATGTCAAACAATGGGTTCGGAATTGGTTCATTGGCGTCCACATGAACCCGCTTGCCCTGCGCTTGCTTCAACGCCAGCAAGAGCGCGTCCGGTTCGCGCATCGCCGCCATCTGGATGGTGCGGCGTAAATCCTGATCGCTGAACTCAATGCCTTGCTCGAAAGCCCGCACGCGCAATGCCTCGATCAGCGCACGCTCCAACAACCGGGGATCAACCGAGTCATTCAACTGGAATGCTTGTTGGGCTTTCTCGGCAATGCGGGCGTTAGACACGCGCAGACTGAGCGAAATTTCGCGCTCCTCGTCGGCCAAAAACAAGTCACGCAAACTCATGGATGCCGCCCGCCGCGTCTGGTGAATCTGGGCAAGCAGTGACGAGCGATTGCAAAACTCGGCGGCAATCTCGTCGATGAAGGCGGGGTCATTAAGTTCGGCATAGCCAAGCGGGCGTTCCTGCCAAAGCGCCTCTGGCACCCCGAGTTCAAAACGCAGCCGATAGGGCGTCAGTTTGCTGACTTTTGTCGCAAGCGGAATCGCGGGCGCATCCTGCTGCGGCAAATTGCCAAAAAGCGGCGTTTGGCTCGCCACCCGCGCTGTTTCACCTGCGACAATGGCATGGTCGATTGCGGCGCTGTCCATCGCGGCAACATCTGCACCGATAATGCCCTCGTCGATCAACAGCGCCAACCGCTCATGCCGCTCTTCGGCATTGGCTGGTGGCTGCGGGATATAAGCGGATGCCCGGTGCACGTCTGACAGCAGGTTTTGAGCTGCCGATGCCCCATATTCCACAATGTCGAGCTGATCGGACAGCATGGTCAGGCTCTGCCGCACGGCCTTTAGCGCATCGACCGCCGCGCTCAACCCGGCCTGCATATCGGGGTCAGTGAGGAACACATAGCCGCGATCAAGCAAATCATCGCTGCCATGTCCGCTCCGCAGCAACGGGTGAACGCGCATGATCCGCCCGACGATTTGCAACCCGAATGCTGCCCCGCGATTGGGGCGCACCGATACCAGAGTCCATGCGCGCGGCGCGTCAAAGCCAGTCGCAACGGCAACCTTGAAAATCAGTATCTGCTTTGAATCGTCATAGGCGAGCATATGAAAATCGGCGTCCGGCTCGCCCGATGTGTGCACTGCAATCATATCGTCGCGTATGCCGGTGATTTCGAGCAGCTTCTCGCGCACCCGCTTGACCGGGTCTTCGCCGCCGCTCGCCTGATCCTCAACCTGAACCAGCATCAACGGGGTGAGGCCAATGCCTTTGTCCGATAGGCGTTCGCAGATTTGGCGGTGCTGCGTCCATCCGGCAGTCAACGTAGCCTGTTCAAAGTCGATATATGCCTCGTCGCCGGGGTTCATCCGCAAATAGCCCAACATCAGGCCGCGCTTGTTGAGACCCGCTTCGACAACCCGGTCACGCGCCACAACAACGCGGCTTTCCACCTCAACGCCTGCGGCGCGTTCAAACGCCTCCAGCTTTTCGTCGTTCGGGGTGGCCGTTGCCAACAGCGTAAAATCAGGCTGGAGCGCATCCAGATAGAATTTCGCTGCCGCGCCTGCCGACGCACCAAAGTTCAAATGCGCCTCGTCGATCACCACCCCAATGGCAACGCCGGACTCGCGCAACAGCACGAGCATATCGTCGAGCGAAAGCCCGTCCTCGCGCGTGCGCCGAACCTTGCGGGCGTCCTTGTTGTTGGCGGCGACGGCAGCCCAAGTCTGCACAAACACATCGCCATCGCGCAATCCGCCAACCGCACGGTCGGTGGCCAATTCGCGCAAGCGAATACCGGGGCATTGATCGGAAAGCGCATCGCGGGTCTGAACGACCAACCCTGCATAGGGCGCGAACCAGAACCACACGGTTTTCATTGGCAATGCGCCAATCAAGCCTTCGATGGTGCGGCCAAGGATCAAGGTTTTGCCGGAGCCAGTCGGCGCTTGCAGCAGCATCGCGCCGCTTTTCAGCGCAATTTCGCGGCGATGGTCGGCGCGTGTGTCGATATGATCGGCAACGCGCGATATGGTGGATTGCAGCGCGGTCACCGCCTCCAACTGGTAATCAGCCAGCCCGTGCAGAACTTCGGCCTCGCTCACTGCTGAAACCGCTTCACAAGTGTTTCGCGCACAGGACGGATTTCAAAATCAACCGGGCCAAGCGCTGCGGTCAATTGGCCGGGAGTCCAGCTATAGACGAACGCATTGGCGCGGCCCTTGGCAAGGGCGTGCAGCCGCGCGATCAAACTGTCATCGGTGCGGTCAGCGAGGATCAGCGTTTGGTCGTCATTGCTATGCTCATTCCATCCGCTCGCCGCGTCATAGGACGTCAGCGGCAGACCGTGCATCGCCTCCAAAGCCGTCCAAGCCTCGGCAGGAGCAAGCTCTGAATTGAGCGCATCGAAATCAATCTCGCGAGTCCGCAAATAGGCGAATTTAGCAGATAGATCGGCATATTTGTCTAGGGACGACGAGTTCAAAAGGCGGATGCGCTCAGCCGTCAAATCTCGGCAGACATTCCTATTCGGTTCGTCATCTGTTGCCTCGGTGGACGAGGCAACAATGAAGCGGCGGTCGCCGCCATCTTCGGCATTTAGTTCCATGACAGCCTGCGCTGTAGTCGCAGAGCCTGCGAAAAAATCGACAGCGAGTTCATTTGGACCAATAGCTTGACGTAGCAATTCACGAATAAGCGAAACAGGCTTCGCGTAAGTAAAGGCCTTGCGCTTGAAAATGTCCTGTATCTCAGTCGTACCTGTTTGATTGGTGTTGCTGACCAACTGCGTAAAGTCGCCTAAATCGGCGTCCAACGTATCTGTTTCAAAGACAGGTGTAATCCACGATGAAATAGGTTGGCTCGCGTTTTTGAGCTCTGACTTATACCGGGTCCATGTGGGAACGCCAAAGCCAACGCGCTTCCCGATCCAAAAATCAAGATTTGGCATCTCGGCCCAAATCTTTGACGTGTTTTTAGCCATCGGAACATTATTTGAAGCAATGGCCGCCTGAAGTTCGTCCATCGTGTTCCAGACTTCTATCCGTTCTTCGACGGGGAAACGGATTCGCGCTTCTTTCACCCAACCGGCAATTTGGTCCCTGTAAGGAAATGTCTTTTTATAGGTGTCGGGTAATGGGAAAATCGGAAATTCCCCATTCCAATAATCTGCCGCTACATACTTGTTTTTGCTCTTCGGTGTCGGTGAAGGCCAAACTCGCTGGGGGTTAGGAGGGTAATAGACGTTGCGGCTGGCATCGTGCATCGCGTAAAAACCATTGGCGCGTTCAGTCCAGTCCTTTGGCTGGCTGATGTCACTAAAACGATACCATTCTTGGCGAATTTCGTCCCATTCAGTATACATCGAGAAGGTTTTTTCGGTTCCGCCAAATCGGAAATCTGGGCGCGCAGCAACAAGAACATGCTCGTGGTTATCCGACAGGAAAGCTCCTTTGGCGTCGTTCCCGCCAGTGCGAGTCCGCCAAACGAACGAACCGATCCGCATCCCCGGCAGCGCCTCATCCATCATCAGTTCGAGCTTTGCGCGGTTTTCGTCGTTGATCGAAACAAGGATCACGCCGTCATTGCTGAGCAGGTCCCGCGCAAGGCTCAGACGGCGGAACAGGAATTCCAGCCAGGTCGAATGACGATAGCGATCATTGGGGTCGATATAATGATCATTATAGACCCAATCCTTGTTGCCGGTGTTGTAGGGCGGATCAATGTAAATGCACTTCACGCGGTGCGCATAGGTCATCCGCAGCCAGCGCAGCGCATCAAAATTATCGCCCTCAATCACCAGATTGCGCCACGGCGCGGCCCCATCCGAAAGCGCGGGATCTATCGTGCAGGCAACAAAATTCGCGTCAATCGCGGCGTCCGCCTCAATCTCATCGCGCTCCCACACCAAACCCAGTTTCTTGTCCGCATCGCGTTTCCGCAACAGGCTAGCGAGCTGGTTCTTGGAAAGGCTGTCATATTGATCGGCCACAATTGCCCCTAACGAATCCTATGGCCGCAACGATGGGCCTTTTTATCCTCTTGGCATAATGGCGTGGGGATGAAAATGGAAAGCGGGAGGTGCCTAAAAAGGAATGTCCCCCCGCCAGCGAACTGACGAGGGGACAGAGTCCTTCAGGAAAATCCTTTACCGTGGCTTCCCTACCGATTTGCCATTACTGAATAGAACCGTAATATCCATGAAGTCAATCACGGAGTTGTTATGATTATTCACGAACAGATTTCAGCAGGACTTGATGCGGGCACTTCATCGATTGGCTGGGGCTTGATCGACACCGTGGCGCGCAAAATTGTGCCGCACACGGTGGTTCACCGCTTATGGCGCGAAGGCGCATCTCGCCGGGTGGTGGAGGAACGCCTTGCGGCTGGTGTCGTCAAATTTGATCCGGTCGAGCAGAAATTGCAGGGCAAATGGATCTCACGCTCCCATGAACGCGGCGTGTTCCGTCGCTCTCGCAATCGGCTACAACGCAAGCAATGGCGTTTGGAAGCTCTGCGCACGATATTCCATGAACTCCATATGATCGAAACGGCGGATGCATCGCCCGTTTTTCAATCGAAAACCAAGAAGTTCAAAAGTCCGTGGATGTTGCGCGAAGAGGCGCTTCACCGTTCCTTATCCGGCGAAGAATTTTTCCGCGCGCTTTATCACATCGCGGGCCACCGTGTTTATGAGGCGAACAGCAAGGCGGGCGAAGCCGCCGAACTTGCCGCCATCGGCGACAATGCCGATCAAAAGCCGGTTGGGAAAAAGACCAAGTCCGCCGAGTCATATGGTGCAAAGTTGACTTCATTAACCGCCGAAATCGAGGCGTCAGGATTAACGGTCGCGCAATATTTCAATGCCAATTTTAATGAAGATGATGGCCGCAAGCATGGCCTGAACGGCGGTTTGGATCGCCTGTTCAAACGAAAGCTGTTGCGCGATGAAGTGCAGCGCATCTTTGCGGCTCAGCGCGATCTCGGCAACAAGCGGGCGACGGCTGCATTGGAAGCAGAATATGACCGAATCGCTTTCTACATCCGGGTCGGGCAGGATAGTGAGAAATTTGTCGGGGAATGCCCGTTCGCTCGGGATGTTGATGGCAAACCTCTAAAACGTGCGCCGCGATTTTCACCAACTTATGAAAAGTTCCGCTTTCTTCAAAAGCTCGCCAATCTGCGATTGGTGGATGGTGGGTTCCTTACGTCTGAACAGCGCGCGCTTGCCGCAGCTATTTTTGGAGACAGACCCGCCTTTACATGGGCGGCGCTAGGTGACGTTCTCGACCTTGATCCGACGACTGCTTTCAAAGATGCGCCCAAGAACCTTGAGCGCGATTTCGTGATGGCGCGCGGTGAGTGCGCGCGAGGCACTGCGATTTTGAGCGACGTTCTGGCTGGGCTGGATGCGACACCCGATATGCTTGACCGCTTGGCGGCAACGCTCAGCTATCGGCCTGACATCCGTTCCATTGAGGACGGGTTGCGCAAGAGCAAACTGCCAACAGCCATTGCAGACCGGGCCATTGAAGCCGCACGCATGGGGGCGTTCAAGTTCTTCAAGGGCGCTGGTCATGTCTCGGTCACAGCCGCACAGCAATTATCAGAAAGGTTGTTGGCCGGGGATAATTATGACCGGGCTTGTGCGTTTTATGGCTGGGATCACGCTGCGCCTGAAAATTCTGCGTTCGCCGGGTTGGCCCGTCCGGCATCGGCCAAAGATGTGTTGAAAATCATCAACGATCCCGACAATCCACCGATTCAATCACCCGGCGCGCGCAAAGCCTTAGGCGTTGCATTCAAGCAATTTGTAGCCATCACGCGGGAGTTTGGCGGCTTGCCGGGGCGCGTTCATGTCGAGCTTGCCCGTGACATTGGAAAATCAATCGAAGAACGAACCAAGGCGGATATTGGCCGTAAGAAAAACGAATCCCGCAACCGCAAGCAAGACGTACTTTTTGAAGAAATTGTCGGACGTCCGCCGGTCAAAGGCAGCGAAGACATGCTCCGCTTTCGGCTTTGGCGCGAACAAAGACACGAATGTCCTTATCGGTGCAGCCTCGACGGAGTGAGCGGCTATATAAGTTGTGAAATGTTCCGCGAAGATCGCAGGGGTGACGGAACCATTCTCAACATCGATCATATCCTCCCCTGGAGTTGGTCACATGACGATAGTTTCGAAAATCTCGTTCTGTGTTTCGCCGACGAAAATGCGCGCAAGGGCAGTATGGTTCCATGGCAATATTTCGGCAAAGACCCCAAACGGTGGGAAAAGTTCAACGCTTGGATTAATGCGATACCTACCCTCAAAAGCACAACCGAACGCAAGAAGACCAAGGAGGCCGATGATGATCCCGGCATGGGCGGCTATAAACGCCGCAACCTTCTGGTCGAAGGGGATGAAGCCATTGCAAAGCTCAAAGATCGGCTCTCCACCCGCCATTTGAATGATACCCGTTATGCCACACGCATTCTGATGCAAGCCATTGCGTGCCTTTATCCGATTGAGCATCATTTGGACCGGGATGGAAAGGAAGTTGAAAAACAGCGGGTTTTTGCAAGGCCGGGGCAACTGGTCGGAATGCTGCGAAGGGCGTGGGGCCTGAACTCTTTGAAATTTGACGCTGCGGGTGAACGGCTGAGTGATGACCGTAATCACGCCGTTGACGCCCTGATTGGCGCTGCGATAACAGAGTGGGACCTCCAGCGTATGACCAAGGTATATCAGGAACAGGAAGCCCTTGGCGGCAGAGTGGGACGGGCGCTGTCCAATGTCCCTTCCCCTTGGCGGAGTTTTGCAGCCGACGTTAAAGCCGCGCGCGATACCGTGTTTGTCGTACGCACGGAACGGAAACGGGCGCGGGGAGCAATCCACAAGGCCGGAATCGCGGGCGGCGGCCCCGCAACAGGACACGAAAAATTTCACAGCAAACTCAATATTCAGAAGGATTTTGGGCTGGACAACGGAAAGTTCAGCCCGGAAAAGGCGCGCAAACAACTGGCGAATATCAAGGACAGGGAACGCAATATGCACCTTGTCCGCGCGATTGAGGCTTGGATAGACAATGGCGCGCGCCGTGAGGATGGAAAATGGCCAACGGACCAAAGAGGCCAAATAATCCACCGTATTACGCTCGATGAACCTTCTCGAAAGCCGGGAATACCAGTCCATGATGGGGATGCAGAACGGCAGACTATCGTGAGAGTGGATTGTTTCCAAAAAGGAAAGTCTTTCTATTTGACTCCGATCTATCTCTATCAGGTTTTAGACACGACGAATTTTCCCGATCCTCCATCCCCCTTCGATCTTGACAATGGAGATGGTGACCCATCGGCATATGATTTTCAATTCAGCATTCAGAGGGGTGATTATTTGTCCTTAGAAAGCAAGAAAAACGGAATTATTGAAGGTTATTTTGTTGCGTTCGATATAGATGGTGGTCGTCTAACGCTTGGCAGCCCTGAGGATTTGAGTCCAAAGGGACAAACCAGAGTGCGGACAAAGACATTGTTAACCATAGTCAAATATAACGTCGATCAATTCGGCGTTCGTGCCGTTGTCCGAAACGAGGTCCGCACATGGCATGGCGTGGCGTGCACATCTCCCAGCCCGCCCGGCTAAAATATCGGGACCGGCAACTGGTCGTCGAACAGAACGAAGGGTCTGTTTCGCTGCCCGTTGAAGATATCGCGTGGCTGATCCTTGATACGTCGCAAGTCTCGCTCACGGGTTCATTGCTCTCCGCGTTGGCAGGCGCGGGCATTGCGATGATCGTGCCGGACGACAAGCACCACCCGGCGGGTGTCTTGCTGCCCTTTCATCAACATCATGCCCAAGCACATATTGCACATGCCCAGGTCGGCATGAGCCTGCCTCTCAAAAAACGGATGTGGCAGAGCATCATCGTTTCCAAAATCAACAACCAAGCAGCTTTGCTGGACGCATTAGGGCGTGAACGTGGGCAGAGCCTGCGCGCGATGGCGGGCCGTGTTGGATCGGGCGACCCCGACAATATAGAAGCGCAAGCCGCACGAGCCTATTGGTCGGCGCTGTTTACCAAATTTGTCCGCTCGGATGAAAGTGATCGCCGCAACGCTCTCCTGAACTATGGCTATGCCGTGGTGCGCGCGGCGATTGCGCGGGCGTGCGTTGCATCTGGCCTGCTCCCCGCATTCGGGATGCACCATGCGTCAAAGGTCAACGCATTCAATCTGGTTGACGATTTGATTGAGCCATATCGTCCCTTTGTAGATCATAGTGCTTATGCACGGGCGTTAGATACTGAAGGTGATACGCTGACGGTCGATGATCGTCGCCATATGGCAAATATTCTCAATGAAACGGCGATGATCGGGGCCGAGCGTATGACGCTACTTGCTGCAACGGAAGCCACGGCAAGTAGTCTTGTTAGGGCTATTGAACATAGCAGCGCCCTTCTCCTCCAGCTCCCGGAATTCGCCGGGACGAAGCCATGATTGCGCAAGAGGTTCGCTTTATGTGGCTCTTTGTCTTCTTTGACCTTCCGGTTGGTTCAAAAGATCAACGCCGCCGTGCGAATCGGTTCCGCAATTTCCTAAAAGATGACGGCTATATGATGTTGCAATTTTCTGTTTACGCGCGCGTTTGTAGAGGGCAAGATGCTGTTGAAAAGCACGTAAAGCGAGCGCGGAGCAGCCTTCCCAAAGAAGGCAGCATTCGTTCGCTACAAATAACGGATAAACAGTTTGGACGTATGGAACTAATGCTTGGAACTGCGCCAAAAAATGAACGAGTCGGGCCGTCTCAGATGGTTTTGTTGTGAGTTCGGCGTTCAAGATAACGCGGAAATCACAACAAACTCAATTACTTCAATGCAACCTGTCCTACCACAGGCAAATCGGTAGGGAAACCACGGGGGACTAGTGTGACGGGGGGGGGGGGGGGGCGGGGGGGGGGGGCGGGGGGGGGGGGTGGGGGGGGGGGGGG
>JANOXQ010000010.1:0-5093 GCA_031418495.1 Sphingomonadales bacterium
ATGACGATTAACGAGCGCACGCAAAATTCCAATCAAATGTGGGGCGGCCGGTTTGCCGATGGCCCCGCTTCGGTGATGCGTGAGATAAATGCTAGTCTGCCATTCGACAAGCGTTTGTGGCAGCAAGATATTGCCGGATCAAAGGCGCATGTCAAAATGCTTGGCGCGCAGGGGATTTTGAGCACTGACGATGCAGCGACAATATCAGCAGGCCTTGATCAGGTCGCGGCTGAGTTTGCCAAGAAATTGCCCGAGGATCTAGCGCTTGAAGATATTCACATGGCGACTGAGGCACGGCTTGCCGCGTTGATTGGGCCAGTTGCCGGGCGGCTACACACCGCGCGGTCACGCAATGATCAGGTCGCGACGGATTTCCGGCTATGGGTGCGCAGTGCTGTGGACGCAGTGGATGCTGGGATTGCGGCGCTTCAGTCTGCCCTCGTCAACCGTGCGGAAGATCATGCCGCGTCAGTCATGCCCGGCTTCACCCATCTCCAAAGCGCGCAACCCGTGACGCTTGGTCATCATCTGATGGCCTATTTTGAAATGCTCAAGCGTGACCGCAGCCGGTTTACGGATGCGCGCGCGCGGCTCAATCGCTGCCCGCTTGGCAGTGCTGCACTTGCCGGAACTGGCTTTCCAATTGATCGCCACGCGACCGCAAGCGCACTCGGTTTTGACGCGCCGACCGCGAACAGCCTCGACAGCGTGTCCGACCGTGACTTTGCAATCGAGTTTCTGACCTGCGCCACTCAGTGCGCGCTCCATCTTTCTCGACTTGCCGAGGAAATTGTCATCTGGGCGAGCCAACCGTTCGGTTTTGTCTCGCTGTCGGACGCATGGTCAACCGGATCATCAATCATGCCGCAAAAGCGCAACCCAGACGCGGCAGAGCTTGTGCGCGGCCACACCGGGCGGATTATCGGCTGTATGACCGCACTGATGATCACCATGAAAGGCCTGCCGCTCGCCTATTCAAAGGATATGCAGGACGATAAGCCGCCGCTGTTTGAGGCGTATGATTTACTCGCGCTATCGCTCGCCGCGATGACTGGGATGATCGAAACGATTGAGTTCCGCTCAGACCGGATGCGCAGCCTTGCCGAAAGCGGATTTGCGACTGCAACCGATCTTGCCGACTGGCTGGTACGCGCGGCGAACGTGCCGTTCCGCGAGGCGCATCACATCACCGGACATGCGGTCAAACTGGCTGAGGGCAAGGGTTGCGCACTTGATGCGCTTTCAATTGATGATCTCCAAAGCGTTGATCCGCGTATCACGCAGGCCGTATATTCGGTGCTTTCGGTTGACGCTTCGGTCGCGAGCAGAACCAGTTATGGCGGAACTGCGCCGACTGAAGTAAGGCAGCGTATCGCTGAGGCGAAAATTTGGTTGGAGCAATCATGATAAAACGGCTTGCAGTTGCAGTTTTGGCGGTCGCGTTGATCAGCGGGTGCGGATCGCGCACGAGCCTTAAACCTCAGGAAGGCAATGCGCTTCCCATGAAACCCTTCACTGCGGGTGAGCCGCTTACGCCTGACCAACTTCTTAAACTTGATCCCCAAGCACAGCCCAATCGCAGCGACGAACAGCTTAAAAAATCTGAAAAACGCCGCGACGATAAGTTTGACCTTCCACCACCGGGCTGAAACATCATGGATCATTTTGAACTCAGAAACGGCGTGATACATGCCGAGGATGTGCCATTGCCCGCGATTGCGGCGGCAGTTGGATCACCCGTTTATATCTATTCGCGCGCAACACTTGAGCGCCATGCGCGGGTCTTCAAGGAGGCGCTTGCGCCGCTCGCCCGCACGCATGTCGCCTTTGCAATCAAGGCCAACCCCAACCTTTCAGTGCTGCGCGTGCTTGCCAATCAGGGCTTTGGTGCTGATGTTGTATCAGGTGGCGAAATTGCCCGCGCGCTCGCGGCCGGAATGCGCCCGCAGGATGTGGTGTTTTCCGGGGTCGGAAAAACGCGTGACGAGCTTGCAAAGGCGCTGAACGACGGCATCGGCCAATTCAATATTGAGCTTGAAGAGGAAGGCTTTGCCCTCTCTGAGATTGCTGCCGCAGTGGGCAAACGCGCGGTAGCCACACTGCGCGTCAATCCCGATGTTGATGCTGGCACCCATGCCAAAATCTCAACAGGCATGAAGGAAAATAAGTTCGGCGTGCCGATTGATCAGGCCGCCGCAATCTTTGCGCGGCTTGCATCGCTTCCCGGCCTCGATATGCGCGGGATCGCGCTTCATATCGGCAGCCAATTGTTTGATCTCGCTCCGCTAGAGGCCGCCTATGCCAAGATATGGGCGTTGGTGAGCGGTTTGCGCAGTGTGGGCCACTCCATCGATCGGGTTGATCTCGGCGGCGGCCTTGGCGTGCCCTATCGCAGGCATGAAATGCCACCGACACCTGCTGATTACGGCGCAATGGTCGCGCGCGTCACCAAGGGCTGGGACGTAACACTAATGTTTGAGCCCGGCCGCGTGATCGTTGGCAATGCGGGCGTCCTGCTGACCAAAGTGATTTGGGTTAAGCCGGGCGTGATCCGGCCCTATGTCATCGTTGACGCCGCAATGAATGATCTCGCGCGCCCCGCGCTCTATGACGCATGGCATGATTTTGAAGCGGTTGAACCAAGTGGTGAGCGTTTCACTGCAAACATCGCCGGGCCAGTCTGTGAAAGCACTGATACCTTTGCAATGGCGCGTGAGATTGATCTGGTCAAATCAGGCGATCTCGCGATCTTCCGCACCGCAGGCGCTTACGGCGCGACGATGGCGAGCACCTATAACAGTCGCGCGCTCGTCCCCGAAGTCATGGTTGACGGCGATAGGTTCGCTGTCGTCGCAAACCGTGTTGAGCCTGAAACGCTGATTGCAGCCGAACCAATTCCAGACTGGCTGTAGCCGCCAGAGTTCTATAGCAGACAGATAAGGAGCCTTCATATGCCCGGTCTCTATTTTGAAGAATTTCACGTTGGTCAGATGTTCAAGCATTTTATGCACCGAACGGTGACTGAGGCCGACAATCTGTTCATCAGCGCGTTGACGCATAATCCAGCCGCGCTCCACCTTGACGAAGAATATATGCGCGGATCGCAGTACGGCGCACGGATCGTCAACAGCACTTTCACGCTTGGGCTGATGGTTGGGATTTCGGTTGGGGATACCACACTTGGCACGACGGTTGCCAATCTCGGCTGGGATGAAGTGCGCTTTCCAGCCCCCGTCTTCCACGGCGACACGCTTCATATCGAAAGCGAGGTGCTTGAAATCCGTGAAAGCAAATCGCGGCCTGAAAACGGGATTATCATCTTCGCGCACCGTGCCTATAATCAGCGCGATGAGCTTGTTGGCAGTTGCAAGCGATCCGCGCTGATGCACCGCAAACCTAAGGACTGATATGTACCGATCAATGCTCTTCGTTCCCGGTGACAGCGAAAAGAAGATCGCGAAATCCGAAGGTTTCGCGCCCGATGCGGTGATTCTTGATCTTGAAGATTCGGTTGCACCAGCGAACAAGCCCGCCGCACGCGCGATTGTCAGCGATTACCTAACCAGCGCAAACCGCCGCTGTGCGCTCTATGTGCGGATCAATCCGCTGGATACGCCCGACGCGTTGATTGATCTTGCGGCGATAATGGCCGCAAAGCCTGACGGGATTATGCTGCCAAAGGCTAGGTCAGCGCAGGATTGTGTTCAGCTCAGCCATTACCTAGATGCGTTTGAAGCGCAGCACGGCACGCCGCTTGGGCATAGCCGGATTGTACCGGTTGCAACCGAAGTGCCCGAAGCCGTCTTCGCGCTTGGCAATTACGCGATTGTTGGCGCACGGCTTGCCGGGATCACTTGGGGTGCCGAAGATTTAGCCGCAGCCATTGGCGCAATCGACAACCGCGATGAGGCAGGCGAGTGGAGCCAGCCGTTTGAACTCACCCGCTCGCTATGCCTATTTGGCGCATCAGCGGCAAAGGTGGCGGCGATTGATACGCTCCATGCCGATTATAAAGATGATGCTGGGCTAGCCGAATCATCGCGCCGGGCGCGGCGTGATGGTTTTGCGGGGCGGCTCGCAATCCATCCAGTCCAAGTCGCGATCATCAATGAGGCATTCACGCCCTCAGAGACCGAAGTCGCGCACGCCCGTGAAGTGATCGCGCTGTTCGCGGCCAATCCCAGCGTCGGTACGCTTGGCCTGAACGGCAAGATGCTCGACATGCCGCATTTGGTGCAGGCGCAAAAAACAGTGGCACTGGCGGCACGGGGGTAAGCGGCAATGTTTCTCGAAATCGAAGACTTGCTAAGCTCCGCTCAGGTTGCCGAGCTTTTAGCCATCGCCGCGACGGCCAATTTCGTTGATGGGCGGATCAGCAACCCAAACAACCCGGCCAAGGATAATCTCCAGCTTCATGATCAGGCGGCCTATGCGCAGTCGTCAAAAATCATGATCGAGGCGCTGTTTGGCCGCGCCGAATTTGTTGAATTTGCCTTCCCCAAAATCGTCTTGCCGCCGATGATCACCAAATATGGCGTCGGCATGAAATATGGCGCCCATGCTGACGCTGCCTTCATCCCGATGGGCAATCGCCCCCTGCGCACCGACCTTAGCGCAACAATTTTCCTCGCTGATCCGGCAAGCTATGATGGTGGGGAGCTTTCGGTGTTGCTTGGTACCCGTGCGATCACGTTCAAGGGCGCACCGGGTAGCGCGATTATCTACCCTTCAAATACGCTCCACCAAGTAATCCCGGTAACGCGCGGAGAGCGTATCGCAGCGATCAGCTTCATCGAAAGCGATGTGCCCGACATCAATCAGCGCGACTTGCTGTATGAGCTTAATGAAGTCGCAGCACTCGAGGGCAATAGCATGGCATTTGAAAATTACAGCCGGTTGCAACGCATCCAATACGGCCTGCGCCGGATGTGGTCAGACCCGGCTTAGCCCAAGCGCTAGGATAGCTTATCGACCTTGGCCTGAAGTGCTGCAAGCTGCGCCTTGAGCGCCGCAACTTCGTCACTGTCGCTCTTGCCCGCATCGCCCTTGCTGCGTGGGCGAAACGCGCTCGTTGCCGCTTCAAACATCGCCAT
>JANOXQ010000011.1:0-3633 GCA_031418495.1 Sphingomonadales bacterium
CCTGACTTTCGTTGCCAATGTCGCTGACGCCCGCATTCGGGGTATTGAAGGTGACATTACATGGCGTCTGACCGAGGGGCTGACGATCAATTCGGGCTTCTCCTATAATGATACAGAGTTGACGAAGGCCGCGCTGCAAACCCAGCAACTGGCCTCGCTCAATCCTATCGGTAGTTCATTGGCGCTCAGCCCGAAATTCCAGGGCAATCTGCGTGCGCGATATGAGCGCGAGGTGAGCAGCGGCCTGACCGGATTCGGGCAGTTGGGCTTCCATTATGTCGGGAGCAGCGTGACATCAATTGTGAGCAGCAGAAGCTTCCCGCTAGACAATTATTTTACGGCTGATGCGGCATTTGGCGTCAACAGGGACGATTGGGGAATTGAGCTTTACGTCAACAACCTCACTGATAAACGCCCCGAGATATTCAAGGACACCGTCGATAACCAGTTGCGGACGACCACAATTCGTCCCCGCACAATCGGCGTGCGCGTCTCTTACAAAATCTGAGGGATCAGGCATTGAGGCTCTCGCCCATCTTGGGGGAGAGCCTTTGCCGTGTTAAAGCGCCAAGGGAGTATCAAAGAAAGTGCGCCCGCAAATGAGCCATGCCACAGAGGTGATTGCAGACCATGAGGTGGTGCTTGTCCGGGCGAAATCCTTGCTGCAAAGCGGCGACTTTGATGGATCAATTGCGCTATGCGAGCAGCTGCTGTCGGCTGACGCTGACAATAAGGACGCACTATATGTTTGTGCCGTGGCGTTCAGATACAAACGCCGTTACGGCCAAGCGTTACGATTGCTTGACAGGCTTCTCGAAATTGACCCGGCCTATGCGCGGGGCTTTCAGGAGCAAGGGCATTGCCACCGCGATCAAGGAGAAATGGCACGGGCATTTGTCGCCTATCAAAATGCAGTCTCGCACAATGCATCACTTGTTGCGAGCTGGAAGATGCTGGGCGAAATCCATCATTCAGCCGGACGACTCGAGGCTGCCGAATTTGCTGAGGCACAATATGAATATCTTGCGAACCTGCCACCCGAGCTGCTGAGTGTTTCGAGCTTCCTCGAAGAAGGGAAACTGTTCAAAGCGGAAAAACTGTGCCGCGCCTTTCTTCAAACTAACGGCCATCATATCGAGGCCATGCGCTTGCTCGCTGATATAGGAACGCGTTTCAATGCGTTCGATGAAGCCGAATTTTTGCTTGAATCCTGTGTGCTTCTGGAACCCGAGGCGCTCAACGCCCATCTCGACTATATAAAAGTTTTGAGGCGGCGGCAGAAATATGAAAAGGCGCTTGAACAGGCGACCTCACTGCGCGCCAAGGCGCCCTATGATCACCAGATTGAAATGCTCTATGCCAACGAGAATCTGGCCGTCGGGAATTTTGACGAGGCACTCGACATTTATCACAAATTAGCAATCGAAGCGCCGGATAATGCCGGGATCAGCTTAACGTTTGGCCATGCGCTCAAGACAGTTGGCCGACAGAATGATGCCATCGACGCCTATCGCCGCGCCTACACGAGCAAGCCTGACTACGGAGACGCGTATTGGAGTCTTGCTAACCTCAAGACCTACAAGTTTGATAACGCGCAGATCGCGGCGATGCGCGAAATGGAGGCTGCCAGTGGAACGCAACTGGCAGATCGCTATCACCTCTGTTTTGCGATCGGCAAGGCACTCGAAGACCACTGCGACTATACAGAGTCGTTTATCTATTATGAGCGTGGCAATCGATTGAAACGCAACGAAATTGGCTATGATTGGCGACGGATAGCCAATGAAATCGCCCTTCAGATTGAACATTGCACGTCTGAATTATTCTCAAAAGTGCAAGGGTCAGGGTGCCAATCACCTGATCCAATTTTCATCCTTGGTTTGCCGCGCGCGGGTTCGACGCTGCTTGAGCAGATCCTTGCTTCGCACAGCCAAGTCGAGGGCACCATGGAATTACCTAACATTCTTGCGTTGGCGCACCGGCTCGATGATCTCAGGCGAGTGGATGACGAGGCGCACTATCCAGCGAACTTGGCCGAACTGAGCGTCGACTCACTGGCCAAATTTGGCGAGGACTATCTTAGCGACACCAAAATCCACCGCAAACAGGGCACGCCCTATTTTATCGACAAGATGCCCAATAATTTCCGGCACATTAGCCTAATCCATATGATCCTGCCCAATGCAAAGATTATCGATGCACGGCGCGGCGCGATGGGGTGCTGCTTCTCAGGCTTCAAGCAATTGTTCGCCGAGGGGCAGGAATTTACCTATGGCCTTGAGGAAATCGGCCATTATTACAAAGACTATGTCACCCTGATGGATCATTGGGACAAGGTTTTGCCGGGCAAGATTTTGCACGTTCATTATGAAGATGTCGTTGTCGACCTCGAGACGCAGGTGCGACGACTGCTAGATTTCTGCGGGCTTCCGTTTGAAGGCTCGTGCATCAAATTTCACGAAACCGAGCGCGCTGTCCGCACGGCAAGCTCTGAACAAGTCCGACAACCGATTTTCAAAACTGGCGTCGATCAGTGGGAGAATTTCTCTCCCTATCTTGATCCGCTTCGTGCAATATTAGGGCCGGAATTGGCCGCAACCTGAAGGGATTGACGATGGCGAGTAGTACATCAACCGGGCCAATTAACGCCGATCAGGTTTCGACGCTGACACAGCGCTGGTATGTCCTCATTATCATGATGCTGGTTTACACGATCAGCATTGCCGATCGCTATGTGCTCTCTACCGTGATCGGTCCGATTAGTCAGGAACTCAAATTAAGCGATAGCGGCGCGGCTTCGCTCGGAATTCCACTTGCGCTGTTCTACGTGGCTATGGGCATCCCCCTGTCGTGGTTGTGCGACCGTTCGAACCGCCGCAATCTGCTCGCCGCTTCGGTCGCAGTGTGGTCGTTGATGACGGCCATTACTGGCTTTACGCGTGGCTATGTCGATCTATTGCTGGCGCGGATCGGTGTTGGCATCGGCGAAGCTGGCGGAACACCGGCCTGTAATTCAATCATCGCCGATTATTTTCCCGCTGATCGCCGTTCAATGGCAATGACGATATTCGCATTAGGAGCGCCCATCGGCGCGTGGTTGGGTTCTGACATCGCTGGCTATTTCTCAACCCTTTACGGTTGGCGCGCTGCATTTCTGGTGCTTGGCATTCCAGGCATCATTCTTGCCTTGATCATCATGTGGACCATCAAGGAACCAACACGCGGTCGCCTTGACGCCGTAACCGAAGACAAAATCCCGACCGTGAGGGAGACGCTAAAGTTTATCTGGTCACAAAAGGCAGCGGTTCATGCGATAACGGGCAGTGGCTTGTCGGCATTCTGGGGCTGGGGCTTGATGTGGTTCACGCCACTCTTCTTGCAACGGACTTACGCTTTGAATGAAGGCGAAGCGGGCAGCCTACTCGGCCTAATATACCTTGTCGGCGGGATTGGTGCGTCGCTGCTCACAGCCTATGTCGTAGCGCGCCCCGCCTATACTGACCCACGCAAGATCGCGCGCTTGCTCGCGGTTGTAACGGCGCTGGCGACGGTTCCGTCCTTCCTCGCCTATTACACCCAGGAACTCTGGATTGCGAAACTCATGTGGTGGCTGTTTATCCCCGCCATCTATTT
>JANOXQ010000012.1:0-32384 GCA_031418495.1 Sphingomonadales bacterium
CGCAATTTGAGGCAGGGCGCGGCGAAGTGGGCAAGGGCGGGGTTGTCCGGGAACCAACCATTCACAAACGCGTTTGCAGTGAAGTCGAGACATGGCTTACCGAGAGCGGGTGGGGTGTTTGCGGTATTGTCCAAAGCCCGATCACTGGGCCAGAGGGCAATATCGAATTTCTTGTTGCGGCGCAGCAGGGATCGCTTGCAAATTTTTCATGAAGGCCCGAATGAAGTTTTGTTATGCGACCTATTTTCCTCTCTTTGATAATTTTATCAGTGGTCGGGTGCAGCGCAGCCGAAAAAAAACCTGATCGCCCGGCGCCGTTGATTAAGGTTGCGGCAGTATCGGCGCATGAGTTTTCGGATCGTTATGAAGCGGTAGGCACAGCGACCGCCAATGAGCAAGTCACCGTTACCGCGCCAGTGACTGAGAGGATTACGCAGCTTGGCTTTTCGGACGGTGATTATGTGCGTTCGGGGCAAGTGCTCGCAGTCCTTGCACAGGGTCAGGAAACTGCATCGCTCGCCAGTGCCGCAGCCCGCGCGCGTGAGGCAGAGCAGCAATTGGCGCGGATATCGGCACTGCGCCAACGCGGCTTTGCCACCAAATCAAGTTTAGATGCTCAATTGGCCTCGGTAGCCGCTACACGCGCGGGGGCAAGCGAAGCACGCGCAGTGATTGCAGACCGTGTCGTCCGCGCGCCATTCTCTGGCTATGTGTCCCTACGACGGATATCAGTTGGTGCGGTCGTGAGTGCCGGCACCGAAATCGTGACGATCAGTGATAGCAGCACGATTAAACTTGATTTCTCTGTTCCTGAAACATTGCTCGGCGCAGTGCGCGTTGGCCAGCCGATATTGGCGCGGGCCGCAGCATTTCCTGACACGCCGATTGGCGGTACGATTAGCGCGATTGATCCCGTGATTGATCCTGCAACCCGCGCGGTCACGGTGCGCGCCCTGATCCCCAATCGCGGCGGGCGGTTAAAGCCGGGGATGCTGCTGTCGGTTGGGCTGCAATCAAGGGTGCGTAGCGCAGTCGCCGTGCCCGAATTGGCGCTCGTCCGCGAAGGCGATGAACGCTATATTTACACCGTTGGTAAGGACAGCAAGGCAAAGCGCGTCGCGGTGTCGACCGACGGGCGCGACGGCAATCTGATCGAAGTGACGCAAGGGCTAAACCCCGGCGATAAGATTGTGACAGAAGGCGTCGTTAAATTGTCCGAAGGGGCAAAGGTGCGCGTTGCAGGGGATAAGCCGCCCGGCAAAGCCCCACCCGCGCGCTGAAGCAAGAATGCAGCTTTCCGATCTTTCCGTCCGTCGGCCCGTGTTTGCAGCAGTACTTGCAATCCTGCTGCTTCTCGTTGGAGCGGTTGGCTATCTTAACCTGCCGATCCGCGAATATCCTGATACTGAGCCACCGATTGTTTCGGTTGAAACCAACTACACTGGTGCTGCGGCAACCGTGGTTGAGTCGCGTGTCACCCAGGTGCTTGAAAATGCGCTTGCCGGGATTGAAGGGATACAGACGATCAGCTCGCGTTCGCGCGATGGCCGTTCAGAGGTTACGATCGAATTCGCGCCGGGCCGCACGGTCGATAGTGCCGCCAATGATGTGCGTGACCGCGTGGGCGGCGTCGCCGATGATCTGCCCGAGGAAGTGCTTGCGCCTGAAGTGCGTAAGGTTGATGCCGATGCGCAGCCCGTCTTGTTTATTGTTGTTTCAAGGCCGGGATGGACGCGGCTTGAACTCAGTGACTATGTTGACCGCAATCTGGTTGATCGTTTTTCAGCGCTTGACGGCGTCGCGCGGGTCTTTGTCGGCGGCGAAGCACGGCCATCAATGCGCGTCTGGCTCCAGCCCGGAAAGCTTGCAGCCTTTGGCCTGACGCCAAGCGACATTGAAACCGCGCTGCGCACCCAGAATGTTGAGCTACCGGCTGGTCGGATTGAGTCGTCCGATCAGAATGTTACGCTGCGGGTTAACCGCCCGTTTGTGACGCCCGAGCAGTTTCGGCAATTGGTCGTTTCACGCGGAGAAGGGGGCTATCTTGTCCGGCTTGGTGATGTTGCGCGCGTGGAGACTGAGGCTGAAAATCCCTATTCGG
This sequence comes from Sphingomonadales bacterium, assembly GCA_031418495.1. Lineage (GTDB taxonomy): Bacteria > Pseudomonadota > Alphaproteobacteria > Sphingomonadales > Sphingomonadaceae > Aquisediminimonas. The sequence goes on from JANOXQ010000012.1 coordinate 2,102, forward strand.
CATTTCGTTTGAACGGCGGCGCAGCGATTGGGATGGGGATTGTCCGTCAATCAGGCGCTAACACGCTTGCAGTCGCCGAAAGCGCCAAGGCGCTTGCTGAAACGATCAAGCCAACACTGCCGCAAGGGATGGTATTCGCCATTGGATCGGATGACTCGCTATTCATTGGACGCGCGATTGACGGCGTTTGGGAAACGCTGGCCGAGGCGGCAATCCTCGTTATCCTCGTCATTTATCTGTTTTTGGGAAGCTGGCGCGCAACGCTCATTCCGGCGGTGACGGTGCCGATATGTTTGCTCGCGACGTTTGCGGTGCTCTGGCTGCTCGGTTTTTCAATTAACTTGCTGACGCTGCTGGCATTGGTGCTGGCTATTGGTCTGGTAGTTGATGACGCGATTGTCGTTCTGGAAAATGTCTATCACCGGATCGAACAGGGCGAGCCGCCACTGGTCGCGGCGGTCAAGGGCACAAGGCAGGTGGCTTTTGCAGTTGTTTCAACCACGGTCGTCGTTTGCGCGGTGTTTGTGCCGGTGATGTTTCTGGCAGGACAGACGGGGCTACTCTTCCGTGAGCTTGCCGCCGCGATGATTGCCGCTGTCGCTTTTTCAGGCTTTGTCGCGCTCAGCCTTGCGCCGATGCTCTGTTCTAAGTTGTTGCGTCATGAAGAGCGCGGGCGTTTCGCGCGCTGGGTTGATAACGGGTTTCAGCGGCTCGAAAGACGTTACTCAGGCTTGCTTGACCGCGTGATTGTGAAGCCGGCGTTTGCGATGATCGCTGTGTTGCTTTTCCTTGCTGGTAGCGGATTTTTGTTCACGACGCTCAAATCCGAACTCGTGCCAACCGAAGATGTCGGCATCTTGCAGGCCACCATATCAGCGCCTGAAGGCACAGGCTATGCGGCGATGGATCGCTATATGCTAGAGATATCAAAGCCAGTGCTTGGGCTGCTTGAAAAAGGCACGGTGCGCTCGATCATTCAGCGGACGCCCGGTGCTTTTACCGCGAGTGATGATTTCAATAGCGGTGTATTCGTATTTTTCCTCAAGCCTTGGGAGGAACGCAGCGAAACCACTGAAGACGTGATCAAGCAGGTCAACAAAATTATTGGCGCGCAAACTGCAGTACGCGGCAATGCCACAGCGCGCTCTTCCATCGGGCGCGGGCGCGGACAGCCGATCAATTTCGTGCTCGCCGGGGGCAGCTACGCTGATTTGACCGTGGCGCGTGACCGGATATTGGCGGCAGCGCGGGACAATCCCGGCATCGTCAATCTTGATTTTGATTTTAAGGAACCCAAGCCGCAAATCCTGATTGTTGTCGTTACCGCGCGCGCGGGCGACCTCGGGGTGTCACTTAGTGACGTGAGTGAGGCGCTTCAGTCGTTGCTCGGGTCGCGGCGCGTTTCGACCTATGTTGATCGCGGCGAGGAGTACCGCGTGATTGTTCAGGCCGAGGCCGCTGACCGCGCTTCGCCCGAAAATCTTGCGTCTATCCAGTTGCGCGGGCGCGGCGGTGTGCTGGTGCCGCTTGCAAATCTTGTAACGCTTAAGGAAACGGCGGGCGCGCGTGATCTAGGCCGCTTTAATAAGCTACGCGCGATTACGCTTTCGGGCGCACTCGCTCCGGGCTATTCAATCGGACAGGCGCTGACTTTCCTTGAAGGACAAGCCCAAGACGCGCCAGAAGTGCAAGCGGTCGGTTATCGCGGCGAAAGTCAAGCGTATAAGGAAACCGGCGGATCGATTGTGCTGGTATTTTTTGTGACGATCTTCCTCGTTTATCTGGTGCTCGCCGCGCAGTTTGAAAGCTTCGTTCACCCGATCACGATTATCACCACGGTGCCGCTCGCCGTCGCAGGCGGGGTGATTGGCCTCGCGATTACGGGACAGTCGCTCAATCTCTACAGCCAGATTGGCGTGATCATGCTCGTTGGCCTCGCGGCGAAGAACGGCATTCTGATCGTTGAATTTGCCAATCAGCTCCGTGATGAGGGGCTTGAGATCATTGATGCGATCAGACAAGCCGCAACCCGGCGATTACGACCTATTTTAATGACCTCGATCGCGACTGTAGTTGGTGCGATCCCTCTCGCAATTGCGGGCGGAGCAGGTGGGGCTGCACGCGGCGCGATCGGTGTTGTCATTGTCTTTGGCGTCTCACTCGCAACCATTATTACGCTCATTCTAATCCCGATTATTTACGCACGACTTGCCAGATATACCGGATCACCAGAGGCGGTATCGCGCGCACTCGAAGCGCAAATGAGTTCAGATTAGGCTGCTGGTCGAACCCAACATCATGTTCGTCGAAATGAAATTACATCTGTAATCGTGTTACGCTCGACGATGTTTTATGAAAAAATATGACCTCACAATCGCATGCGCGTTGTCGCTTGCCCTCTCTTCGCCCGCCTTTGCGCAGCGCACCGATGACAATGTCGTAACCCAGTCCGACGATGCCTTTGGCAAGACGGTGGGCGATGAACAAATCGGCATTTACAACCCCGGCGATGTGCGCGGTTTCTCGCCGATTGACGCGGGCAACGTTCGGATCGAGGGGCTGTTTTTTGATCAGCAATCGGGATTAACTGATCGCCTAATTGATGGCTCATCAATCCGCGTTGGAATTTCGGCGCAGGGCTATCCGTTTCCGGCACCAACCGGGATTATCGATTATAGCTTGCGGCGACCGGGCGCGAAAAACCTCGTTTCAGTTGCGCTCAATTACGGCCCGTTTGGTGGGCGCTCGGGCGAGTTTGATGCGCAGCTTCCGCTTGACGGAGATCGCCTAGGAATTGCGGCGGGGGCAGGGTATTTTCAAGAGGTTGCACCGTTTCATAATTCGTCGGATGTCTATGCCGTCGGTGCGCTTGGGCGATATAAGCCGCGCGAGGGGGTTGAGATCATCCCGTTCTGGAGCTTGATTGATATTAAGGATGAGGAGAGCCAATCGCTGATTTTCACCAACGGAGCGTTCTTGCCAAAACGCATCCGTCGCGACATTTTTTTGGGACAGAAATTCTCCGATTTCGGCGGCGCTGTCTACAATTACGGGGTGGTGGCGAAGGCCGATCCGTTCGGGCTTGACGTCCGGCTCGGCGTCTTTCGTTCGGCGCTTGAGATACGTGAGGATCATATCGATCTGCTGTTTGATACTGACCGCGCAGGGCGAGTTGGTAGTCGTCAGGTGGTGGTGGACGGTGATAACAAGTTCGCCTCAACCTCGGGTGAACTCCGCATTGCCAAAACATTCAAAGATGGCCCGCGCCGCCATACGCTGATTGCGTCACTGCGCGCGCGTAATCAGGCGCGGCGCTTTGGCGGCGCGGCGATTGCTGATCTCGGCGTCAGTCAAATCGGCGTTCAGGATTTCCGCGATGAGCCCGTATCAGTGATCGGGCCCAAAACGCGTGACGGAGTTCAACAGGTTACTGCAGGCATTGGCTATCAAGGGCGCTGGGCCAAGGTTGGTGAGTTGAGCATCGGCATTCAGAAAACCGATTATCGCAAAGAAACGATTGATCCTGATCCAACGGTGATTTTCCCGGTTACCAAATCTAAACCCATATTATTGAGTGCAAATGCGGCGGCTTATCTATCGGACAGGGTCGCTATCTACGGCGGTTATACGCGCGGGCTTGAGGAAAGCCCGGTCGCCCCGTTTGAAGCGGTGAACCGCAACGAAGCCCCGCCCGCAATCCGCACCGAGCAGAAGGATGCGGGCATCCGCGCCAAAATAGGCAAGGGGGTGACGGCGGTTGTTGGCCTGTTCGATGTGTCAAAGCCATATTTCAACCTTGATGCAACGTCGCGCTTCCGTCAGCTTGGCATGGTGCGTAATCGCGGGATCGAATTCTCGCTCGCAGGCGAAGTCGCGCCGGGGCTTTCGTTGGTTGTTGGTAACGTCCTGCTTGATGCCGACGTGTCAGGCGAAGAAGTGGATCGCGGTCTGATCGGCAAAAAGCCAGTCGGCACGTTTGTGCGCAACACCAATATCAATATGGATTATCAAGTGCCCGGCGTGAAAGGCTTCTCGCTCAATGCCGCTTTCTTTGGCACCAGTGACCGGACGTCAAACGCCACGAATACGCTCATCATCCCAGCGCGTGCCATCGTCAATTTGGGTGCGCGCTATAAGTTCAAGATCGACAAGGCGTCGGCACTTCTGCGCTTTAACGTGACCAACGTGACCAACACCTTCGGCTTTAATGTGACGGGCAGCGGCGCATTCATCCCCAACGGATCACGCCACTACGCCCTTACCTTAGCCGCAGATATTTAGTTTATAACAACCTTTCTCACATTGGCTTCCTGTGCCTCTAACGCCTTATCCTCGTTGGCGCGTTTGATGATATATTGGCGAATGGTTTCGATTTGATCGGCCTTCATCACATTTGACCAAGCGACCATGCCATTGGCTTTGAGAGCGCCATCATGCACGATGGTTTGCCACGTCTTAGGATCGCCAAGGCTGCCGCTTTTGCGCAAATCGGGAAGGACGGTGCTACCAATGCCTGCATCGCCGTGGCACACGCCGCAGTAGCGACCATAAAGCGCGCCGCCAGCCGCTGCGACTTCGGCACTTGCCTTAAATGCCGGAGGGTCAAGCGGAAGTGCTGCAAGCACCGGCATGTCAGGCAGCTTCGCACGGCCCTTTATCTTGAAGACAAGTAGCCGACTGATATTACGAACTGGCCCAGAAATATCATGCAATATGCCTGAAGAGATTGGGAACGCCCCGCCCCAACCTGCGAGTACAGCGACATGCTGCTGACCATTGACAACATAAGTCGCGGCGGGTGCAACAACGCCAGTTTGCGCCTTAAATGACCACAGCTTCTTGCCATCCTTGGCGGCGTAGGCAGCGAATTCGCTTGTTGCGTTGCCTTGGAATACAAGTCCTCCTCCGGTGGCAAGCACGCCGCCATTCCATGGGCCATTGAATTTAACACGCCATTTTTCCTTTTGCGCAATCGGATCCCACGCGACGAGCGCGCCCTTTGTAATCGCGGAGGCTATTGCGCGTGCGCCGCGATCAGCAGGCATTGCCCCTGCCGCCAGATCAAATCCGACGTTGAAGCCCTGCGCGGATTTTTTCCAATTCGCCTCAGGGATGAAGGGGAAAGACGTCTCATTGGCGGGAATGAACACTAGCTTGTTCATTGGATCATAAGCCATTGGATGCCAGTTATGCGCGCCGAGCGGGCCGGGCGTAACGAGGTAAGGCTCGCCAGTCTTGTCGATGCGCGCTTTTGGATTTTCAATTGGGCGACCGGTTGCTTGGTCAAATCCACTCGCCCAATTGACCGGCACGAAATTATTGGCCGAAATGAACTTGCCGTTCGTCCGGTCAATCACATAGAAAAAACCGTTCTTTGGTGCCTGCATCAGAACTTTGCGTGGTTCTCCGTCAATTGTCATGTCAGCCAGAATGATATGCTGGGTCGCAGTGTAATCCCATGTTTCGCCCGGCGTCGTCTGATAATGCCAGACATATTCGCCGGTCTTTGGCCGAAGTGCTACGATTGACGAGAGATAGAGATTGTCGCCACCACCCGGTGATCGGTATGCCTGATTCCAAGGGCTGCCGTTGCCGACACCAATGTAAAGCAGGTCAAGCTCGGGATCATAGGCCATCGCGTCCCAAACGGTGCCGCCGCCACCTTGCGCCCACCATTCGCCGTTCCATGTTGCTGCGGCTTTTTTGAGATATTCGGGCTCATCGGCCTCGCCGGGTTTGCCGGGGACTGTGTAGAAACGCCAAAGCTCTTTGCCGTCTTCAGCATCATAAGCGGTCACATAGCCGCGCACGCCCATTTCAGCGCCGCCATTGCCGATGATGACCTTGCCATCAATTACGCGCGGCGCGCCCGTAATCGTATAGGGCTTTGACTGATCAACGGTGACTTTTGACCACGCCTCTTTCCCCGTGTCACGGTCAAGCGCGACCAGACGGCCATCAAGCGTACCAAGGTAAAGTTTATCTCCCCACGCCGCGACCCCGCGATTTACGGTATCACAGCAGGCTTTTACGCCGGTTTCGCCGGGAACCTTGGGGTCATACTCCCACAACAGTTTGCCAGTGCCTGCGTCATAGGATTTTACCTTTGACCAAGCGGTGGTGATGTAGATTTTGCCATCAATGACAATTGGCGTCGCTTCTTGGCCACGCGCTGTGTCAAGGTCAGCGTACCAAGCAAGACCAAGATCGCCGACGTTGCGTTCGTTTATCTCGGTAAGAGGACTGAACCGTTGCTCATCATAAGTGCGACCATAGCTAAGCCAGTTGTTGTTATCGCCCGCCGCAGCGATCAGCCGCGCAGCATCAATATTGCCAGGTTTGCTGCCGCAGCCCGTAAGACCAAGCGTACCCGTAACGATAACGGCAAGCCAAGCATTGCGCTTGTTCATAATCACATCCTCCCATGCGTATTTGATTACGATAGGCTATTGAATGCGCCGCTTTGTCAAGACGGAGTTTTGTTAGGAGGTGTCCGGTTCAAAAAGGAGTGGCTCTATCCCGAAGCGCGGAAAGTCACACTAAGGTCTCACCTAGATCACACTCAATCGGATCTAATATCGTTGGTAAATCCTCCTAAACAAAGCCCCTTCCCTGCGCGCGCACAAAGGGAGGGGAGGCGCGCAACAGGGGAGGGACACCGTAGCAAGGGGAGCTAACGGTCAATCAAATCGTGACTGAAGCGATTCGATTGATACGAGAACATATATAGAACATATTCAGCGAGTCAATGTGTTTTTATCGTGTCTGCAAATTCGACGAGATCCCAACGATTGCCATAAAGATCCTCAAATACCGCAACCGTGCCATAAGCGGCTTTGATTGGATCGCGGACGAAGCGGACGCCGCGCGCGTTAAATGCGGCATAGTCGCGCGCAAAATCATCCGTGGCGAGGAACAGGAAAACCCGGCCTCCCGCCTGATTGCCGACGAAATTCATCTGTTCAGGGGTTGACGCACGTGCCAGCAGGACTGAGGCAGCTCCGTCTGGAGCGCCGGGTGGTTTTACCAAGACCCAGCGCTTATCCTGTTCGGGCTGGTATTCATCGGCAACGAGAGTGAAACCGAGAATATCAGTATACCAAGCAATCGCTTCATCATAGTCGGCAACGACCAGCGCAATATGGGCGAGATAATTATGCATTCTCGCCTAACTCACGCCGTAAGTGGCAATGTCCTGTGCCGCTTGCCAGTGACCGCGAATAGCGCGTTGACGAGGGCTGGTGTAGCCGGCGGGGTGCCGGGTTCGCCGATGCCGCCCATCGGCGCGCCGCTTTCGATGAAGTGGACGTCGATGCTTGTCGGTGAGCCTTCCATCTTAAGGATCGGATAGTCATTGAAATTGGATTGGACGACCGCGCCGCCCTCAACCGTGATGGCTTCGCCAATTGCTGAGGATAGCCCCATGATCAGCCCGCCCTGTATCTGCGCTTCGGCATTCTTCGGATTCACCGTCGTCCCGCAATCGACCACCGCGAATGCGCGCAGAACCTTAGGTGAACCATCTTCGCGCACGCTCGCTTCAATCACTTCAGCGGCGATGGTGCCAAAGGATTCAACCAGTGCGATGCCCCGGCCAACGCCAGCAGGCAGCGGCGTGCCCCAGCCCGAACGCTTGGCTACTTCCTCAAGTACGCGCGCATAGCGTGAACCCTTGGGTAGATGGTTGAGCCGGAAAGTCAGCGGATCAACGCCTGCAGCCTGCGCCAATTCATCCATGAACGTCTCGGTATAAAAACCGTGCTGGGTGGAATTCACCGAGCGCCAGAAACCATCGGTCTGATTGGTTTGATAGGTGAAATGATTGAGCGCGACATTGGGAATGTCATAAGGCAATTTCGCCTCACCACCTGCATCGGCGACCTGCGCATAATCGCATTGCCACGCAACAATCTTACCGTCGGCACCGAGCGCCGCCTTGAGTGCAGCTGAACATTGCGGGCGGTACGCGCCTTGGCGGACATCCTCCTCACGTGACCAGATCAGCTTGACTGGATAGGGGAGCTGCTTGGCAAGCTGCGCGACTTGGCTGGTGACTTCGCTATATTGCGGCGCACGGCGGCCAAAACCACCGCCCATGATCATCGGGTGGAAGGTCACGTCATCGCCGCTAAGCCCTGCCGCCTTCGCCGCGACCATTTTCGCACCAAGCGGAGCCTGGCTCGCGCCCCAGATATCGAGCTTACCGTCCTTATAATGCGCGGTAAGCGCGAACGGCTCCATCATCGCTTGATGGAGGAAGGGCACTTTGAAATCAGCGGTCAGCAGCTTTGCACCCTTGGTTGCAAAGCCCGCCTCCACGTCGCCGGTAATGGCCTCATTCTCGGGCTTGCCGCTTTTGCGCAGCTTATCATGTTCGGCAAAGATGGACGCGGTGGACATGCCCGCATTGCCGCCGTCGCTAAACTTTGGTGAAAGCGCGGCGAGGCCCTGGCTTGCGGCCCAATAGCCTTTGGCGACCACGACAACGGCATTGTCGAGCTTCACAACCTTTTCAACGCCCTTCACTGCCATTGCAGGGGCTGCGTCAACGCTTTCGAGTTTTCCGCCACGGATCGGCGCGGCCATGATCGTTGCAACGTGCATTTCAGGCATCGTGAAATCAATGCCGTACTGTGCTGATCCATCGACCTTTGCTGGAATGTCAAAACGATCAGGTGATTTGCCGATATATTTGAAATCCTTGGCCGTCTTGAGCGTCGGCGTTGCTGAAAGCGAGCGTTCGGAGGCCTCTGCCGCAAGTTCACCGTAGCGCAGCGATTTGCCGCTTTTGGCATGAGTGACTTTGCTCTCCGCTGTCGTCAACTCGGCCTCAGGAACACCGAGCCGCTTGGCGGCGGTTGCAACCAACGCCTCACGCGTTGACGCGCCGATCACGCGGAAACCCGCCTGTCCAGTAGCGCGGATCGCCGATGATCCGCCGGTAATCTGCAACGCCATATAGCGCGCAATCGCGCCAAAGGCCGCATTGACCGTCGGCGTCAGGATCGCAGGCACCGTCTTTGCCCCAAGGATAAAACCCTTGCCGAGCGCTGTATTAGCAAAGGCCATTTCAGCAGGCGCAGCCTCTGTGCGCATTTTGCTCCAATCGGCGTCAAGCTCATCAGCAAGCATCTGCGCAAGCGCAGTGTGCGAGCCTTGGCCGAAATCAATGTGCGGCGAATAGAGGGTGATCGTGTCATCTGCTGCAATTTTTATCCAGCCAGTAAAGGAGGATTCGCCTGCCTTGGCGATCATTTCGCCCGCTTTGGTTGTGGCACTGCCATTCATCCAATGAAGCGCAAATAGCCCGCCGCCAACCACTGACGCGCCGCCGATCAGAAACGCCCTACGCTTGATGCCCATGCGTTTTCTCCCTTAAGCCTGTGTGAGTGCGGCGCGTATCGCCTTGCGGATGCGCGGGTATGTGCCGCAGCGGCAGATGTTGGTCATCGCTGCATCAATCTGCGCGTCAGTTGGATTGGGGGTTTGCTTGAGCAAAGCCGCCGCCGCCATGATCTGCCCCGACTGACAGTAACCGCACTGCGGTACTTGCTCGGTGATCCAAGCCTGTTGCAGCTTGCTGAGTTGACCTTCGGCGCCGCCAAGCGCCTCAATCGTGGCGACGCTCTTGCCCGCAGCATCGCCGAGCGTGACCGAGCATGATCGCGCAATCTCTCCATTGATATGCACCGAGCAAGCGCCGCACGCGCCAATGCCACAACCAAATTTTGTGCCGGTCAGTTGCAGATCCTCACGCAGCGCCCAAAGGAGCGGCATTGCTGGATCAGCGTCAACACTGACCGCTTTTCCGTTGACGTTTAATTCTATTGCCATCATCCGCTGCCCTTTCCGACATGCGCCCCAATTTGAATTGCGTTTAGCAACTTGCCTTTCGCGCGGATAGCAATATTCGCTTAGTGATGAGACAATTTTTGAGTGAAGCGCATTCGTGATCAGAATGGCGGATCATAAGCGGATATTGGCTGCGGCGCGGGACTGGCGTGGGGCCAAAATGGCGCTGGCGACGGTGACGCAGACATGGCGATCGGCCCCTTGTCCAGTTGGCACACATTTGCTGGTGCGCGAAGGCGGCGATTTTGTCGGTTCGGTTTCTGGCGGGTGCGTTGAGGGTGATATTCTGACGCTGGCCAGCGACGTGATCGCGGGTGCGCCATTTGCGCTGCGTCATTACGGTGTGGCGAATGCCCAGGCGTGGGAGGTTGGTCTGCCGTGTGGCGGTGATATCGCTGTGCTGGTTCAGCCTGTGAGTGAAGCGGGTTTCTCGGCAGAATTGTTTGAGGGCATTGCGCTGGACCATGCGGCTGGCCAAACGCTGCTGATCGGAACTGATTTGGAAAGCGGGTTGAGTCGCGTTGTTGCGGGGGCAGGCGATGCGGTCTTCGTTAACGTCTATGCGCCGCCAAAGCGTTTGTTGATCATCGGCGCGGTCGAAATTGCCGCGTCACTTGCGAGCATCGCGGGTCAGCTTGGCATCGCGGTGACGGTGATTGATCCGCGTGCGCATTTTTTGACGCAGGCGCGCTTTCCCGGTGTGACGCTTGATGACCGCTGGCCCGATGTCGCGGTGGCTGCGCTTACGCCTGATAGCCGGACGGCGGTGGTCACGCTCAGCCATGATCCAAAGATTGATGACCCTGCATTGATCGCTGCGCTTGCCTCATCTGCGCCCTACATCGGTGCACTTGGATCACGGGCGTCACATGCAGCGCGGCGTGCTCGTCTGACAGAAGCAGGGGTTGATGAAACCGCCTTCGCGCGCATTGAGGGGCCAGCAGGGGTTTCGATCAATTCAGTCAATGCTTCGGAAATCGCGCTTTCAATCGCAGCGGCAGTTGTGCGAAGTTTTAACGATGGATTGCGGTAACGTCGCGCTCGCCATCCTCGCCGCCGGGCAGGGATCGCGCTTTGGTGGGCGCAAACTTGAGGCGACGATCAATGATCAAATGATTGGTACGATGACGGCGGCGCGGCTTGGAGGGTTAAACTTCGGTGCGCGCTTTGTTGTTGCTGATCCAACGCACGGTGAACTGAGTGAGAAATTTGCTGCGCTTGGTTTTGCATTGGTTGCAAATGATCAATCCGCTGCTGGCCTGTCACGGTCGGTCAGCCTTGCGGCGCAGGCTGCGAAAAATACCAAGATGCAGGCGCTGCTCATTTGTTTGGCCGATATGCCCAATGTCCCGCCTGAACATATCGCCGAGATGGTCGCTGCGCTGGGCAACGGGACGCGCGTTATTTCCTCATCGCTTGACGAAATGCCTATGCCGCCTGCCTTGTTTCCGCGCGCACTGTGGGCGAGGCTTGAAATACTTTCAGGGGGTGAAGGCGCAAAGCCGCTGCTTGCGGATGCGATCCTGATTAAGGCCGACGCATGGTCAATGGCCGATGTGGACATAGTGGAAGACCTTGCCGCGATTGCTGATGCTTGGCCTCAGGCACCTCGATAAATGTTTATATCCAAATATGTGTAGTGCATAATTCAGGTCCCCTCTATGCCATCAGCGGATATATCTGTGGAAGTGATGTGATGACAGTATCAAAAATGCCTGATCGCTGGATTTTGCGCGCGGTGCTTGCGCTGATTTATGCCTATGTTGGTCTTAGGCATTTGCACGCACCAGAATTTTTTCTGCCGATTGTGCCAAATTGGGTGCCAGAGCCAAGGCTGGTGGTGCTTTTGACTGGAGCCTGCGAAATCGCGGGTGCGATCGGGCTCATGACAGGGCGATTTCGCTATTTTGCCGGGATTATGCTCGCACTTTACGCGGTGTGCGTTTATCCGGCCAACATCAAACACGCGCTCGAAAGCGTTGCGATTGGTGGATCAAAATTGGGCTGGGGTTATCACGGCCCGCGGCTTGCCTTTCAGCCAGTGTTTGTTTGGTGGGCACTGTTCGCCGGAGCAGTGATTGATTGGCCGTTTAGGCGGCGGGACACAAAGATCAGTCTCTAATGATTTCTGGCCGCGCCAAGTGTTTCTGGGCTGCTTATGTTACTCCAGCCGCCGCCAAGTGCGCGGATAAGCCCGATGGTCGCGACATAGCGTGCAAATTTATTCTGAACGGCGTCACGCGCGCTTTGTAATTGTGTGCGGTTGGCCTCAAGCACAGCAAGGCGGCTAATCATGCCGTTGCGGTGACGGGCTTCTGTAATGTCTTTGGCACGCAAATTGGCAGCACTTGCTGCTGCGATGACCGATGATTGGTCGCCAAGCAGGCGCACCGCCGAAAGTTGATTTTCGACATCTCGAAAAGCTGTCAATATTTGCGCACGATATTCAACCGCCGCCACTTCAACATCGGCCTTTGCACTTTTGACTGCAGCAGTTCGGCGACCACCATCAAGAAAAGGCAAAGACAGCAAAAACCCAATCCCAATATTTTGCGTTGCGGATTGCAGCAGGTTGCCTAGTGACGGGGAAGCATAGCCGCGTGATCCTGTCAGGCTAAGCTCTGGCAACCATGATGCTTTGGCGATGCCGACGCGCAGTGTGGCCGCACCAAGGCGACGCTCAGCCGCAGCAATATCGGCGCGGCGCGCAAGCATTGCGCTTGGGATGTCGGCGGGAATTGCAGGGGGCGCAGCAATTGAAGGGTCATTAATGCCAAGGTTTGAAGGCGTTTCGCCCAACAGAAACGCAAGACTATGCTCAACCTCAGCACGTCTACGATTGAGCGCGAGCAGATCAGCATCTATTGTCGCAAGTTCGTCGCGCGCCTGAAATACATCAAGTTCGGACACCAGACCATTGCGTGCGCGCTTCAAGAATTTCAAGTGCGGACTGTTCGTTCGCTGCGGCATCGGTAAGTGCTGCCCGTTCCTCATCGATTGTCCGAACTTCAAAATAGGCCTGTGTCGTGTCAGTCTGGATCAAGAGTCGTGCAGAGCGGACAAGTTCGGTCGCTGCGCTGTATCAAGTCGCGCCGCTTTCTTGCCTTTTGATAGGCGGCCGAGCACATCAAGTTCATAAGATAAATTAGGGAATTGTATACGAAACTAGACAAAATCGCTTGCACTCCGCGTCTAATTAAAATCTATAACTAGACAGCAATTGGAGTGAGTTGAATGTCTAAGAAAGCACCCGGCAAGAGCGAGCGGACAGATCTAACGGTCCTACAACTTTTCCAGATGTTCCCAGATGAAGCTGCGAGCCGCAAATGGCTTGAGGATATTCGGTGGCCGGATGGTGAGCGGTTTTGCCCACACTGCGGATCGCTAAAAACAACAGCCGTCAAAAACGAAACTCCGATGCCTTATCACTGTGGCGAATGTCGCCAGTATTTCAGCGTCAAAACCGGCACGGTGATGCAGTCCAGCAAAGTTGCCCTGCAAAAGTGGGTGATTGCGATGTATCTTATGTCAACCAGTCTCAAAGGCGTGTCTAGCATGAAGCTTCACCGCGATCTAAGCGTTACGCAAAAGACAGCTTGGATGCTTGCACAGAAGATTCGGCAAGGTTGGATTGACGGCAGCGACAAGCTGACGGGAAAAGTTGAAGTTGACGAAACCTACGTTGGCGGCAAAAAGCGTAACAAGCACCGTAATAAACGGTTGAATGCTGGTAGAGGTGCTGTCGGCAAATTGGCTGTAATTGGTGCTAAAGAGCGTAACGGGAAAGTGAAGGTCGCCGTAATCGAGAAAGCCGACGCCGCGACTTTGGAGGGTTTTATTTTGAACAACGTAGAAACAAACGCGACGGTATTTACTGACGAGCATCGGGGCTATAGCGGCCTGTCAAAATCGTTCGTCCATCAATCGGTCAAGCATAGCGCGGGTGAATACGTTAAAGGTATGGCTCACACCAACGGAATTGAAAGTTTTTGGGCGATGCTCAAGCGCGGATACAAAGGCACCTATCACCAGATGAGCATCAAGCATATTGAGCGTTACGTAACCGAATTTGCCGGTAGGCATAACGTCAGGGGCTGCGACACCATTGTTCAAATGACGTTTCTGGCAAAGGGGCTGGACGGCAAGCGATTACGCTATGACGATCTGGTGGCGGCGCGATGAAAAACGAGCGCGTCACGGAGGATTTTGTCCGCGCAAAATTCAAAAGCGATCCTTTGTTCGGCGCAATCCGATTGGACGAACAGAAGGCATCGCCGCAAAAGGCGCGGCGCTGCTTGGCAAAGGCGTCAAAAAATCTGACTGGCAAAGGCGGAATGCCGGAGTTCATAATCAGCTTTCCCGCATTGTCCGATGAGATCATCGTCGTTGAGTGCAAAGCAGACACAAAATTCCATAAGAGCGCAGGTGTCGCGAACGCTGCGGTCTATGCCGTTGATGGCGCTCTCCATTATTCTGCATTCCTAGCGCAGGAATATAATGTCATCTCCATTGCGGTTAGCGGCGATAATGAGGATAAACTGAAGGTTTCATCGTTCTATCAGAAAATGGGCGAAACTGAAGTGACGGCGGTTTCCAACGAGATACTTGACGTTTTTTCCTACATCGCCCGTTTCAAAGACACTGTGCAGGCCAAAAGCATCGAATCCGGCGAAATCACAAAAACGGCCATCGAACTCAACAAGGAACTCAACGACTATTCCATAGTGGAATATGAACGCTGCACCTTGGTCAGCGCAATTCTATTGGCCCTGCAAAGCGATGCTTTTCGCGCATCCTACAAGGACCATGCGAAGTCCAAGCAACTAAAACCGACGCCGCATAAGCTGGCAAAATACATCGTCTCCAGCATCAATGATGTGCTGAACGAGAACGGCATAGACGCCGAGCGCGTGGATTCGATGAATGGTGAATATGAGAAAATCAAAAGCCATGCCATCGCCAAGACCGCTCAAATCAAAAAGAAAAAGGCATCCGAGCAAGAGGACAATTACGTCTTGCGGGATATTACCGAGCGTCTCGAAAAATCAGTCCTGCCCCTGATAACAATGGGCGACAAGGGCTATGATGTCCTTGGCCGGTTTTACCGCGAATTTATCCGATACGCAGGCACAGACAAGAAAACGGGTCTCGTTTTGACCCCGCAGCACATCACAGAATTTTTCTGTGACATTGTTAACTTGAACCGCAATGACGTGGTATTTGATTCATGCTGTGGAAGCGGCGGATTTTTGATTTCTGCCATGAAGCACATGCTCGATAAGGCCGGTCCCGATCAGCAGAAACGGCGGGAAATCAAAGAGCACCAGCTTATCGGTATTGAGCGCCGCACCGATATGTTCACGTTTGCTTGTTCAAATATGATGATGAGCGGCGATGGCAAATCCCACATCTATCAAGGAGACTCGTTCGATCCTGAAATCGTCGAGAAGGTCCGTGAATTACAGCCGACCGTGGCATTCCTTAACCCGCCATACGACATAGGCGAAGACGGCCAGCTTGAGTTTATTGAGAATGCCCTCGCCTGCCTGAAACCGGGCGGGAGATGCGTGGCAATTGTTCAGATGAGTTGCGCGACATCGAACGGAGCGCGTGCAGTGGCTGTGCGTGAACGGCTATTGGAAAAGCATACCCTGAAAGGCGCTTTTTCGATGCCTGACGAATTGTTCACGCCCGTAGGGGTCATCACCTGCATTTTGGTATTTGAGGCGCACAGCCCCCATCCCGACGCGTTCAAAACCTTCTTTGGCTATTTCAAGGAAGATGGCTTCCAGAAAACAAAGCACATGGGCCGCATCGACAAGGGTGGTTGGGAAATCATCAAAAAACATTGGCTGGAAACTTACCAAAATCACCAGAGTGAAGCCAATTTCAGCGTGCTTGAAAAAGTTACTGCATCGCAGGAATGGTGTGCAGAAGCCTACATTGAAACCGATTATAAGGCCTTGGGCCAAGACGCCTTTGCAGATGTCGCTAGAAGGTTCATTGCCTTTCAGTTGCTCAATTCGTTTGAGAACGCAGAATTGGAGGCGGCATAATGAAACTGGTTCCTTTGTCGAAGCTGTTTGATGTCCATTACGGCTCCAATCTCGAACTCAATGCTCTCGACTTGGCCGCCGATGGTGTGAATTTCGTTTCGCGGACAGCGCGAAACAATGGCGTTTCGGCTAAAGTTAAAGCGATTGATGGCCTAGCGCCGATTGAGGCGGGTGTTTTGACCGTTGCCGGTGGCGGGTTCGTAGCGGAAACATTTCTCCAAACCGAGCCATTCTATAACGGGCGCGACCTGTTCTATTTGCGCGCCAAATTGGAAATGACCGCAGAGCAGAAACTATTATATTGCATGTGCATTAGGGCTAATAAATTTCGCTTCAATTATGGACGCCAAGCGAACAAGACGCTTCGAGAAATTCTCGTTCCCGATCTAACTGAAATTCCCGCATGGGTTAATGATGTGTTTGTAGGCGTTGTCGAAAACTGGTCTAAGAGACTGGGCGCGATGGGTGCGGCGGCAGGAGTAGCGGCATGACGGAAAAGCCACACAAGGGACGGCCAATAAAGAACAAGGTCGAAAGAATCCCCGCATCTCCTGAGGAAATTGCAAAAGCGATGTTCAGGGCCAACGACAAGAAAATCAAAAAGCCAAAACCCAATTAACCGGCGTGTCTAGTTTTGTATATAATTCACAAATTAGTATATCCACATTGGTGTGGTTTGCAGCACATTTCTGTTCAATCGTTGGATTTATCCGATTATTGCTCATTGTACATTCCCGACGCGCAATATTCTGTATGTTCGGAGAGCAAAGCGATCAGTTTATTACGAAAAAGCAGTGGCAGGGGGTGTGCCAATATCCGAATCGGAAGTAAAACCGACTGAAAAAATGGTGAGCCCTGCTGGATTCGAACCAGCGACCTACTGATTAAAAGTCAGTTGCTCTACCGACTGAGCTAAGGGCCCACACTGTCGCTATTTTGCGCGGGAAACTTCCCCTAGGGACGTGGACGTTTGCGGTCAAGGCAGGCCTTTAGCTGTAACGCAGAAAAACGCGTCACTGGGTCGCGCCATTTAGGTGCGACATCACAGAGCGGCCCAAGCACAAAGCTCCGCACGCGGTAGGCAGGGTGGGGGATCGTGAGCGTCTTATCAGCCCAAATGCCGTCTGACCAAAGGATGATATCGAGATCAAGCACTCGTGTGCGCCAGCGCTGGCCAGAGGTGCGGCGACCGAAATCACGCTCAATTGACTTGAGCTTGAGGAGCAGTGCGGGCGGCATCAGCGCGCTCTCGATCAAGATTGCGGCATTGGCATAGCGACGCTGCGATGGCCCGATTGGACGGCTTGATATGATTCGTGACCTTGCGAGCGGCATCAACGCTTCGATCACGGCGGCGACAATCTGCGCCGGGGCACCGTAGCGCGGATGCCGCTGGTTCGAACCAATCGCAATGACATAGCTTGTGCGCATTAGATGAAGCGCATAGTTGCTGGCGATGATCATTGAAAGCCCGTTACCACAAGCTGAACCGCCAAAGGATTGCGCGCTCTGTCCACGATTGGTGGCATACCGCCATGCCTGTCAGGCGGAGTTCCCACCGTTTTGGAATGCCCCCGTGCCAGCGTTTGGCGATCCCGATGCATGGCTCGCGATTATTGGTCTTGCGCCGGGAAAGCACGGAGCGAACCGCACCGGAAGGCCGTTTACAGGCGATTTTTCCGGTGATCTGCTGTTTGCGACGCTCGCTAAATTCGATCTTCTTGAGGGCGAGTATAACCGTCGTGCCGATGACGGGGTGAAGCTCAAAGGGGTGATGATCCTCAACGCGGTCAAATGCCTGCCGCCCGAAAATAAACCGACTCCCGAGGAAATCCGCACGTGCCGACCTTATCTGAGTGGTGCGCTGGCTGCGCTACCCAAAGTCCGCACGATTATTGCACTTGGCGAAATCGCGCATCAGTCAGCGGTGAAGGCTGTTGGCGCCAAACTTCCCAAGCACCGCTTTGCCCACGGCGCGGTGCATGAGATGCTTGATGGCCGGGTGCTGATCGATAGCTACCACTGCTCACGCTATAATCAGAATACCGGGCGGCTCAAGGTTGAGATGTTTGAGGCGGTGTTCGATCGGGCGCTAGCTCATTTTTCTGCAATGGGGACATCAGGCCCTTCGTCTTCGGCATAATTGTTCGTGCTCGTTTTGGATTGGACTTTTTCTGGCTTGGATTTTGGACTGCCTCGTTTTGTCTTTGCGACTTGAAGATGTCCATTAAATGCGTCGAGAAAGGCGGAACCGACTACCGAATTCTCGCTAAAGGCAATTCGATCTTTCGTGCCCCGGAACCTGCGGACGATGATACGGCAAGGGTTCTTGCATTCCGACGTTGCGAATTGGGAATCGGAGTCATCGACAGAGGCTAACTGGTATACACCGCCGCTTTCGCCGAGGTATTTATACCCAACAACTCCTCCCGTCACTTTGCCTTCTTTTTTATCATTTTCGGACACCTCAGCGGTATAAAGATATACGTCACCATCCCTTTCGCTGAAATTTGCCGGAGGGGGCGGCGGCGGAGAAGGAAGCGCAACTAGGTCAACAGCGGTCGCGTCGGTTGGGGGCACTGACGGCTGGTTTTGGCAGCTAGGCAGTGTTGCCATAGCGATAATGATTGCAATGCGACTAACCATGCTTTCCTCCTCCTAGTCAAACATCCTCAACCAACCGACCGTAAAGCTCAGGCCGCCGGTCGCGGAAAAAACCGAAGGTTGCGCGGTGTTTTCTGACCAGTTCCAAATCAAACTCCGCGACCAATACCCCGCTTTCCTCGGCACCATATTCAATGACCAAATCGCCGCGTTCGTTGGTGATAAAGCTATGGCCATAGAAATTCATTGCGCCTTCAGCGCCAATCCGGTTGCTTGCGACGATGGGGACGACATTGCTCACCGCATGGCCGACCATCGCCCGCCGCCAGAGCCTTGAGGTGTCGAGGTCTTCGGCGGCAGGTTCATCGCCGATTGCAGTGGGGAACATCAGCACGTCCGCCCCCATCAGCATCATCGCGCGCGCGGTTTCGGGATACCATTGATCCCAGCAGATGCCGACACCGACACGGCCGTAGCGCGTGTCCCACACTTTGAAGCCAGTGTTGCCGGGGCGGAAATAATATTTCTCGGTATAGCCGGGGCCATCGGGGATATGGCTCTTGCGGTAGGTGCCCATGATTTCGCCCGCGTCATCAATCATCGCGAGGCTGTTGTAATAATGTGGCCCATCGCGCTCGAAAAAGGAGCAGGGGATATAGACTTGCAATTCCGCTGCGAGCGTTTGCATTGCCTTGACTGACTGATGTTCGGATGTGGGCGCAGCGGTCGCGAAAAAGCGCTCATCCTGCGTCTGGCAAAAATACGGCCCTTCAAATAGTTCTGGCGGCAGTATTATCCGCGCGCCGTGCTGCGCCGCTTCACGCACATGCGCTTCAACCGCTGCAATGTTGGTATCGATATCGCCCCCAAGGGCAAGCTGTAATGCGGCGACTTTCATATGCGTTTTCCTAAAGCCGGATGCCAAAGCGCGCGGCGATGCTGATGGTGATCAGATAGAGCAGGATCGTCAGCACACAACCCGCCCCCAGCGCAATCCAGAAATTGACGCCGTTACGGAGCAGCGCCGGGATCAGCAGGAACATCGGCATTGATGGCAGGAAATACCAGAATGCCGAGCCAACATAATCGGCGACCAACTCGCTATCTTTTGTGTCGCGCCACAGCCAGATCATCCCAAGCGTTGATACCAGAGGGATTGATGCGACCAAGCCGCCAAGCGCAGGGCTGCGCTTGGCGATCAGCGCAATCGCGGCGACAATGATTCCGGATAACAGCGCGCGGATGATGAAGGCCAGTGTCATTTCAGGAAGGGCCGTTGCTGGCTAATGCAATGAAAACTGCCGCCACCGGTCAGGATGTGGCTGGCGGGCAGGCCGATGGTTTCGCGACCGGGGAAGAGCTTTGTAATCGCTGCTACGGCTGGGACGTCGCTTGGCCCGCCGTAAGTTGGCACCACGACAACTTCATTGCCGATATAGAAATTCATATGGCTTGCGGGGATGATTTCGCCGTCGGCTTCATAACGCCCAGCCGATGGGATGGTGACGATCTGTACTGGCCAATCGCGCGCGCGGGCGATGGCGTCGGCGAACACATGCATGTTGGGGTCATCTGCGCCAAAGGGTTCGGGCAGTGCCAACACGCCGGGTGCAACGAAACGGGCGAGATTATCCACATGACCGTCGGTGTGATCATTCACCAGCCCGTCGCCGTGCCACAAAATCTGCTTGAGGCCAAGATCATCGCACAGCCTTTGCTCGATCTCCTGACGTGACAGGCCGGGGTTGCGGTTGGGGTTAAGCAAGCATTGCTCGGTCGTTACGCACAGGCCGCTGCCATCAATATCAATCGCCCCGCCTTCAAGCACCCAATCACGGGGGCTGCGTGGCAAGCCAGCCTCATCACAGAGCACTCGTGCAAGGTCATCATCAAGCGGTGAGGGGTATTTGCCGCCCCAGCCATTGCCACGGTAATCAAGAGCGGTGATCATGCCTGTATCGCTCACCATAATTGGCCCAGTATCGCGCAACCAAATATCAAAGAACGGTGCTTCGATGATATTCGCACAGTCTCCCGCCAACCCGCGCGCGGCACGTGCAGCGGCGGTGTTGGCACAAACCAGATCAACGCGTTCCCCTTTGCCACCGTGATGCACAGCGCGCGCGAACGCTGCGACTTCTACCTGCGCACCTTCAAGATCGTCGAGCCACAGGTCAGCCGCACTTGGGAAGCCAATCCAGACCGCGCTATGTTGTGCCCATTCAGGTGGTTGGTAGAGCGTCATTTTCCGCCGCGTGACTTATCCCTGATCGCCTTGAATTCAGCACTTGGGAACCAGTTGGGCCAAGCGGTGATCGTCGCGAGGTTGCGGCCGATTTGATAGTTGAGCGTGAGGTCTTCGACCGCGCCCTCCCAATTCCAATCGGCACGGTATTCGTCCTGCGGCTTGTGATAGCGGTTGGTGGTGTAATCTTCCGATGCCGCTGCACCCGCTGTGACGCCGCCCTTTACAAGGTCTTCGCCGCTGTCAAAATAGATCATCGGCACACCGTATTTGGCAAGGCTGAAATGATCCGAGCGGAAAAAACTGCCCTTCTCTGGTGCCGCTTCGGCGACTAGCGTCCGGCTCTGCGCCTTGGCATAGCGCGCAAGGATCGCCTCAAGTTCAGACTTGCCTTTGCCGATCACCGTTACATCGCGCGTCCGGCCAATGACGTTGAGCCCGTCCATGTTGATCCCGCCCGCCGTCTTGGCAAGTGGATAAATCGGGTTCGCGCCGTAATAGGCCGAGCCAAGCAAGCCTGATTCTTCCGCCGTCACCGCAAGGAAGATGATCGACCGGCCCGCTGCACCTGCCTTGGCGTGTGCTTCAGCAAGCGATATTAGGCCAGCGGTGCCCGTTGCATTATCAAGCGCGCCGTTGCAGATATTATCGCCGTTGATTGGCTCACACAGCCCAAGATGATCCCAGTGCGCTGAGTACAGCACATATTCGTTCGGACGCGTCTTGCCCGGCAGGATGCCAATGACATTATTTGATGCCTGACGCTTGATACTATTGGCGAAGGACAGGTTCGCCTTGAGACCAAGCGGGACAGCAGCAAAGCCCTTTTGCTTCGCGGCGGCCATTAACGTTGGCAAATCTTTGCCCGCAGAGCCCATCAGCTTGGTTGCGGCCTCACCCGTGATCCAGCCATTGGCTTGCGTGTCGCCCATGTGATTGTCGGTAGCATCAAGATTGAGTTGCGGCCCAGTCCAGCTTGAGACGACCACGCCCCAAGGGTAGGCGGCGGGGAAGGTGTCATGGACGATCAGTGCGGCGGCGGCACCCTGACGTGCGGCTTCCTCATATTTATACGTCCAGCGGCCATAATAGGTCATCGCGCGGCCTTCAAATGGGCCGTTCAAATCCTTCATCTCATAATCGGGATCGTTGATCAGGATGATGACGGTCTTGCCCTTCACATTCACCCCGGCATAATCATTCCAGCCGCGTTCGGGCGCGTTGATGCCGTAGCCGACGAAAACAACCTCGCTGTCCTTAATATCGGTTTGCGGCACAACGCGGTATGATGAGGCGACCATATCGGTTTTGTAGGCGAAGCTGAGCGCTTCTTTGCCACCGCTGATAGAAAGCACCATCTTTGGGTCAGACGTGATCTCGACGAGCGGGACTTTCTGATACCAACTGCCCTTATTGCCCGGCTTGAGGCCAGCCGCACGAAAACGTTCAGCAATATAGGCGATTGTCTTAGCTTCGGCAGGCGAAGTTGGCGCGCGGCCTTCATAAGCGTCTGACGACAGTGTGCGTGTGACGGTTTTGAGCGTTGTCACCGATATTGCTGGTTTGGGTACTGGTTTGCGCGGGGCGGCAAGCACGGGCTGTGCGATAACGGCGGTTAGCGCGAGCGTGAGCATATATCGATACATATTATGTCCTTGCTGATTCAATTTTGACAGGGTGATGGCAAAGACTGCGCCTGCGCACAACGAAAAAGGGCGGCCTGTTGCCAGACCGCCCTTTTGCTCATGTGATCGGGCTGCGATCAGAAGCGAATGCCGAAGCCAACGCCTGCCAGATTGATATCCTTCGAATTGCTCTGGAGAACGCGGCGATACTCAACCTTGCCATAAGCCTTGGCACCCAGGTTGAACTGAACGCCGCCACCAATGAACGGATCATCTTCACCGCCAGCAACGCCGTAGCCGCCAAGCGCGTAAATACGCGCCTTGTCACCCGCTTTTACGCCGAGACGACCCGCAACGCTGAACAGTACATCCGTACCACCCTGCAAGACCTTGTCCGCACCTGCTTCGATGCCAACAAAGGCTTTGTTGCCAAGGTCAAAGTCATAGCCAGCCGCAGCGCCAATAAAGGCTTCTTCCTGGCCGCCTGCAAATGCAATTCCGCCACGCGCTTCAACACGCCCTTCACCAGAAGCATAAGCTGGTACAGCAGTAGTCATTGCGGCAATTGCCGCTACACAAGCAAGTTTACGCATTACATATTCTCCGTACTAATAAATCCCGTGATAGGGATGAAACATATTTGCCGGAGAATTATTGCTCAACTATGAACAGGAGCATTAACCAAAACAAAATCGATATGTTGTTACATTGATGCAACAGGGTGATTTGTTAATCTCAAGTTCAGATTATTTTAAGCCAAAAAAAGGCGGCCATAAAGACCGCCTTTTTAATATATAGAGTGAACCAGATCAGCGCGAATAAAATTCGACGACCAGATTTGGCTCCATCTTAACTGGATAAGGCACTTCATCAAGTGTTGGAACACGGCTGAAGGTAACCTTAGATGCACCGTCAGTGACGACATAATCCGGAATATCGCGCTCTGGTAGGCTTTGCGCTTCGATCACTAGCGCCATTTCTTGGGCTTTTGTCCCAAGAGAAATCACATCACCAACCGCGATGCGGCGCGATGCGATGTTGCACTTCACGCCGTTGACGCGGACGTGCCCGTGGCTGACGAGCTGACGCGAGGCGAACACAGTTGGTGCAAATTTGGCGCGATAGACGACGGCATCAAGACGGCGCTCAAGCAGTCCGATGAGGTTCTGCGAAGTATCGCCCTTCATCCGGTCGGCCTCTTGATAGGTGCTCTTAAACTGCTTTTCGGTGACTTCGCCGTAATAGCCCTTGAGCTTCTGCTTGGCCTTAAGTTGCAGCCCGTAATCAGAGACCTTGCCCTTGCGGCGCTGGCCATGCTGACCGGGGCCATATTCGCGCTTATTTACGGGAGATTTCGGACGGCCCCAGATGTTTTCGCCCATCCGGCGGTCGAGTTTATACTTGGCGCTCTGGCGCTTTGACATAGATAATCCTTCAATTGCGTGCGTTTCGTTTCATAGTTCCGGAACCGCGCCACCCGACCAGAAATCGAGCAGGACGTCTGCTTCACCGGAGTGCAGAGTCAATTGCGAAGTGTGCGCGTTTAGTGGCTGATCAAACGAAGTCAACCCAAGCTGTCGAAGTCAGTTGCCACGCTCGGTACTGATAAGTGTCTGCATTGACTCGGCGTGCGCTCTGCCCTTCTCGCTGGCGCGCGCCCATTCACGACGGGTTAGGCAAATACGCTTGCCCTTTACGAGTGAACCGGTCTCTAGAATCCGGCGACAAATCACCTTATCAAGCGGGTCAGCGGGCACAGCAGCCTGTGCTGTCGTGGTGACAGCATCTGCCATCATAGCCAGAGTTAAAAACGCGGTTGAGATTAACATTTCAATATCCTCGCAAGATATTTATTTCTAACAAACTTAACATGCTTGCAATAAGAAACAAATAGTTTTTTTGGCTCACTCTTCCCGTTTTCGCCCTAGCGAACGGAGCACTCCGCGCAATGTGCGCACCTCTTGCGCTGTCCAGCCAGGCTTAGTCATGATGCCCCTAATTGTCTGCCGGTCAATATGCGCCCGGTCGTGTGGGTAAAAATGACCTGCTGTTTCAAGCAAATCCTCAAGCTGGCAAATCATGCCGTCAAGCTCAGCCTGTGGCGCAGGTGGATCGAGATCAATCTTGGAGGGTTGGGCAAGCGCTTCACCTTTTGACCATTCATAGGCGATAAGGATCACCGCTTGCGCAAGGTTGAGGCTGCCAAACTCTGGATTAACAGGCACGGTGATCAGCGTCCGCGCAATGGCAACGTCACCATTTTCGAGGCCTGCGCGTTCGGGGCCAAAGAGGATTGCGCAGCGCTCAGGCGCACTACGGATTGTTACGGCGGCCTCGGCGGGGGAAACGACTGGCTTTATTACTCCGCGCCGCCTTACGCTGGTGGCATAAACATGCGCGCAGTCTGCTGTTGCATCGGCAATGCTATCAAACACTTGCGCTTGATCAAGCACGATATCAGCACCTGCTGCTGCTGGCCCCGCCGATGGATTGGGCCAGCCATCACGCGGCGAAACCAGCCGTAGCTCGTTCAGCCCAAAGTTGAGCATCGCCCGTGCTGCCTTACCGATATTTTCGCCGAGTTGCGGACGGACGAGGATGATAACGGGGGGTATCACCCCTCACCCGCTTCCTTCACAGCCCCTGCAAATTCCTCAAAATCCTTAGCTTCGGCGAAATCCTTATAGACGCTAGCGAAGCGAATATAGGCGACGCTATCAAGCCCTTTGAGCGCGTCCATCACCAGCGCGCCGATCCGGCTTGAGTGGATTTCACTTTCGCCCAGCGTTTCAAGCTGGCGCTGAATGCCGGTGACAACACGGTCAATCTGGGTCGGTTCAATCGGGCGTTTGCGACACGCAATCGTTACGGAACGTTCAAGCTTTTCGCGCTCAAACACCTCTTTGCGGCCTTCACTTTTGAGGACGGTCATCTCGCGAAGCTGGATGCGCTCAAACGTTGTAAAGCGCGCGCCGCACGCCTCGCACTGACGCCGCCTGCGGATCGCCGCATTATCATCAGTCGGACGTGAGTCCTTTACCTGACTGTCTTCATGGCCGCAAAAGGGGCAGCGCATTAGAAACCCTGATAAATTGGGAAACGGTCGCACAGCGCACGGACGCGGGCCTTTACGTCGGCCTCAACCGTGGCATCACCGTGTGCGCCTTTGCTACGTAAGCCTTCAAGCACATCTGCGATCATATGACCAATCTCGCGGAACTCAGCCGGGCCAAAGCCGCGCGTCGTGCCGGCGGGTGATCCAACACGAATGCCGCTGGTTTTCACTGGCGGCAACGGATCATTGGGAATACCGTTTTTGTTGCAAGTGATGCTTGCGCGCTCAAGCGCCTCATCGGCATCACGGCCAGTCACGCCGAGCGGGGTGAGGTCAACGAGCGCCAGATGCGTATCTGTGCCACCTGAAACAAGGTTTGCCCCACGTTCGTTGAGCGTTGCAGCCAGTACCTTGGCATTTTCAACCGTGGCGGCTGCATAGCTTTTGAATTCGGGCTGCAGCGCCTCACCAAACGCAACCGCTTTGGCCGCGATCACATGCATTAGTGGGCCGCCTTGAAGGCCGGGGAAAACCGCCGAATTGATCTTCTTCGCAATCGCCTCATCATTGGTCATGATCATGCCGCCGCGCGGGCCGCGCAGCGTTTTGTGCGTAGTGTTCGTCACAACATGCGCGTGAGGGAGCGGGGAGGGGTGAACGCCGCCTGCAACCAATCCTGCAAAATGCGCCATATCAACGAAGAAAATGGCACCAACTTCATCAGCAATCGCACGGAACCGTGCGAAATCGATAATACGCGGATAGGCTGAGCCGCCAGCGATCAGCAGCTTTGGCTTATGCTCCTTGGCGAGGCGCTCAACCTCATCAAAGTCAATCAGATGCGTTTCTGGGTGAACACCGTATTGTACTGCGTTGAACCATTTGCCCGACATTGCTGCACGCGCGCCGTGGGTAAGGTGGCCACCTGCATCGAGGCTCATGCCAAGGATGGTATCGCCGGGCTTAGTCAGCGCGAGCATTACCGCGCCGTTCGCCTGTGCGCCCGAATGTGGCTGGACGTTGGCAAAACCAGCGTTGAAAAGCTGCTTGGCGCGGTCAATCGCGAGCGTTTCGACTTCATCCGATGGCGCGCAGCCCTGATAATAGCGCTTGCCGGGATAGCCCTCGGCATATTTATTGGTGAAGACTGACCCTTGCGCCTCAAGCACCGCACGCGACACAATATTTTCCGAGGCGATCAGCTCAATTTGATGCTGTTCGCGCGCAAGTTCATGACGGACGCCAGCAAGCACGGCGGGGTCAGTCTCGGCGAGCGTCCGCGTGAAGAAGCCGCCGGGTTGAACATCATGGAGGCTGGCTGGATTGGTGCTCATACGGGTTCCTTCGCAGGCTTTGGATTGGACAGTTTACTGACGCGGCGAACATGGCGTTCTCCGCCAAAGGGTGTTTGAAGAAAAGCGTCAAGACAGGCTTTTGCCATTTCAATACCAATCATCCGCGCGCCCATGGCGATGACATTGACATCATTATGTGACCGCGCAAAAGTTGCCGAAAGCGGTTCAGAAACAAGCGCACAACGGCACGCGCGATCGCGGTTGACCGCGATCGAGATGCCAATGCCAGAGCCGCACAGCGCGACGCCGCGTTCGGCTTTGCCCGATGCGACAGCCTCGGCCAGCATATAGCCATAATCTGGATAATCGACCGATGCGCTTTCGTGCGGGCCAAGGTCATTCACATCATGCCCGCCCGCGCGCAGATGGGCGGTAAGCGCCGCCTTCATCTCCAGAGCTGCATGATCAGAGGCAATGGCAATCTGCATCGGCGGCGCAAATCCTGTACTGGTGAATCGGAACCCGAGCGCTTTAACAAGTTTGTTGCAAAACGCCACCGGCCAAGCGGATGATTGACAAGACTTATTTCTTGGATAACTGTGTTGTTGAAATAATACACAAAGGATGAAAACATGTTCAAACCCATCGCCGCCATAATCGCGCTCATCTCGCTCGGCGGGGTCGCCACCGCGAAGGAGTCGCAAGTCGAAGTGATGGTGCTTGGCGCTTATCATTTCGGCAATCCGGGGCGTGATGTGAATAACCAGAAGGTTGATAGCGTGCTTGTGCCTAAGAAGCAGGCCGAACTTGAAGCCCTCGCGCGCGCGTTGTTGACCTTCAGGCCAACCAAGGTGATGGTTGAAATAGAAAGCAGCGCCGCCGATCTTACTTTGCCGCTTTATCGCAGCTTCACGTTTGATCGGCTCAAAAGCGAAGCCAATGAGATTGATCAGATTGGCTTCCGCGTGGCGAAAATGGCGGGGCACGCCGATGTTTACGGAATTGATGAACAACCAGCCCAGGGCGAGCCAGACTATTTCCCCTATGACAAGTTACAAGAGGCCGAAGCGAAATTTGGCCAGACAGGTCGTATTGCAACGGCAAACGAAAGTTTCAAGCCGCGTTTCGAGGCATTTGAAATCAACCAGAAAGTCCAATCGGTTGGGCAGCTGTTGACCCAGATCAACGACGCAAAGCAAATTCGCGATGAGCGCTTTTTCTATTACGGCGTCTTGGATATTGGTGACACTAACGCGCAGGCAGGAGCCGATCTCAACGCGATGTGGTATCTGCGCAATGCTAAGATTTTCGCCAAACTCATGCACGTTGCCAAGCCGGGAGACCGCGTGCTTGTGGTGTACGGCGGCGGCCACAGTTACTGGTTGCGCCACTTCGCCGCCGAAACGCCGGGGTATAAATTCGTTGATCCAGTGCCTTATTTGAAAACGGTGAAGCCAGCGAAATAGGGGCTTTGTCCTAGTGGCGGCGTCGGCATTTCCTGTTATCGCTGCACTATGAAAGATACACTCCCTCGTGCGGCGCTTCGCTTCGGTTTTGCTGGGCTTTTGCCACAAGCCATCGCGCTATTTTTAGTCGCAACTGATGCCGAGCAGCGCTGGAGTGCGCTTGCGGTTGGCTATGCCTATGCCGCGCTGATTTTCAGCTTTCTCGGCGGGGTGTGGTGGGGGCAGGCGCTGAGCATCAAGAACGCGCCTATCTGGATTTACGCCGCCGCCGTAGCGCCAAGCCTGATCGCGCTCGCCACCTATGTTCCTTGGGTGATCGGAGCCGAGTGGCCGGGGCCATCGCTGGTGATGCTGGGGATTTGCCTGATTCTTTCCCCGCTGGTTGATCGCGCGATTGGGCGTAGTGAGGTGCTTCCCGAAGGCTGGATACGACTGCGGATTATGCTGTCAGTTGGACTGGGCGGGCTAACGTTGTTGCTGGCTTGGGTGGCCTAAATCGCAACTGAGGATTGATTGGCACTCTCACGAAAATATGTTAGCTTCATGTCATGAATGAGCTTTCCACGCGCCCGATCATTGCCGAACAGCCAGCGCGCTTTTCGGTTGATGAATTTATGGCGATGGCACAGCAGCCTCCGCTCTCGGATTGGTGCGGCAAGATTGAGCTGGTTGAGGGGGTTATCGTCCGTATGAGTCCAGCAGGCTATCCCCATTTTGGCTTTCAGCGTGATATATTCATTAAACTGCATAAAATTTTCGGCAATGGTCTTGATGGCTGGATCGTTGGGCATGAGCTGACGGTCAATATGACCAAACCCAAACCTTCGGTGCGCGAACCCGATGTCTGCATTTTCCGCGATCCGGGCAAGATCAAGGGGCTAGTAACAAGCGACGCCTTGCTGCTCGCCATTGAGGTGTCTGACAGTTCACTGCGAGAAGATTTGGGGCCGAAACGGCTAAGCTATGCCAAGGCGGGCGTCCTGCATTACTGGGTGGTTGACATCAACGCCGCGCAAACGCATGTCTTTGGCGATCCAATGAAGGGCGATTATGCCTCCCCTGATATCGTGCCATTTGGTAAGTTGATCGCGGTTCCGGGGACAAGCCGGAAGGTGCGGATTGGGTGAACGGTATTTAAGCTGCCGCCTGCTGCGTGCTATGTCCCCTGCTTGAGATATTCAAATGGCGGTCTCTTGCTGTTCTTGAACCGAAGCTGCG
This sequence comes from Sphingomonadales bacterium, assembly GCA_031418495.1. Taxonomy (GTDB): domain Bacteria; phylum Pseudomonadota; class Alphaproteobacteria; order Sphingomonadales; family Sphingomonadaceae; genus Aquisediminimonas. The sequence goes on from JANOXQ010000012.1 coordinate 31,518, forward strand.
CCAAGCCGTTTTAGGCAGAGCGCCTCAAGGCTTTCTAGCTCGTAATAAATTTCGCTGGCGAGCCTGTTGGCTTTTCCCATATTTTGGGAGGTTTCTGTGGTAAGGCCGATCACATGCTCTTTATCATTGTCATTTTTGAAACTGATCGTGTCTACTAATCCGTCCAAAATATAGGAATTCCAAGCGACGTGGCAAGACAGTTCAGCAATCTTTTCTCTGATAGGCACCCACCGCGCTTGAATCGCACGATCTTGGAACTGATAAGTCACGCCGACCCAATCCGTAGAGATTTTATGGATGCCTTGCAGATTGCGCCTATGAAATGAGCCTTCGAAATGATGATTGCACAAAAAATGCATATGTGTTTCCATTAGTGACCGAAGTTTATTCCTTAGATCAATATCGTGCTGGTGGGGAGCAGGCTTGAAAGACATTATCTCAGAACCAAGCCACGCAGCTATTGCCCCAGCGACGACCATTGATTTCCCAAGATCAAAAGTCAGATTGGCAGCAGAAGGAATATTGGCAACAGTAGTTGCAATGGCAGCGCAACCCAGACCAATGCGCGTGAGAATGGAGGAATAGAGCTCTTTTAAGCGTTCCATTCTAATCAATCATACTTCATTCATACGGTGTATCTGGGACAAAGTTCGTAATCCGCATAGTGCCTACGAGTTTCTCTAAATCAAACAGAATCGTCATTGCGAGGAGCGTAGCGACGAAGCAATCCAGAGTCCTGAACACCGAACTGGATTGCCGCGCTTTGCTCGCAATTGTCTGTTGGATTTGGGGTATTGAGGGTATGTTCTGAGTCGGAATGCACTGTGTCCGGCGGCCGCCGGACACAGTGCGCGGCCGGATCGACCG
>JANOXQ010000013.1:0-63732 GCA_031418495.1 Sphingomonadales bacterium
CGCGAACGCGAGATTGACAATACCGCCAGCGCCCGGCGAAACAGTGAGTGTCCGTGTGTTCGCTGCACCGTAGGCAGATGATGTTGTTGATGTAATCGAAGAGGTTGCGTCTGATGTGGCCCCGCCGCCACCGCCCGTCATTATCGGCGGATCATCAAGCTTGCGCGTTGCGCCGCTCCGCCCTTCAACGTACTTGCCAAGATAGAAGGCCGACACTTCAAAGACAGCATCGGATGAAAGTGTCGTGATTTCAAGAATGCCCGTAGCTTCGCCAACACTGAAGGCCGCGTTGCCGCTTTTCAAAACTGCCGACCAACTGGCGAGTGTTGTCACATCGGCTCCACCCCCGCGCCGCAGCTTGAAATTCAGCGTCTTGGGAAGCTGGTTCGGTTTGATTGTGCCATCAAAATTATACGCTATCGAAATCGGCGGCGGCGATGTCACAATCATCGTCACGTCCGCATTGAGTTCTGGCTTGCCAGTCGGATTAACCTGCGTCGCAAAATCGATACTGCTTAGCGTCGCGAGCGCACCAAGCCCGTTCACATCGGCCGCGAATACAGCCTCTGCGATATCACCCCGCGCCATGATGGTTTGATTGGTACGCCAGCCCAGATTGATCTTATCAACCGGGCCGTATTGTCCGCTGTCCTCGCTCAGCGCCGAACGCAGCGCCATAACGGATGCACGCCAGTCATAAGTGCCAAAAATCATCTTGCCATCGCCGCGTGGCGCGATCCATGCCCCAATGCCGGCGAGCAAGGCCACAACCTCACTAATCGCGGTTGCGTTGCCGTCGCTCACAAACCAGCCAAAGCTATAATTGCGCAGCAGGCGCTGTGCGTTCACGTTGGCAACATCAACGTCAAGCACACCAACGCTTTCGAGGATTCGAGCCGCGATATCAACAGGCCGATCAACATAGCCAGCGCCAGCTGTTCCGCGAATATCGACAGTGAGTTTGCCCGGCTGTCCGTGCCACCATTTGAGGCACGAAATCGACGGAGCAACCGCCGCCCCGCCGCTTGGCGCAGCCGTGGCAATGAGTGCAGCCAACGTCGCATTGATTGAACCAGCCCACGGCACCAATGTTTGGGCCGAGGCGGCATTGCCTTTGTCATAGGACTGAACAAATTCAGCAATCGGAAAGGCCGGATCGCTGCACACATGAATATTATTGGCCTTATCAAGCACACGCAGACTGACGTTGAAGAGCGCGCCCCACGCGCGGCCTTTGTCCTGGCCTTTAAGCTCTGCATCGCCTTCGATGCCGCCAGTGCCAAGAAACTTCGCCTGAAGCACTGGCTTGGCAAAATCCGCACTGGCATCGGCGAGTTCAAAGCTGATTTGCCCTGGCGTCGCCCCGACATCACTCACCCGGCCTTTGATTAAGAGCGTCATATCGCCGTCTGCGCCGCCGTCAGGGCCTTTGTGGAGCGTGAACGGAGCCTGTTTCCAGTAATGTGACTTGAGCGCGTCGGCATCGCCCACCGTGCCATTCCAGACGACAGAAAGCGCCGCCGCCGCCGCTTCGCCTTCAAAGCTATCACCATCAAACCCGAGCCGCTGCGCAATCGCTGGCGGGCGCTCAAGCCCAGCCTTCCAGGCGGTTGATCCGAACTGTTTATATCCCGCCCGCCCACCGCCTGCGAGGCGCACAGTGACAATCGCGCCAGTGGCTGCATTGCGCGGCGAAAGCGTTAGATAATAAGCTGTAAGGCCTCTACTCATACCAGCACACTGGCACCAATGTTGCGCGCGGCGGCGAACGGATCGCTTGATCCGCCCTGGGCGACAAGCAAGCGGACCTGGGCGAGCAAGGCTTGGTTGGTGACATTGCCAACTGATGTCATCGCAGTAAGCTCGTCTATCAAGCCCTTAATCCCGACAAGCTCTTGGTTCGATTTACCGATGAGCGCATCGGTTGATGCTGCGCCGCCAGCCGCGCCTTGGGCTGATGTAACCGTCTGCGTAACCTGATCAATGATGCGCTGTGCAACTGCGATATTTGACGCGCGATCACTCGCGAATTGAGTGCCTGCGGTGCCAAACGCTTCAAGGCCAATTGCATCAATTTGTTCGATAATGCTGCGCAGCTTCGCCGCCGCTGCTGGGTCAGTCCCCGCGTCGGCTTCTAACTTTGTGCGCTCGCCGATCAGCGCGGTTCGGCGATCAAGCAGGCTGCCGGTTGCGCGGTCACCAAAGCGGAAGTCGTCAAGCAGTTCGCGCAGACCTCCTGTCGCTTCGGCAAGTTGACTTTCAAACAGAGCCTTGCGCTGCTTGGCGTTTTCGGCCTCAAGCTTGACGACATCAAAACCGTATTGCGTCGCGATGCGGAGCCGTTCCTTGGCCTGCTGTTCGAACGCGCGAAATTCTTTGGCCGCGCCCGCGCCGAACCCGCCGAGGATGCCCTCAAGCTCATCAACCTTAAGCGCCTCACGAAGGCCGCGCTCAAGATCGGCCGAGCCTGTAAGCGCCGCGCGCACCTTGTCCGAAAAGCCAGCAACCGCGCCGTCCTTCAATTGATCAAGCACGAAAGCGCTCCGCGCCGCCGCCTCATCCTTGCCGAAATTCTGGACGCCCGCACCCTTTGTGCGGCCCTTGCCAGTTGGATCAAACACAAAATTATCCTTGCGGACTCCAAGCGAGCCAGTGCCAGCGCCGGTGAGTATGCCGCCCAATTGTTCGGCGATTGAAGACAGATCACCGATGCCGCCCTTAAGCAGCGCAGATGCGCCGCTGCGCCGTGACGCGCTGTTGCCGCTGGTGCCACCGACATTCTGGACACTGCCATCAAAGCCGACGCTGGCAGAACCGGTTTTGGTTTTCTTGAACGCGCCGCCAATGACGCCGCCAAAAAGCCCGCCGATGATTGCGCCGCCTGGAATTGGCAAAAATGAACCCGCCGCGCCGCCAAGTGCTGAACCCGTTTTTGATCCGCGCACACCGAGGATTTTAGTACCGAGTGTGCCCGCGATCCCGCCAACCGCCGCGCCGCCAGATGCACGACCCAGAAATTCTTTGAAGCCTTCGCCAAATATGCCTTTGACGCCGAAGGTATCACCGAACAGCTTCTTAAGATCATCCTTGACATCGCCGAACACGCTTTTGAATTCGCGCGTGAAGGCGCTGTCCTCACCGTCCTGACCTTTGCCGGCGAACAGAGTCAGCAGCCCGCCAGCTTTGCCACCAACGCTATTGAAATTGCCGCTTTGCAGCCCTTCAAATACACCAAGCACCTTACTGACTTCGCCACCCAGCCGACCGCCGAACGCCTGTGCAATCGCTTGCGCGCCCTCGATGCCGCGATCCTTAAACTCCTTGGCACCTGCTGCGCCTGCGTCTTTAACACGATCCTTAAAGATACGGCCAAGATCAGCGTCAATTTTCTCGCGGCTGGCGGCGGCGCGCAGTGCTTCGGCGCGCGCCTTGGTAATGCCGCCCTGGCCAACATCGCGTCTCTCAAGCACGGCGATTTCGGCAAGCACTTCGCGGTATTTGCGCGCGTTGCCGCCAAGCAGATCATATTGATCGGCGAGCTTATCAAGGTCGGCCGAGAGCGCGTTTGTCAGTTCGGCCTTTGCCGCCTCCCGAAAACGATTGGCCTCATCAGCTGAAATTTTAAGCTTTCCCGCGCGTTCGCTTTCAAGTGCGGTGATTTCGGCGAGTTGCGCCTTATATTCCGCTTGTGCGGTCGCAACAGGATCATAAGCGCGGCGCAGCCCTTGGAGTGATTGCTCAAGTTCACGCGTGGCGGCGGCGGCTTCACGGGCGTCTTTCTCACGCGCGGACTTGGCCTCACGCGCTGCCTTTTCCGCCGCGCGCTCGGCTTCGCTCTTGCCAGCCTTGCGGCCAGCGCCTCCCGATGACGAAAGGCGCTGACGATCACGTTGAAATTGCTCGACCTCTTCAATCGTTCGGGCCTCCTGCTTCCGCACTTCCCGGTCAGCTTGCAAACCACTGTTTGAACCACCTCTCACCCCCCGCAGTTGAGGTGCGCGTCGCTGCGCCTCTGCGCGCCGCCTCAATTCAAAATCGGCAACGGCTGCATCAAATGGGTTTGGAGCATTGGGCGAAATCCGAGCAAATGTCGCGCGGCGCGCCTTCGCATCAGCCAAATCATTGCCAAGATCATTTAGCCTTGCGCCGTCGCTTGCGGCAATCGCCCCACGGATTTTAGCCGCTGCTTCAATCGCGTCTTGCGCAAGGCCTTTAAGTAGACCTTGCGCCGCCCTGATCGGCCCGAAACTATTGAGAAGCGCGCCAACATAGTCAATCGTCGCGTCTTTAAGTGTGCCCAATCCCCCGCTAGCTGACCCTTTTGATCCAGCGACCGAGGCGGTTAAGCCTTCGATAAAGCGTTTCTGCGCTTCGGCTGACTGCCCCAAACTTGAAAGCCTGATAATCGCATCACGGGTGCTTGCATCAAGGAACCCAAAACCCTCTTGCAATGCTCTTAAATCGCCGTTGCCAAGTCCCTGAAACGCGGTTGCAACGATGTTGGTGGCATCGCTCATGTCAACGCCGAAGGTGTTGGCATAGCCAGCACCAAGCCGCGTCAATTGATCAATCTGATCGCCCGTGAGCCTACCACTGCTGATCAGTTTAAGCTGCGCCGCCTCAACTTCATCATAGGCGCTGCCGGTATCCGCCGCGATCTGCGCGACGCTTGCCCTGAATTGTTCAGCCGTTTGCCCCGTAACATTGCCCGCGAGCGCCAATTGCTGGCTGATCGCTTTGACTTCGCTGACATAATCATTGGCAACCGCAACGCCCGCGATCAGCCCGCCAGTGAGCAGCGCAACGCCGCCAAGCGCAACGACTGCGCCTGTACCAAGACCGCCAAGCACTGCGGTTGCCTCTCCGCCGAACTGGCCGAACAGCCCCATGCTTTGCGCGCCTTCAACCAGCGCACCGCGCAGTCCGGCCACGCGGCCCTGCGCAATGACAGACTCAGCCGAGGCGGCGCGCGTGGCGGCTTGATTGGCCTTGAATGAAATGGCCGATTGTTCATTCGCGCGTTTGATCGCCAGAATGTTTTGAATGCTATTCTGCGCATTGAACGAAGCCTGTCGCGCCACCGCCTCACCGCGCGCAACAGCGGCGGCATTCTTGTCAATCGCCACCGTCGCGCTGTTGGTCGCAGGCGTGAGCGCCGCCATTTCACGCTTGAGTGACTCGGTATTGGTCTTGAGCCTGTCCATGCCGACGCTGCTTTTTTGCAGTTCGGCCGGTAGCGTGTTTTCTTTGAGATCAAGGCGAACGCCAAAAACGAGCTCAGTCATCGCGCGCCTTCCGCAAACGCCTTGAGCGCCTCGCCCTCCATCAACTGGATATCAGCGAACAGCGCGGGGCTAAGCCTGATGTCAATCATTACCGCAACCGAGTGCATGACGCCATAATTCAGCGCGATGCGGTGGCGCTCACCGGTGAACGCGTTGACCAGCCAATGCCACTGTGTACCAAGCGCGCTGAACAGAGTCACGGCGTCAACCTCATCCTCATAAATCTCAAGCACGTTATCGTCTTGATTTTCGGCAATATCACCGCGCGCTCGCAAAAATGCCTCAACGCTGGCCACGTTTCGATCCGCTTGGTCAACCGCTACGCCGCTGCTGTATCCGAAGCACCTTCGGGCGGCGGCGCGGAGTTTCCCTTGCGTGTCTCCGCACGGCCATTGTACGCGCGGATATAGGCGAAATAGCAGGCCTCAAACGCTGATGGGTATGTGCGGAACAGTGCAGCCAGATTGGCCTCACTATATTCTGCCGCGCCACCGCCCTCTTGCGCACCGACGCCACCCCAACCGCAGGCCAACGGAAAGATGATGCTCGCCGCGCGCGCGCTTGACGTCCGGTTATCGCCATCATCCTGCTTGCCAGCGAGCGCATCATAGACGCGTTCGCCAACGCCAGCGATCATATCAGCATCGGTCAAATCAAAGTGCATATTAAAGCTGATTTCCTGAACCATGCCGACCGATTCAACTTCGCCAATTGGCTGGATGGCGACTGGCGCTGAGAAAGTGACTGGCCAGATAACGATACGTTTTTGAAGAAGCTTGATCATTCTAGTTACTACCTTGCAATGAGGCTAAGATCGCCGTTTCCGAACAAACCGTTCAACTGGGCGTTGATTTTGAGCATTGCCACGCCGTTTTCGACGGCATCCTCAACGTCAAGGATTTGCAGCGTGTTTGAGTTCACCTCAACCACGTTGCCAAGCACAAGCCCGTGAGTGAGGCTCATTGGGATTTCATCCTCACCTTTCAAATTGGTGTAGTAGTTTTTGACCAACACCGATGGCCGCTCAATCATGATTTCGACCGTAGGTGCAGGTGTGCCGAGGAAGATATATTTCTTCCCAGCAAGATAACGCGGCGTCACCGGAACTTTTGCATCAAGCTTAAAATTGCGCAGTACGACGGCATGATTGCCAAGCATCAGCGACGTGTTTTCAGGACTTGGCGCGAGCGGCTTTGTCGCAAAACGCGCATAGTCCTCAACGCCCGCTAGTGGGATTTCATCCGGCATCATAGTTCCAGGCGGAAAGCCGATCATATCAAACATGACCTTCGCTTTCTTCACACTCCCACCCTCAATCATGATGGTGAAATCACCGCGCGCGCCGATGGCACGGCGACGTTCAGCGCCGCTGAAAAAATGCGCGGTGCAGCTCGAAATCGCGGGATTGGTCAGTGCAAAATTTGTGGTTGCGCTGACGCCGGGCACGATGCCGGGTGCGGTCATGCCGCAAAACCGCAGATCCTCCATCCATACCGGAGCCGTGCCAGCCGCACCCGAACCGACAAGTTCAAGTGCGTAGCTAAACGCGCGGCGTTCATTGCCAAAACCAGATGGACTGTTGCCACCGGCATAGCGATCAAGATCGCGCGCGGCGGTTTCGCCTTTGAGTCCGTCCATCGTCGCACCTGCCGATAGTCGCACATCTGCGCGGGCAATCGCGGCCTCAGTCAGATAGGTGACTTCGGATTTGACATAAATCGTGTTGACCAAATCTACCATTTTGTGTCTCCATCCATTGCTGCGGCAGTCACTGCTTGCGTAAGTTCCGCGCTCCAATCGCCATCATCAAGCGCTGGGTCAGCGCGGCGGAGTTCGCCCAAGCGGCGGACCCGCTCAGGCCCGGCAAAGGGCAAGCCCCAAGCGTCAAGCGCGAAGCCTTTCGCGTCGATTGGCTGCGCATTGGTAGCAGCGGCTTCGGCTTGTGCTATTTCGGCGTCACGCACGTCGTCGGTTTCGAGTGCCGGTTGACGTGCTGGCGGTTCGGGCGCGGGAGGCGTCGGCGGATTAGGCATCGGCGTAACAAGATCAGGCACTTGCACTTCATCTGCATTGCCGGTTTGCAGCGCTTGCGCGGCCACATTGGTTTCAACATCAGCGTCATCATGCTGATCAGTGGTTGGTTTACGCGCCATTGATAATCTCCCTAAAATGCGTGCAGATTTTGAAATTGAAGGCGTAGGTCAGCGCGTTTCCGTCGCTTGAGTATAAGTTCCAGCCCACAAATTGCGTGAGGTTTTCGGAGTCAGGATGCGTCCATGTCGCAAGGCATCTGATTAATTCGGCTTTGCGCGTCTCAAACTTTTCAGAAATCGTGCCGATATCTGCCCGGCCACGATCAATGATCATCATCGCCATAAAGCCTTCGTCAATATTCTGATCAACCACGCCCGTGAGGAACGGTGAAGGCCTTGCCTGGCCGCGCTCGGGCACGATGAACAGCGCATCAAGACGGCCCGCGAGACTGCGCAGCTCAATAAATTCAAGCGCGCCGCCAAGCGTTTTATACTTAAGCGGAGCGAGCCGATCTAGGATGGGTTGAATACGCATCAGATGGCGCGGGCTTCAGGCGTGAACAGCGCGGTCAAGTGATTGGTGAATATCTGTGTCGTGCGATCCTCAAGCGCGGGGTTCCACCCGACATAGGGGCGCGCAGGGATGGTGACGGCCTTACGCGGGCCGAACGGCGTGTTGAGCGCAGAGCCAAGTTTTGCGATGATGCGCGCGCCGAAATGCTGCGCGGCGGCATAATCCGCCGCCCCGCCCGATTTTTCAGGCCCAGCGGCCGCAAAGTCATTGCCCGAATCATCCTTGATTGATCCGATCAAATCGCCCGATTTTTTGAGCATTGAGGTATCTGGCTGATCACGCTTACGATTGGTAATTACCCAAGGCACCCCAAGCGGCGAGGACTCAGCGGTAAAATTATCAATCGTGCTGTTACGCATCGCGTTTGCGACGAGCGCAAAAGGATCGCGCAAATCACCACCTTCGCGCGCGGCGCGCGCAAGCACAGCGCTGAGATTATCAGACAAGCGCACGTCAATATCAATCATCGCCAGCCATCCTGAAGAAACGCCACGCCGCTCGCATAATCGGCGAGGCCAGTAACGCCGCCAAGATCATCGTGGAGCGCAACCGCGCCGCCGTCGCTTGCCTGTGTCTGGACGATGCGGCCAGTGAGGCCGGGAAGCGTCATATCGCCGCGCCCAAGGCGCTCCATCAGCTTGCGCGCGATACTCGCCTTGTCTTTGGCGAATTCAGGCACACCGCGACGATAGAGCCGCTCAACCGCCAAATCACAGAGCGCCGTGGCGACAATGCCGGGGATGCTTGGCAAGGGCAGATCATAACGCCGCGATAGTTCACCCGCGACAAGCGATTGCGCATCACGCATCACGCCGATTAGCCAATCAACATCAATCACGCCGCGAGCGTCGCCTGCAGTTGCGATGACGGTTTCGTCATAGCCAAGCCGCACAGCGAAGGCGTGAAGCCCGATCATGCCAGCGCTGCCATCATCCATCGCCCAATCATCGCGCAGTGCGACGATGCGCACCTCGCTTGCCGCCTGATCGCCGCCAGCATAAGCCGCGCGCACTGTGATATCGTAACATTCACCTTCGGCCCCGCCGCGCAGCGCGAATGACGCGGTGTTGCCGCTGGCGCTTACTTCCCCCTCAAGCGCCAGCGGCTCACCCCCCTGAACAAGTCCAAGCGGATGAATTTCAACCGCAACAACCGACACAAGCACAGCCGCAAACGCAACAGTGAGCGCCAGATTGGCAGATGGTGATTTGAGCCGAGTGAGGGACATTAGACGCCCAATGCCTCCTTGTAAGTATCAAGGATCGCTTCCATTTCGGCACGATCATGCGCCTCCATTTTGCGCAAGCGGATAATTTCGCGCATCATTTTTACGTCATAGCAAGTGGCCTTTCCCTCTGAAAAAACGTCGCGAATATCATCGACGACACCCTTTTTTTTCCCCTCAAGACGCTCAACGCGTTCGATCAAGAGACGGAGATGATCAGCGGATACGACAGAGCCGTCAGGCATGGGGATGTCCTTTGTTTGAATAGCGTGCCTGATGTGCGGTGACGCCTTACCGGCCAGAGCCGCACATCAGGACTTTGCATGGCGGGCCATACGCAACACGGCCCTTCTGGATATTCTATTCAAGCCGTTCTTCGCGCGGGCCGGGATTATCCAACGCACGCTTGAGCGCGATGGCCGCGATGATTTCAGCCTTGGTGAAGCCGTCACCAATGGTGACGCTTTCATCCACCGCAATTTTGGAGAGTGCAGAAACGGTCATTTTGTCGCTGATTTCGGGCAACGGAGCGGCCTGATCACCCGGAACGACTGGATCGACGATTGGTTCTTCAAACAGCACTGGGATGGGCTTGATTGCAGCCTCTTTCAAAGCGCTGTCAATTGAACCTGAGTTAAGATCAGTGCGCGTAACAGTTTCGCCGATTTCACAGCGGACGCCATCAATACGGACAGGCGAAAGAACTTCAAATGCTTCGGTTTTCATGAGAATTTCCAATCAATATAAGATTAAAGGAAGGGCGCGCGGATCAAAAATCCACCTTGCGAAGCCACCACGCGTTCACGCACACTTTCATAAACGCGACATTTAGTCCCACCACGAACGCCCATGTTTTTTTCAAACCATGACGTGACTGATCGCATTCCCCATTCAAACGTCGCCATGAAGGTCGGCGCGTCAGTCGCATTCATCACGGCAGATTTATGCGCGAGAATAATGTTATTGCCCCACAGGCGGCTTAAATTGGCCGGCTGCCCCGGACGCGAGATATTGCCGCGCGTATCGCCAACCAAAACCTCTTCCATTTCAAAAAGTTCAGCCACCTGCTGGCGCGTAACCAGCCCTTGATCAGCTCCGGTGCCCTTGATCGCCTCAACGATTTGCGGGAGCTTGCGGAACTTCGTCCAGACAGGCCGGGAAAAAATCATCTGATTAGGAGGGAGCAGCGGCATGTCTGCCGACTCAGTGATCACTGATATTGGATCACCACCCGCTTCGTTGAACTTTTGACCATTGGGAATGAGAATTTGCAGTGCAGGATCATAAGACACCGGATTATTCGCGATATCGGCAACGCGCTTTTCGCGGACAATGGCAAGCGCTTCCGACAATTGCATGACTTGCGCATCCATGGGATTGTAAATGCGCCCGCCGCTGACTGACTTATAAGCGGCAGCGTTCATTTCATCAGCAAGCGGTACACCACCATCGAAGCCGTGATCTTCGCAGAAATCCGGCGTCTCAATTGATTCCAAGTTGAGCTCTTCAGGGGTAGAGCGCCGCCCAACGCGAGACTCTGGCATCTGATAGAAGGACTCATCCTTAAACTGCATGAAACTGAAACGCTGCGACGGAACCATCACACGCGGCGCGACCATGTCCGCGATGTAATTTTTATTCTTGTAGCCAAAAGCGATGGCGGTAAGCGCCGTGTCAATTGGATGTGGTGACAAATCTGACATGATATTCTCCTAAAAATTCAATAAAATCAGCCCTGAATACGGCCCGGCGCAAGCAAGACGGTGCCAAGATCACCCAGAACGCCGCTAACAAGCGCGCGCCCGATCACATTGGCATTGACGCCAGCAGCAGGAGCCGCAAGAACTGCGCGGCCCACCGCGTCAGACGTAAGCCAGTCACCACGAGTAACCGGTCCACCATATTCAACGGGCGGCAAACCCATCAGAAAACCATCGCAAGGCAGATCAACGACGCCAGCAAGCTCAGTCGTGACGCCGATAAGCGCGTCATTGGGGCTAGTGGCGACAAGGATTTGGGCATCAGACGCACCAAATTTGAAAATCCGATGCTTGGGAATTGCAGCCTGAGCGCTATAACGCTTAGCGTAAGATGAAGTCATATTACTCATTGGCTTTTTCCTGCCTCTACATGGCGAACAGCGTCCGCAATTGTGACCGAGCGACCCGCCAAACGAGCCTTGTCCTGATAATCAGCAGCCTCCGCCGCAAGAGAGATAGGATCAGAGGCCTCACCGCCCACACCACCGCCTTCGGCCTTGGCGAATTCACCTTTTTGGACGGCGGGCTTGATAGTGGTGACAATATCCTTGAGAATTTGGAGCGACGATTTCGTCTTGCCATCGGCTGCAAAGGCAACCGCTTGGGGACGACCAAGATCAACCATTAAATGAACAAGCTCATCCTTTTTGCTTGGGTGCAACTTGAACGCGGCAACCTGCTCGGCGGCGAAGGCGACGGCGTCAGCCTTGACCGCGTCGGCGCGCTCTTTGGCAATTGCCTCACGCTCAGCCTTGACCGCCGCCTTTTCGGCCTCAAGCTCAGTGCGCTGCGCGGCGAGCGCAACGGCTTCATCTTCGGGTTGTTGTGACAAATTCACCTCCTGTTTTGGGTTTGGCTGTTTTGGGCTTTGAATATTGGATGGAATGATGATGCAGACCGACGCATCGTCGTCAGCAAATGTCGGCAAAGGCTTAAGACCGCTCACGGCGGCGCGGACTGCACCCAGCACACCCCAATGCTTCATACGATGCTTGCCGGGCACAGGGTTTCCGCGATCATTTGGCCGCCAGAACGACAGAGAGCCGCCATTGTAGCGCTTGGCATTAACCTCAGCGGCAAACTGCGGCTCGACCTCCTCTGCATCAATGACCAGTCGATCACCAATAACGCGAGGGTTGCAGATCAAGCCGTAGGCCGGATCATCGTGCTTGGGATGCCCCTTGACCAGCGGCGCGAACGAGGCCGGATCATAAGTCTCAACCATCTCAACCATGTCTGCGAGCGTGACCGTAACGACCTGCCCCGACATGTCGGTAAAGGTGCCGGGACGCAGTACCTCAATGCCAGTCACACTGACATTGGGTTGGGTTTGAGTGCTGGGGGTGCTCGTCATGATTTGCTTATGACGGCGGCGAAATCTTGGGTGCTGTTGCAGCAGCGCAATAGGCGTCATTTTTTTCTGCACGCCATAGATGATGGCCTGTTCAACAAAAGGCAACCGTCTTTAATGTCACTTTCCCCGCCCGAACCCTTTGACGACGCCGGGATGATCAACGTCCACGCGCGCGGCAGTTTTGTCGGCGCGAATTTTGAAGTGGTTGAGAATGATCAGGCGACCGGCGCGGTGATTGACCTAAGTGCGGTGCCACTTTTTTTTGAGATTGACGCGATTGATCTGCGTAAGAGCCTGCCTGCCAATCCAGAAGACACGCGCGGGCGTTTGTTACCCGATATCACAAGCGTTGAGGTGGCTGCGCTCGCCGCACTTGGCCCGGTCACTAAGGCTTGGGAAGTGTGGGATGAAAGCGGCGGTCACCGTGTGCCGATCATGCGCGGACTGATCAAGGTTTACACATGAGCTCAGCCAAGATCAGCATCACACGTAAACGCGTCACGCTTGAAATTAAGCGCGGCAGCACTCGCGGATTTGAAATCACGCGCGCCGCGCCGCGCAAGATTATTGTTCAGCGCCATGCCTTTGGCGGCGGAGCTGCTCGGGCAAGCGCTGATCAGGTTGATGTCATCGACCCGGTTGCCGACGGCCAAATCGTTTTTGCGCTCAGCACAATGCCAGCAAATGCGCAGCTCGTCCGAATGATTGTCAACGGCACGCGCTACCGCCCTCCCGCGTTCTTAGTAAATGGCCAAACAGCCACTTGGAACCATCAGTTTACCATCACCTCAAGTGACGAAATCGAATTCACTTACCCAATCTAAGGAGCAAATATCGTGGCACTTACCCAAAGAAAACAAATTAACGCGCCGCAGGCAGTTGCACGTCGTCCGAGCAATGCCGCGACGATCCTCACTGGCACCGGCACTTACAATGTCACGCCCTCGATGGGCGGAGCGACTGGGGGCGGCAGTGATACCGCGATTGGTGTGATCACCACTGCGCCGAAGAATAAGGCGGTACTAGTACGGCGTGATAATGGCCGCGCGCTTGAGCGAGCAGGCGGCGACCGGATTTACGGACGGCTGACCTTTGCGGCCAACGTATTTACGCTCACGCTTTATGTGAGCGACGGCGCGGGCGGCGAGGCTGCCTATGTACCAGTCGCGGGAGACGCGCTCAACAATGTGGCCATCGACATGATCTATATCGAGATTGTCAAATTTGAGAATGTGAACCCGACTGACGCTGTCAACCTGCTTGACAGCCTTGATGATGTGGCCGTCGATCCAAACTCTCACCAGTCAGACTATGACGTGTTCACGAACCAAGCGGCGAACACAGTGGCTTTTGTGTTGACCAACACGCCAAAGGTTAAGTCAGTGGCGATGATCATCAACGGCCAAGTGCAGACACCCGTGCTTGATTTTACGGTTGCAGCCGCAACTATCACATACACCGCGCGGCATTTTCCCATCGCCCTTAGTGATGAAATCGTCATCAGTTATGATCGCTAAGCCGTGGTAACGACGCCAGCCAAGCAAGCGCCGGGCACCCCGCCCCAGCCGATTACATTCGCGCAGTTGGCAGCAGATGCTGAAAACGGCCTGATCGTGACGGACAGACTCTACGTAATCACTGATCAGAGCAAACGACTGGCGGTTGGCATCAACGCCTTCAACTATTCGGCGTTCGCATTAGTCGGCGAAGGTAGTGACGGATGGACTGATGTGAAGCTCGCGAATAACTTCGTCACGTCAAGTGCGGCGGCGGTTGATACCGGGCTTAGCATCGCACCGATCCTCAATAGCCGGATCATGTTTGAGGCGCGGCTGCTGTTGCGCACGGCGGTGAATACAGTTGGCCCGCGCCCTGGGCTGGCTTGGCCCACAGGAATGACCGATGGCGCGGCGATGATCATGATGCCGTCAAGCGCCACGGCGAACTTGATCAGCAATGGCAACATCAATGCAGCGATGCTGATCGCAGTGGGCGGTGTTCCAAATGCCAACCAAAGCTATCTCGCCACCATCCAAGGCATGATGATCGCGGGCGGCGGGCCGGGTGGCAGCCTTCGCGTGCAGCTCGCGAGTGAAACGGCGGGCACCAATGTGACACTCGCGGCGCAAAGCTTTATCAGGTGGAGGAATATCCCGTGACGCCAATTCAAAAACCAACTCGTTTTGGTGCCAAAGGTGGCGCCTTAATGGTGAGCGCAGCGGCAATTGCTGTGGCTGTGCCGATGATCAGCAAATGGGAAGGCCGCAGCTTGGTGCCTTACCAAGACATCGTTAAAGTGTGGACGGTCTGCGATGGCCAGACCAAAGTCGCAATGAGGCGCTACACCCCGGCTGAATGCGATGCCATGCTCACCAAGGCAATCAAAGGCGAATACGGCCAAGGCACACTCGCCTGCGCGCCAACGCTTTATGAAAAACCAATCGCCCACGGCATGGTCATCAGCGCCGCGTACAACTTTGGGGTTCCCGCATTCTGCAACTCAACCAGTGCCAAGCTGTTCAACGCGCGTGATTGGCGCGGCGGTTGCACCGCACTGCTGCGTTACGATGGCGTCACAGTCAGCCGACCAATGGCTAAGCGTGAATGCAGGCGCATGAAAAGCGGGCGCTACTTCTGCAAAGTGCGCGGCCTTGTGCTGCGCCGCGCCGATGAAGTTTCAACCTGCCTGAAAGGACTTTGAACATGGCTTTCATCCCCGATTTTACCGCGCCTGCCTTTGCGGTGCGGCACTGGAAAGCGATCATGGCCGCGATTGGTTTTGCGCTGTTGCTCGGCTGGGCACTGCGCGTTGATCATTTGCGCGGGAATTGGAAGGCCAAGCATGAGGCGCTGAGTGCAATCGCGGGCGACATATTAGGTGCGGTGCGCACGGCTTCGGATAATCCCAGGCTAAAACTCGACGGCGCGGCCGAACAAGTCAGATTGATCGGGCAAGCAAAGCGGGGGTGGCAGGCGGCGAGCGAACTGCAATCAACGCGCATTGATGCGCTTGGGATTGAGGCGGCACGATTGACAGCGCTCAACGCGGATCTGCGCGCCAAGGCCGAAAAGGCGATTGCGAAGCGTGAGAGCGCGATCAAGCGATTGGAAACCCAGCGGCTTGACCCCGGCGAACGCGCCGACTGCGCCGCGCAGATATTCGCGGCCAACGCAGCGCTTGACCTTGTTTATGCGGAAGGACTCTAATCATGAAGGCAATCCAAAAACTCAAAGCATTGGTCAGCGTGACGCTTAGCCTGATGCTGTTCAGTTGCATCTCGGCGCTTGGCGGCTGCGCTCGGCCGAGCGCACCGATCGCTGAACGCATCGTGCAAGTGTCAGTGCCGGTGACCGTGCCGTGCGTTAGCGGCAAACGGCCCGATGCTGTACGGCCACTCAGCGTCGCCATACCGCAGGCCGAATGGGACGGGCTGTCCCCAAAGCAAAAGGCCGAGGCGGTTTCCGCACAAGCGCTGCGCCACCAAAACCGCGCCGATGCGATTGAAGCGGCTACGGGGGCGTGTCAGTGAGCGGGGTTGAGACGCGCCTAAGCACTTGGCGACAGACACGCTTGTCAAAGGCTGTGCCTAAGTGCTGGACGCGTCGAGAGCCTGAGCTTGATCAAGGCTACGCCGAGCGTCTTCACGCGGGGCTTCAGCCGAGCATTGCCGAAGGCACCATCATTGACGCGGCGATTTTTCATGATGTGCGCGGGCAGCTTCGACGGGTTGAGACGCTTTATGAAAGCGGCTGGCGCGTGCGCGCCCGGTTTGATGGCGACGATGACAGCGGCTTTGTCGAGGAATTCGCACCCAAGCTGCAATTCACGATCAAAGTGAAGGATGTCGCACAATGCGCCATTATGGAGGCCCCATGATTATTGAAACCATTTTTGACATTGGCAACATGGTTATGATCGACGGTGACAAGTCGATCAAGGCCGTGATTGTCGGCATTGAAGTGTGCGATATCCGCCAGAACATCGTCTATAAGGTCGGCTGGGTTGATGGCGGTATCAAAGAGGCGAGCGTTGATGAGTGGCGGCTGGCTCCATGGGACGACAGCCACCGCGCGATAGCGCCTTCGCGATGAGCAAATATAGCTTCCTCGAAATCATCGGCCTGATGTGCCTTGCGGCGGCGGTGGCGGCCTGCATCATACAACTCACTGGCTCTCAATTTGGTGCGGGGCTGATCATGGGGCTGGCGATTTGGGAAGTGGCTGATCGGTGAGCGCGCCGCAGCTCAAATATGGTGAGGATGATATTGCGCGCGCGAAGGCTAGAAATTCACTCGCGGCTGAGATTGGCAGGCATAGCAAGCTGATCAAGTCTGGCGCTGATTTTAGAGCCGCATGTCCAATCCACAATGGCAAATCTCCAAACCTGCATATTTACGAGAGCAAGGGCTATGCCCATTGTTACAGTTGTGGGTGGAACGGCGACATCATCAAATTCCTTGATCACAAATATGGCTACAGCTTTGTTGAGGCGATGGACTATCTGACAGGCGGCGCGCCGTTGCCGAGTGGCGTTGGCAAAGCGCCAATCATCGTGCAGCGCCCAGAGCGACCCGAGGACGAAGTCGTCAATTCACGAATCGTCGCCGATCATATCCGCGAACTGGCGCAGCCGATCAGGGGCACACTCGTTGAGCGCTATCTTTCTGGCGGCAAGCGTAAGATCAATCTGGACGCGATTGAAGGCTATACCGATGTTCTGGGCTTCGTTCGCGATTGCCCGATGGCAAGCTGGACAGTCGGCAAGTCGCACCGAGATGTGCCGCGCGGGCCAGCAATGGTTGCGCCCTTTCACTTTGTCGAGCGGGTGCGCAGCCTGATTTACAATGAGGATATCATCCGCACTGAATATCGCGGGATGCACGTCACCTATTTGAATGCCGACGGCAGCGACAAGGTGAGCGGACATTGGCCGAACGGCAAAGAGATCATCCAGCGCAAGATGTTCGGCAATGTGATGGGGAGCGCGATCCTGTTCACGCCAATGGACGCGCCGCATTATGCGCCGCTGCTTAATGGCGAAGGGATTGAGAATACATTGTCCGCGCTCATCACGGCGCAAAAGAGCAGCCCCATACTACGTGTGTGCGCCACGATGTCGCTGCTGAATCATCAAGGACAGCCCATAAAAGACAGCGACGGCGCGACGCCGCTGTATAATCCGCGCCACGACGCAGAAAAAACCTGTTTCGGATTTGATCGACCCGGCAATGTGATCAGCGTGATTGATGCTGATATGAGCCCCCAGAAAATTAACGTGCGCCGCAAGCGTGGCGGCGCGGCGAGCGTTGGCATCACGCCCGAAGAACGCACCAAGCTATGCGACACATTGATGGGCCAAAAGTGGAAGCGATTCCGCGCGCGCAGCCATATCGTCATGGCCCCGCTGCAAGGTATGGATTATAACGACATGCACCGCGCCATCCTTGAACGCCAATTGGCATCCGCCGAGGATGGTTTTGACATCGAGCATGGTTAAGCGCGATGGTTAATGTGGGTGGGCGATTAAAACGAGCGTAAGGGGGGTGTTAGACAGATTCTGACGCGATTTCATTCAAAAAGCTAGTTACCCAGCCAAAATCTGAAACGCCTCTGTGTGGGCCTCTGGTAAGATATCTCAGGTGGGGCCGCAATTGCTGTGATAATTGCTTTCAAAGCTAACGGCCTCGGCTCGCGATTTTGCAAGCACAGGTTCAATCTCAAGTTGCGGCGTTATAGGGCTTGGCGTTGATCGGGCATAGAAGCGGGCGAAGGGCGCGTAGCCACCGAACGCATTGCGCGCATTGACCTCACCGCAGATGACATCAGGCGTCGGCCCTTGGCGCACATTCCTGAACTGCGTTGACGCCGGATCATTCATAGACGCGCGGATTGCGTCTTCGGTAAGCCGCTGCAATTCGTAGTAGCTCACAACAGGATCGCCGGGCTTTTTTTCAAATGGAAAAAGCGTAGCGAGTATGAGCAAAAGCAGAAAGCCACCAACGGGCACACCAATAATCGCAATCACTATGCGCTTGATCCAATTTGGTTTTTTAATAGCATTTTCAATCATATTTTCCTCCCAGACCAAACCACACGGCCAATGATCCTCGCCACGTCTTGATTTAGTTGATAGCAATCAGTTGGATCAGCAACCGTTATTTCAAAAGGCGGGTAAAGCGGATTAGCAGATACAAGATCGGCTTTCAACTTTCCCTTAAAGCGAACACGCTTAACAAAAAGATGATAATCAACAGAAACCGCATAAAGTCCGTCTGCTAGTCGCACCTGACTTTTATCAATCATGACATGATCACCGTTGCGCAGTTCCGGCTCCATAGAGTCTCCGTCAATCTTTATGATTTGCATTTGATCAACATCGCCAAGCTCAACCAACCAATTCAAGGGAAACGTAAGATATCCCTCCGGCTGCTCCTCTGTGTCTCCCAATCCAAAGCCAGCCGAAGCATAAACATTATATGCAGGTATTCGCTTCTCACCCGTAGCCGCCTGCTCAAGCTGCGATTCCCAGTCGGAGGCCTCGTTATCACGACTAACTCCTGTCGCCACCCAATCCAGCGATATATTTAGCGCACGGCAAAGCTTTATAATGATCGCGAAGCGCGGCTCTGCCTCGCCAAGCAGCAATTTAGTTAGTGTTGCAAAAGGAATTTCGGACGCCACGGCCAAAGCCTGTCGCCCACCTTCAAATCCTGAAGCCGCATCCTTGATGCGCTTCAAAGCCGCAGCCGGCATTTTTTTGCTGTTCTCAGACATAAAATTGCTTTTTGAACCTTAGGCGACTTGACACCCTAAATTTGCATGTCTAATTAGGGTTTATCAAGATCAAATGATGCTTAATCGTGAGTGTTTATCTGATTTTACGTGTAATATTTGGATTGGTTTATGAAAGATTGGCATCCAGAGGACATTAAAGCAGCCGTGAGGAAGCGCGGCAGAACGCTTGCAGGTTTGGCCGCAAGTGTTGGAATTTCACGCCAAAGCATGGTCAAAACGTTGTCGCGTCCAGCGCTGCGCAACGAAAAACTGATTGCCTCAATCATAAACGTAGATCCTTCTGTCATCTGGCCTTCGCGCTATCGACTCGACGGCTCACGCCGCAGTCCGCAGCCACGCAACGGTTACATGTCGCCCTCGCGCTTTGGCAAGGGAGGGCGCGGACAATGAGTGTAAAACTCACGCTTCGCGAGCAGGGCTTTCAATTGGGAAGCGTGTGTCGGGGGGCAAGTGGCTCAACAGTCTCTGGCGAATTGAGGCGCATGATATTGGACTTCAAGTCAGGAAGTTCTAAAGAGCCTATCACGCTTCAGACGTTCGCGGCGAGTGACGGTTTTCCCATTGCCAGCGATGCGACTGATGTTTCGCTATTCAAAACGGCACCATCGCACATTGGCTACGCTCGGCAATTGGCCGAGTGGATCGGCTACCCAATTTGGGAGATTTGGCCGGGTAGCTATTACCCGCCTGCGACTGAGTCTGATCGGCTTTCGCCTGAGGCTGAAATCATCCTTGAGCAAATCCGCTTCCTTTGGAAGGCCATGCCGCTGTTCCGTGCGAGCAAGCGCAGCCTCGCTGAATTCAACGATCATATGACATCGCTTCACGCGAATGCCGAAGCGTTCCTGCGCAAAGCGGAGGGGCTGAAATGACGCGAACACGGAAAATCTTCGGCGCGAATGAACGCGCACGGCTGTGCGATGCCGCCCGACATTGGAATGATGATCGCAGCCTTGCCGAGGCTGCCGGAATGAAAGTGGCAGCAATGCGCGCGATCATGAGCGGCGAGAAAGAGCCGACCGCCAATCAGCTTGGTGCGCTTTATCAGCTTCTTGGCC
The DNA here is from genome assembly GCA_031418495.1 of Sphingomonadales bacterium. GTDB lineage: Bacteria > Pseudomonadota > Alphaproteobacteria > Sphingomonadales > Sphingomonadaceae > Aquisediminimonas. The sequence goes on from JANOXQ010000013.1 coordinate 20,085, forward strand.
TTTCGTTCACGCCAGTCGGTTCTGAGGATCAAGACAGTGAAGCGCTTTGGGTTCGTCGGCAGCTTCTCCAACTCAATGGCTCTGTGGCCAGCATGGCGGTGCAGCTTGCCGAAAAGAACGAGGTGAGAGCGCGCGTCGATCAGATTGCCGAGACGGTTGAAAACCTGCGGCGTCGATTTTTCGAGGCTGCAATCGAAGCCATTAAAAGTGGAGACATCAAATGATTACACCTCTCACAACAACCGCCGAGCCGCTTGATCCAATATCGCCGCTGCCTGATGTGCCGCCCGCCGAAGACGCGGCAGAAACGCAAACAATCCGCATGTTCGTTCAGCGCTCCATTGGCATCATCATGGACGGGCGCAGATATTGGCATCCGATACTCGCGGCCTATGTCGGCCAGTATGTCGATACGCGTTATGATCTCACTGATGATGCGCTGATCGTTTTAGGCGAAGACGGCAATGAAGTCTGCAGGGCATGGGTTTGGGTGAGTTTTGGCTATGATCCAAGCGCCTTCATCCTCCCCCCGCCCACCGAACCGTGGATGGGCGCGCTCCACGAAGCGTTCAGCGCCTCACCCGCCGATACCGCCAATGCAGCACTCCGAGCGCGCGTTGCCGAACTTGAGGCACAGCTTGGATCGTCCGCGCGCACCGACGCCTATTACAACGGCGGCGCAGTGCCCCATGCCGATCAGATGGCGGCGAATGAAGCGGCCTATCTAAGCCAGCGCACCGCGCAGCTTGATACTCTGGACGCTGCGATTGAAGCGTTTGGCGTCCACCCTCAATTTGTGAAGCGCGTTTATCCAAGCGGATTGCTTGATTATTTGATTGATGGCGTATGGTTTATACGGAATATCATTCGTAAAATTGCCCCATTATATCATATTCAGACAGCGCTTGCCGATCTGCAAGAACATGTCCTGAAACAACGTGAAGTGCTTGACGATTTGAGCGTGGTAACGTGGCAACGTAAATGTCAGCGCGTTCTATGGCGCGTGCTGATAGGAGCGCCAGCGCCCGAAGACGAAGCCATGTCAGAACGCGGTCATGCTTTGGCAGCGACTTCCATGCCTTCCCAAATTTTGCAGGCTCCAAAGAAACCAATCGGGCCAATTGCGCGGCTTCATCATCCGGCAGCCGATACAGCAGCGCATCCGCCCCGCTTTCCCGAAGGATTTTGCGCGCTTGGCCAAGCTCAATCGCATTCAGAAGCCCAAGAAATTCAAACCCAATTGCGCGAAACTGCATTGCATATCTGTACATGCGGCAACCTTTCTGTTGATTCGCTCAAATCTGACAGAGCCGACTTTATGGGCGAAATGGCGGCGTGGCCACCGGTCTATGAAGCCCCCGGCCCGCCGCGCCCTGCGGTGCGCGATGAAGGCGGTGGACAATGACCCGCATTCAAAAAGCGGTGCTTGATTTTATCGGTGACTATGTCGCGCAAAACAACATTTCACCCAACTATCAAGAGATCGCGCTTCATATGGGGTTCAGCGCACCGCGCGCGCATCATGTTGTGAGCGCGCTCGCCGCCAAAAACCACATCGTCAAAACCGGACGCGGCGAACGCTGCATTGAAATCGTTGGCGCGGGACTGCGCCAAATTCCAAGCGCTGCGCTGCTTGCCGAACTGATGCGCCGCGAACTCAACAAAGGAGCGGTGGCATGACCGAGACACAACAGCGCGTGTATGATTTTATCGCGGCCTTCATTCGCGAACATCGCTACAGCCCAAGCTATCAGGAGATTGCCGACGCGCTTGGCATGGGCGGCAAAAGCAAGCCGCACAGGATTGTCCAAAGGCTGATCGCTGATGGCCACTTGGCGCAAGATAAGCACCGGCAAAGGTCGCTGCGACTCGCCAATCCGGTTGCGCGCATCGCCAGCAAGACGCTGCGCCATGAACTGATCGCACGGGGTGAGCTTTATTCGCCTGCGATTATGGCCTGCATCAAACGCGCCGGGCTTGAGGCGCATCTGTGATGGCGCGCGCACCCAAATTAAGCGCGTCACAGCGCCGCGCGATGATCGAATTGCTTGAGCGGTTTATCCTGTTTTGCAACACGCAGAGCGCGATGGTTGAAGCTGATGCGGTTGCACGTCAGCGACTCCTCGCACTGCGCACCGCATGGTGGAAAGGTGCTATTGCTGGCGACGCTGGCAAATCAAAGCCGCTTATCCCGTGGGAACTCTACCGCGCGATGACATGGGACGACGGCGAAAAAACCGCGCGCACCAATCTTGAGGCACTGCGCGAAATTGAGGCCGCAGCCTAATGGCCAAGCCGCTCACCATAAAGCTTGCCGATCTGGCAGCACTTGGGCTTGAAGGCCTGCCTTCAACGCGCCAAGGGCTGCACGCTCTTGCGGAACGCGCAGGCTGGCAGGTAGCAGGCCAAGCGCGGGGCGGCGCATATCTATATGAAGTGACTGGCGATCTTGCGCTTAACATCTTGAAGGCGCGTCAGGCCCGGATTGATCAAATCGCACCTAAGCAACCTCAATCTAGCGCGAACCTGTGTGAAAATCGACTGCGCGGACGGCCCAATGGCAGTGATTATTTCACGCAAAACCCTGATATTGCAGATGTCGTTCGCCTTATGCTCTATGAAAGCGAGCGGCCCGCGCGCGCTGTCATCAAGGCGATTGCCACACAATATCCGACTTATCCGCTACCAAGCTTGCGCGTTACTCAGCGCTTTATTGCGCGGATTGAGAAGCGTGAAAAAGCCGCGATCATGCTCATTCGTGATCCCGATGCGTATAACAGCAAGGTTCGGCTTTCGCTCGGCCGTGCAGACGGCGGTTACAGCTATGCGCATCAGGGTTGGGAAGTCGATACGACGCCAACCGATGTTCTGCTGATTGATGATGAGGGCAAGTCAGCGCGCTTTGCGATCCTCGGCGTCATTGACGTGTGGTCACGGCGCGTGCGCTTTGTGCTGGCGAAATCGGAATGTGCGCAGAGTGTCCGCGCGCTGATCAAGCGGGCGATACTAGATTGGAACGCGGTGCCCGTGCGCATCCGGACGGATCGCGGCTCGGGCTATATCAACAAGACGATTCAATCGGCGTGCGCATTGATGGAGATTGAACTCAAAGCCTGTCAGCCGGGCGATCCGCGCGCAAAGGGATTTATCGAGCGGATATTCGGCACCTTCACGCGTGAGATGTCACCAATCATCCCCGGATTTATCGGCCACAATGTCGCGCAGGCGCAGAAAATCCGCGCGCGCAACAAAAAGCGCACCGGCAGCTTTTCAATCGAGGCGAAGGTGACCTGCGCAGAATTTCAGGCGATCCTAGATGCGTGGGTGATTGGCGAATATGAGCCGCGCATTCACAGCGGCACGCGTGAAGCGCCGCTCATGCGCGCGATGCGATCGCCCATACCCGTGCGCCAAGCGCCCGACGCAGAGACATTGCGCGTAATGCTTTCCGCACAAGTCGGGATGCGCGTTGTGCGCAAGCAAGGCATTAACTGGGAAGGTAAGCGCTATTGGCATCCAGCGTTGGAAGCGTGGATCGGCCAACCCGTCCATGTGCGCCGCGATGAGGATGACCTTGGCGCGTTATTCATCCTTGATGATGCAGGCGAGCTGATCTGCACCGCGCTCAATTACGCCCGCGCCGGATTTAGCGAGCGTGATTATGCGCTGGCCATGCGACGCCAGCAGCGCGCTTGGGAAGCTGAAACAAAGGCCGAGAAGCGCCGGATTGAGGCAGGGTTCAGCATTGAGGATGCCAATGCTGCGATCATGCGCGATCAGGCCGAGGCGGCTGGCAAGCTCGCCTATATGCGGCCAGTCGCCGCCGCACCAACAACCGAGGTTACAGCGCCGATGAAACCGCGTCGCAACAATGTTGCAACGCTTGTGCCAGCCAAGGTTGACGCGGGCGTGATGGCTGCGCGCGCCGAAGGCTTGATTGAGCAGGCGCGGCTTGGTTTTGAGGTCGATGAAACACGGCTGCGCTGGGCGCGCAGTTACTTCGAGACAGCCGCTTACGCCACGCATCTCGAAATGCAGCAGCTTATCCAAAATCATCAGCGTCAACATCAGGGAGCCCTCAATGAATAATGACACAGGCATATTCGCTCCGACAGATATCATGGAGACGATCTATGAAGCGGGCCAAATCGCAATTAAGGCCGATACTGGGACGCAGAGCATTGTGCTTGTCCACGGGCCAAGCGGCATCGGTAAAACCATGGCAGCGCGCAGTGCGAGCGCGAAGACGAATGGTATTTACCTAAAAATACGCAAGACAGATACCCAGCTTTCGATGCTGACCCGGCTCGCGGAGCGCAGTCGCGTTCTCAAGCTAGCCAAGTCAACCACGGGCCTTGTCTCTCAGCTTATTGAGACGCTGATCGTTTCGCGCCGCGCATTATTCCTCGACGAATTCGATTTCTGCAAAGATGATGACATGATCTGTGCGATCAAGGACATCTATGACGATGCGCTAATGCCGGTAATTCTTATCGGCGAGACAGCCCTTCCCGCCAGATTGGCCGGAATTGAGCGGTTTCACAACCGCATCGCCGCGACGATTGCGGCTGAACCTATGTCAATCAACGACGGGCGCTTGCTTCGCAATCAATATTGCAAGGGCGTTAGCATCTCCGATGATCTGATAGATTATATAACCGAACAATGTAGCGGGTGTGGGCGGCGGATTGTCAACAATATCGGCGCGGTAGTGCGCCTTTCCGTCGAGCAACTGGAAGGGGCGGCGATTGACCGCAAGACTTGGGGCGCGCGCCCTATTTCAACTGGCGCGCTGCCGAGCGGGAGGTTCCAATGAGCCTTGATGAGCAGAGCAACCTCGAAAAAGCGCGGATCGCATGGGGCGACGATCTACCCGATTATATAGCGGTGCTAGCCACTCGCTGTGATGAGACAACGCAACGCGCAGCCGGGCGTATCGTCGGATTTCCGTCGTCAACCGTCAGCAAGCTGATCAATCGAAAATATGGCGCCAGATATGACGAGCTAGAAATACAGATTCGCAGAACATTGATGAATGTGCCCGTCGCCTGCCCGACGTTTGGCGAAATACCGCTAGCCTCATGCTTCAACATCCGTCGCCAAAAGCCAGAACGGCTCGACATGGCCGAGCGCAATTTTGCCTCAGCCTGCGCGCGCTGCCCGCTTAACAGCGACATTAAAAAGAAAGGAAACAACTATGCGGCAATATGATCTTGTTGCAGCCAAGCCGAAGCGCCGCAGCGCGTCAGGGATGCGCTGCGCCATGGGATTGCCATATCGGCCGTCATGGGGTGCTAGAGCGGTTCAGTCAGGCTGTGCGTTTGTTTCGCTGGTGATTGGGGCCGTATTGCTAGTGATGATCTATAACGCTGGGCTGGCGTTGTTCACGATGGTGATATCATGAGCGGCGCGGACGCTTCACTTCGGCCGATGCCGCCGTGCTTTGATGCGTTTGGCGGCACGCACTGGCTGATCGGTGCGAGCGTGGCATCGTGCGCTGGCTGCGATATGCCCGCGCCTATCGTGATCAGCGTTGATCACGCGATGATCCCCCAAATTCCAACAGATAGAAGGAGTGCCGGATAATGGCCGCACCACGACGTAAAACCGCCGCGCTTGACGCGCCGCAATCGACCGAAGCCGCCACATTGCTCATCGGTCGTTACGCCGAAGTGATCACTGGCGTTGAAGAAATGCGCGCCGCTGCGGATCATGCGATCGCGCAGATAGAGGCGCAGCGTGACGCGCAGATTGCGCCGCTTGACATTGAGGCAAAAGATCTGTTTCGCCAGCTATCGCGCTGGTGGGCGGTGGCCTCCGATGATGTCACCGGCGGCGTCCGCAAGTCAGTGACCATCGCGGGCTGCATCATTGGCATCCGCACCGCGACGCCGAGCCTTAAACTGCCAAACGGCATGAATGAAACCGGCCTGCTCAACTGGTTGTTGGCGCAGGCTGCGGCAGGCGCACGCTGGGCCGAAGGCTGCATTCGCCGCACCGAGAAGCTTGATAAGCAGACGATCATCAAAGTCCTACGGCTCGACACGCCCTCGATGGCGACGATGGCGCTCAAAGATGAAGGCATCGACACTAAACAACCCGAGCAATTTTTCATCGACCGGATTGCCACGCCCACGACGGATGATCCTGAACTGGTCGAGAGCGGCGAAGGGAGGCTCCAATGATTGGTAACGGTGAACCTGAGATGGTCTCTGTGTCCGGCACTACTTCTGAAGTCCATTTTGTCAGCAGGGCGGATCATGATGCAGCGCTTAAAACGATGGGCGGTGTGATTACGTCAGAGGCTTCAGTCTTGGTGGCTCCGCACCCGGATCAATCAACCGGGATCATGATTTCAATCTATCTCCCTGAAATTGGCATCATGACCGCGTTTTTGGATCAACAGGGCTTAGAAATCATTGCTGATCAAATCCTTGGCCTTGTGCCAGCGCCAGCGGGCGAGACAATCCAATGAGCGCGCGTAGCTTTGGCGATATTGCGCGGCGGCATGTTCGCACCGCAAGCGGCAAGAGCGACACGCGCGATAAGCTGCGCCGCGCGATCCATGCCGCATGTCGCGCGAATGGCATCAATGAGGATGACCGCAAGGCGATCCAGCTTGAAGCAACGGCGGTGAAGGGCAGACCCGGCAAGGCCAGCACCACAGATATGGACGTGCGCGAGCTCGGCCTTGTGCTTGACCGGCTCAACCGCGATCAGAAAGGCGGCTACGGATCAAGCCGCGCATTTGCGCGAAGCCCGCATTCGGCCAAGGTTAAGGCGCTGTGGTGGACATGCCACTGGCTTGGGCTGAACCTAGCCGATGATCCAAGCGACGCCGCGCTTGACGCATTTGTGAAGCGGCAGACGGGGCTGGACTCGCTGCGCTTCCTAAATCATTTGAACGCGCCGAGCGTGATTGAAGCGCTGAAGGATATCGCTACGCGTGATGGCGGCGTGATCTGGCCAAGGCGCGGGGCAAACGATGCGATTGATGATCGCCGCGCTGTCATTCAAGCAATCTGGAACCGGCTCTTTGAGCTCGGTAAGGTCAGCGGCAAGTCGGCATATGATTATTTGCGGCTACACAGTGCGGATGTTTCAAGCGAACGCGGCCTTGATAACTGCATTCGCTATCTTGGCAAAAGCCTACGCCGCGCGCTGCACAAGCAGATCGACGAGGCCGGTCGATAGTGCTCACCAATGATCATCTGAAGGCTCCGCGCCCACGGTTCGACGATTTGCCGATACCCCAAGACGTGGCTGAGGATGGCGGCTGGTCTGAATTTATGAGCGGATTGGCGGGTCAGATTGGCGCTTACAAGGCGTTGATGCTGATCAAGCATGTGGGCGGACAGCGTATTCATGTGCCGCACCCAATGCCCGATGATTGGTTTGCGATTGGCCTGATCGGTAAAAGCGCGGCGGAGGCGATATCTCTCTATCTCTGCAAGCGCAATGAAGCCGGTGACCGCAACATTGGCCATATGGTGAGCTTTCCCGTCGCCGAAAATGAACTCAACGCAGCGCGGCTCCACCCGATCATCCAAGCGATCCGCGCCAAGACGATGAGTTATAATGAGGCGGCCTGGATGACAGGCTATAGCGTCCGCCATCTTTGTTACATCGCCAGCGCGACGGCGAGAGGCCGCTCCGTGAAGGCGTTTTCGCCAAAGAAATTCGCCGATGATCCGCGCCAGATTACGATTTTCGATGTGATTGAGGAGGCCGCATGACGGGCCATAGAGACAGATTCGTGCGCACAAACGCTGCAGCCGCACAGTATGCGATTAGCCGCGATTTTGAGGCCGTGCTGAAAAACAGCGAGATGAGGCGCGGCAATCTCGTGGATGCGTTGCGGCGCAGAGGTTTGATTGAGGCAGATGAATATGTGCCTTGCAAAAGTAAGCAACCCACAAAGCGCGCCGGTGCGGCTGTGGTGGCCAATTTGCACTTTACGCCGGTTGACCGCGAACCGTGCTGGCGATGTGCCACCCGCGCCGATGTCGGTTGCAAACATCAAAGCGCTGCGCGGTGAGCAGCCGCGCGCAACATCTCGCCGAAATGCGTGTTGCGGTAGAGCGCAAGTGCAGCCTTGCCGAGGCCAAGGCCTATCTCGCGCGCACACGACATTGGGCTGGCGAAGAAGCACTGCGCAAGGTGCGCGGTGAAGCCGCAAGGCGCGTTACCCGCACCGATCCGCCGCCAGTCAATGCGTGGTGGCTAAATGACTGAGTGGCGCAAAAATCCGGGCTATTTACCGCCTGATTTGGCGGGAACCAACGCGCGAGTTTACGTGCGCCTGCGCAATGGTCGCGAACCTGCTCTGCCGTGGGATGCCGATGGCAGGCAAGGGGTGTCATGGGGCGGGCATCGCTTCGTTTCAGATTTTGATGTTGTTGAATTCAGAAAGGATTGATCATGGCACCCCAAATGATCCGCGCAGACGGCGTCGATTGGCCGATTGATAGTTTTATCGACAATTACAGGATGCTCCGCACTGACGGCCACAGCCTAGACTTTTATGGGCGCGATCCGCTTTGCGACGTTCTTACGAGTGATGGCGAGTATCGCACCCGCCAACGCGCCTCACAGATCAACTGGGGCGGCGTGAACGCCTTTTCGAGCCAAGAGCTGCCTTTCGGTAAGTTTTGCCAATCTTGCGCAACAGAGCCGGATATCGACGAGCTGACACTCAATCAAGGCTATTGCGCTCGCTGTGCCGATGTAGACGAATATGGGGAGTGGTGTTATTGAAAGCGTATATCCCGCCATTTATTACGCCGGCACAGAATGCTGTGATTTCCGGGATGCTTCAACGGAACGAGATGCTTCGCGCAATCCAATCATATCTCGCTTCTGAAGGCGTCGATATTAAGCTCAGCTACTTAGCGAGACGGTATAGATTCCGATGATCTATACCGACTTCGCAAGCATACCACCGCTCGCCTATGACGTGATCCTTGCCGATCCGCCCTGGCATTTTGATTTGCGCAGCGCGAAGGGCGAAGCCAAATCGCCGCAAGCGCAGTATAAGACCATGCAGCCGGACGAGATTAAGGCGCTGCCGGTTTCGCATCTGGCACGCGGCGATGCGCTCATCATGATGTGGGCGTGCTGGCCTTCGCTGCCACTGGCCTTTGATGTGATGGCGGCGTGGGGCTTTCGCTATGTCACTGGCGGTAGCTGGCACAAGCGGACGCGGCACGGCAAAACCAATTTCGGCACCGGATATCGACTGCGCAGTGCGACTGAACCTTATCTAATCGGAACGCTTGGCAACCCCAAAACCGCAAAGAATATCCGCAACATCATTGACGCCGCCGAAATTGATAGCGAGAACATCGGCCACAGTCGCAAGCCGCCTGATCAATATGCGATGCTTGAGCATCTGTGCACCGCCTCAACGCGCCGCGTGGAACTGTTCAGCCGCAAGAGCGCGGACGGTTGGGATGCGTGGGGCAATGAATGCGGCAAGTTTGATGATAAATAATTAAACACCCTTGCGCTGCTGCAATAGCAGTTCAGCGCGACTTCAAGGCAGGTTCATCCGAACGCAATATGTTCGGGGGTTCGCCGTGTCACTAGCCTTAAATACCGCGCCGCATCATGAATGCACAGCCAATTTGGCGGTGCGCTGATGGACTGGCTCTATCTGATCAACACGTTTTGGCCAATTGTCGTGTTCATCGGGACGTTGGCAGTCGGTGGTTTCACATATTGGCTAAAATCAAGCGTGCCGACCAAGGCAGCGCATGACGCGCTTTCTGAAAAAGTTGACACCCACGCGCTAAGTCTCGCCAAGCAGAATCAGCGCATAGAGCAGGTTGAGGCTCACATTGAAAGCGCCCCGACTCGTCAAGACCTTCAGGAGAGCATCTCAGGCCTTTCAGAGCGCGTATCCGCAATGGAGGAGGGGCAGAACGGCATCATTCGACAATTGACGACGATGAACAACTATCTTCACACGATTATCGAAAAATCCATTCCAGGCGCAGCCTCGCGATGAGTCCTGTTATCCTGCCCCTCGTTCGCCGTGCGATCCTTGACCTGCTTTCCGATATTGGCGGTGAGCATAATCATGAAGAGATCACCATTCTTCTGAACGAAATTGGTCACCGCCTCGCGCGTCGAGATGTGATTGATCAGATCGCATGGCTGGCTCACAAAAGGCTGATCGCAAGCGAAATGCTTGGCGATTATGCAACCGCCCGCATCCTTACCGATGGCCGCGATGTTGCGGATGGTCGTTACATTGTCGAAGGTGTCTCAATTTACAAGACGGGCGATTGATGGCCCGCAAATCCACAATCACTGCCAACCCGGTTATTCAGAACGCGGTCAACGAGGCATTGGCGCGAGGTTGCACGATTGATGCAATCAAGCAGATGCTTGACGCGATGTCTGCTGAAATCAGTCGATCAGCGATCGGGCGATACGCTTCAAAATATCAGGACATGGCCGCTCGCCAGCGCGATATTAGAGCGGCGGCGGATGCGTTTGCTTTAGAATTCGGTAATGAAGGCGACAATCAAACGCGCTTGCTCGTTCAGATGATCACGACGCTGATCACCGAGAATATCATGACAAAAGGCGAGGGCGAAGGCAGTGCAATGGATCTGCGCTTGCTTGCCGCAGCGGTTAAGGATGCGCTTGGTGCCGCCAAAATCAATCATGATCTGCGCGCCTCATATCGCAAAGAGGCTTTTGAGGAAGCGGCGAAAAAAGCAGGTGAACTTGTTCGTGGCGCTGGCGGCGTAAGTGAGGAAAAGCTCAACCTCATTATGCGTGAAATTGCCGGGATTGATAGCTGATGGAAGCCGTCGAGTCCGATATTGAGGTTAAGCGCGAAGGCATATTCGACTCATACCAGAAGCGCGTCATTAAGCTGGCGCTAAAATATGACGTTCTGGCAATTGAAAAATCTCGTCGTATCGGGATTAGCTGGGTTTTGGCATTCGTCGCCTGCCGTTTTGCGATGCCAGCGAAGGGCGCGCGAGACGTCTATTACATGGGCTATAACCTCGACATGGCCCGAATATTTATCCGCGATACGGCCATGTTCTTGCGAGCGTTTCACAAATTAACGCTGACGCCAAAAGAGGTATTTGAAAAAGATGGCGATCAGGAGATAAAAACCTTCCGTATCGATCTGCCTTCTGGAAAATCAATAGTCGCTCTGCCTTATTCGGCGGGGGCTTTTCGGTCAAAAGATGGCGTTGCAATTATCGATGAAGCCCGCGAGCTTGATAAGTTACATGACGTTATGGATGCGGCAATGGCATTCACCATGCTGGGCGGCAAGGTGATTGTGCTTTCGACCCAGTGCGAAATCGAACATCCATTTAACGAGATACTGAGTGATATACGCTCTCAAAAGCGAGCCGGTTTCGTTGAGACTATAACATTCAAGGATGCGCTGGCGGGTGGCCTCTACAAGCGAATTTGCAGGAAGAACGGGTGGACATGGTCACCGCAAGCCGAAGCTGAATATGAAGCCAAAGTACGCTTTAGCTATGGCGAGGCCGGAGCGCAGGAGCTCGATTGCATCCCATCGCACGGCGGCTCCGCATATTTGGCGCGTCCGACGATTGAGGCCGCATGTACCAGAGATTATATCGCCTACCGAATAGAAGTTGATCATGCCTTTGCGCTCAAATCGCTTGAATGGCGAGCCTCATATATCGCCGATTGGTGCCAGGATAATCTCTTTGATGTTCGCCAGCGACTTCGCCCTGAACGCCTAACCTATTTTGGCCAGGATTATGCGAGTTCACCAAATGGCGATTTGAGCGTAATTGTGCCGGGCCAATTTGATGAATTTTCGACGCTACATGTGCCGTTTATCATTGAAATGCGCGGCTTGCCAAGCACTGAACAATGGCTGATTTGGGACTATTTGCTCAAGCGTTGCAGATATGCGTGTGGCAAACTCGACGGGCGGGGCAACGGCCAAGACACGGCCAAATATCTGCAAGATCATTACGGTGGCATTGATCAGTGGGAGGCTGTGATGGCCACCAAGAATATCTATCTGCAATTCATGCCGCGAATGAAGGCGCGCATTGAGGATCGCACGATTCTACTGCCAATGACCGAGGGCGTGATTAACGATTTGCGCAGCGTCCGGCTGGTCAATGGTGTGCCAACCATCGTCGGCAAATCGCATGACAAGCTCAGCCCTGGTAAGAAAGATCATGGTGACCGGGCAATTGGCATCATGAACCTTGTAGCCGCCGCTGACGAGGATTTCGCGCCGTTCGATTATGTTGAAGTTTCCGATCCGCCAAGGGCCAACACACATTGGGGTGAGCCGGTTTATGATCAGTTTGGCGGGGCTGATGTTAGCGATTTCACGATGGAGATGTACTAATGGCGCGCGCCCCAAAAAAGCAGGCGGTGCCCGCCGCACTAACCCAGGAATTTGCGAGCATTGGCGGTGACCGTGATATTACGCGGCCATTCGTTCATGACTTGCACGAGCCGCGCGATCCAAAGCTGTGGCAGTCGGCGGGTTGGGGTCAGTATGATATTATCCTCAATGATCCACGCGTAAAATTTGGTATGGACCAGCGCATTCGCGCAGTGGTGCAGGCCGAGTGGAATGTGATCCCTGGTGATCCCGAAGATCCGCGTAGCGTGGAGTCGGCTGAGCGCTTCAAGGCTACCTGCAAACGCATCATGATTGACGCCCTTACTGAAAATATTCTTTGGGCAACGTTCTATGGATATGCGGTTGCTGAATTCATCTGGGGCGTAGTTGACGACAAGCCAGATTTCCTTCGCGTATCAACCAGACATGCGCGGCGGTTTCGTTACGACAAGGAAATGCAGCTTGTCATGCTAACCAACAGCAAACCACGCGGCGAAGTCGTGCCTGATCTAAAGTTTTGGGTTCTGCGCAGCGGCGCGAATAATGATGATGAGCCTTACGGCAAAGGCTTGGCCGAATGGCTGTACTGGCCGGTTACTTTCAAGCGCAACACGATTGCCGAATGGCACAGGTTCCTCAAGAAATTCGCGACCCCAACGCGCGTTGCATCGCACCGCAGCAGCGATAAGGCCGAAATTGACCGCGTGACGGCTATGCTTCACGCGACGATGAACGGCAGCACAATTGCGATACCGGATCGATTTACAGTCAAACTCCTTGAGACCGCACGTGGCACTGCCGATTACAAAGACATGATTAAAATGTGTCAGTCCGAAATTACGCAATTGATCCTATCTCAAACGATGACGACTGATGATGGATCGTCAAATTCACAGGCGCAAGTTCATGCAGATGTGAAGCTTGACCTCGTGCGCGCCGACTCCGATTTGTTCAGCGAAAGCTTCAACGCGGGGCCGGTCAAGTGGTGGCACGAGATGAATTTTGGACCCGATGTCTCCGCGCCAATTTTCATGCGACGCGTTGAGGAAGAGGCCGATCTGAAGGCGATGGCCGAAACGGACGCCATCCATGCGGATAACGGATGGGTGCGCAGCGATGAAAGCTTCAAAGAGGTTTATGGCGACGGTTATGTAATGAAGGCGGAAGTCGATAAAACGGATGATGAAAAGGTGCCTAAAGCGCCAAGCAAAACTCCTATTAGCCTCGCCGCGCCGCAGTCTGATGTGATTAATTCCGACGTCGATGCGATTATGTCCGGTGATGCGTTCATTCAGGCAACCAAGGCGCTGAGTGCTGATTTGCTTGATGCGCTCTCAGCCGCGAAGTCGATTGATGAGATTAACGCTATTCTGGACGGCGGGATTGCGCTCATGAATGATGCGCCAATCACTGACGCGCTTTTGAAGGCCAAGCGCGGCGAAGTGGTTCGCGGGCTCGTTTACGATGCCTGAAATTCGGCCAGGCATTGGGCTTGCGCCAAGCGAGACGCTGGCCGCGTTTGATCTGCGTGATGAGCTTGTCCAATCGGTGCGCTATGATGAATTGATGAACGGCGATCATGCGTTTGGCTTTACGATGGCGAAGCTCCACAAGCTTGACTTGCTCGCCAAAGTGCGCGCCGCAGTGCGGTCAATGATCGCCGATGGCGGGACGCCTGATCGCATTATCAAAGGGCTCATTCCAGAGCTTCAAAAGGCCGGATGGTGGGGCGTGGTCACCAATGCCGAACTCACCGGGACGGACGAGCCTGTTTTGGTTAACGAGCGCCGCCTGCGCAACATGCTTGAAACGAATTTACGAGTTAGCCGTGCGGCGGGGAAGTGGGCCAAGATACAGGCGATAAAGCGGCTGGCACCATATCTGGTTTATTACGCAATCGACGATGATGTGACGCGCCCGTTGCACCGACTGTGGGGCGGATTAGACGAAGAACCTATCAAGCCTATAGTCCTGCCTGTCGATCACCCTTTTTGGGAAACCCACTATCCTCCAAACGGATGGGGATGTCGCTGCTTAGTGCTTCAAATGGACGAGTTAGAATTGGCCACTCGCGGTCTAAAAATCACCACTGATGCAGAGCTTAAAGCGATGGGCCTTATGGCCGATGATGGCACGATCGCGCCGTCTGAATTCACCTTCAGTGCTGCGAACGGCGAGGACTATGAAATCCCGGCCGGGATTGACCCTGGCTTTGCGTATAACCCCGGCATAGCGATGCTTCGGGCGGCAACATATCGCTCATCGCAAGTGCTTGAAGCTGTTGCCGTCAACGATGGCGACGCTGCGCGCCTCGTTCTGCGCGAAATCGTCGATTCCGCCGCGTTTGATCTGTTCGTCAGAGAGCCTCAGAACGCGTTTCCGGTGGCGCTGCTTAACAATGAATGGAAAGAGCGCTTGAGCGCGCCCTCTGCGCTCGTGACGCTACCCACGGGCGTATTTTTGAAGCAGTTAAAAAGCCATCCCGAACTCACCCTTGCCGATTACCGCGCGTTGCCCGATATCGTCGAGTCTGCGGTTTCGGTGATTACGCAAGGCGATGAGAAGTTGATCTTTTTCAAAGATCAATCTGGCCGCCTGATGAAAGCTGTTGTGCGCTATGATGATCGTGAGCGCTTGCCCTATGTCGTGAGTTTCCAGATCGCTCAGCCGCGCGAGATTGCGCGTGAGGCGCGCAAGGGCACCATTGTTTTTAACAATGATGGAGATAGCTGATGTTCCTTTGCGATGCGCGGCAGGGACTGTCATTCCCCTACACACTTCCCTTACGAGCTACGGCGGACAGGTTCACCGCGTCGCGCGCATCGCATCGCCATTTTAACCGCGATGCAGCGCACTTGCAATTATGTTTCAACCGCCATGAATTGGCGGGGATGAAAGACGCTAGAACGCCTATCACCGCAGACTCTAACTCTGCACCTTACGCGGCGCGCGCCGCGTTCAGTTCCCGCCACCGGGCACCTCGGCGGCGGCAATCATTAGGTGCTATTTATGAACAAAGACTTTCGCTGTGCCCATTGCAGCGCACTACTTTTCAAGGCAGAGCCAACAGCTCTTACTGGCGTCGTCGAAATCAAATGTCGGCGTTGCAAAACAGTCAACGCACTTCGGCCTGTGAGCCAACCAGAGATTGCCGCTTGAGCAGCCTCAGGAGAATAGCCTTGTGGCTCCATTTACCACCGAACATTCCGGCATCACCGGAATGTCACTTTGTGCAGGATATGCCGGACTCGACCTCGGACTGCATATCGCCGAACCCGGATATAGCACTGTGTGTTACGTCGAGCGGGAAGCCCATGCAGCGTCAACTCTCGTGGCGCGGATGGCCGACGAGGCCTTGGATCAAGCGCCTATTTGGGACGATCTTAAATCCTTTGACGGAGCGCCTTGGCGCGGCAAAATTCATATCCTCTCTGCCGGATATCCATGCCAACCCTTCAGCTTCGCAGGCTTGCGAAAAGGCGCTGATGATCCAAGACATCTTTGGCCAGACATCGCGCGAATCATCAGCGAAGTCGAGCCGCGCTGGGTTTTCGCAGAGAATGTCGAAGGCCACCTCAATCTGGGATGTGCCGACGTCTGCAAAAGCCTTCGCAGATTGGGTTACACTCCAAAAGCGGGCCTGTTCACAGCGCGCGAAACAGGCGCAAGCCACAGGCGTGGCCGCGTCTTCATCTTGGCCCACGCCAACCGCTTTGGACAGCGGCCATTTTGTGGATTTGATGGTGGGCGGCGGGATAATGCAGCCAATCAAAACGATCAATTTGGGACCAGCGAGTACGGGGCAAATGCCGCTCTCAAATGCGGCTCGCGGATGGA
This sequence comes from Sphingomonadales bacterium, assembly GCA_031418495.1. Classification (GTDB taxonomy): domain Bacteria; phylum Pseudomonadota; class Alphaproteobacteria; order Sphingomonadales; family Sphingomonadaceae; genus Aquisediminimonas. The sequence continues at coordinate 36,295 of JANOXQ010000013.1, forward strand.
CGGCAATGTGGTTGATTTTGAAGGCAGCAGGGTGGCATCCACAGGCTGTGGTTTGCCACTCTTTGCCCCCGGTCCGGGTGACCTTCTGGCATGGCAAAAACTCATTGACGAACGGCCTGATCTCCAACCCGCGATTCTACGAAATGGTGATGGGATGGCCCATCGGCTGGACGAAGGCCGAGGTGCCGGTAACGGCGTTTGCAGCATGGCTGCAGCGCTCGCGTGGACAACTCTCAAAGCTGACTTTGAACGGGGACGTGTTGTGAAATCTGGTTAATTTTTTGTTGCTGATTGATTTGCTGATTACATGTGTAGTCTATTGATATAAATTTCAACTATTTCAATGACTTAGCATTGATCAGCAAATCAAAACGCAAAATCAGCAAATACCAACGCATTTCTGCGGTTTTTTGGATGCTTAAATGGCATTTCAACGCCGATTACGACAATAATTCACTTTCGGCGGTGACTTGTAGCCATCAGGTCAATAATCCCGGTTTTGCTAGGTTTCTGTCCCGTTATATCTCGATATATGCCGCAAAATCCCGCTTACTCTTTTAATATAATTATTGTCGTGTGACAGCCATGCGTCGGAGCAAGGCGTTCAGTTTAGTAAAGAGGTGCTCGATTGGGTTGAAGTCGGGTTTATAACGAGGAAGATAGAGCAGATGCATTCCTGCATTTTCTACGCACTGGCGGATTCCAAGGACTTTGTGGCCCGGCAGATTGTCAATGATGGCAATGTTCTCCGGCTGCATTTTGGTATGAGGCATTCTTCGAGCCACATCGGGCGATCTTGTTCCGTCGCATAAATCGTTTTTTGAAGCGCAGGCTCAACAGTTTCACCTTCCGATCCACCCCGGCAACATATGCCGCTTTCCATTGACACAACAACGCGTGTCTCAAGCTCGCCTTGAACCTGAGCCAGCGTCATATTAGGTGTATCCGCAAGTCGCGCCGGAACTCAGCCTGTCTCTTGGGCGAGCTTACAGCGACGGTCTTCTAAAATCACCAGCGGCGCTTAGCTCTTACGTGCAATTATTTGACAATATGGTGGACACACTTGGGCTCGAACCAAGGACCCGCTGATTAAGAGTCAGCTGCTCTACCAACTGAGCTATGCGTCCATTATCAAATAACCATCCCAAATATTGGGATGTCCGATTCGACAAGACGGGCAGCTAGCACGTGTTTTTGCGCGTTGCAAATTGTTAGCTGAGATCGCGTATGTCTTATCGTAAACCGCGTCCGATTTTGCTGCTGCGATCAATTGACATGAGAATACCAGCGCAAATCATGACTGTCATCATCGCGGTGCCGCCGTGCGATACGAGCGGAAGAGGTATCCCAACAACTGGGGCAAGCCCCATCACCATCAGTAGGTTGATCATCACATAAAAGAAAATTGTCATTGTTAGCCCAGCCGCAGTTAGTCGACCAAAACGTGTCGGAGCGCGTTCGGAGACATTCATGCCCCACCGTGCCAGTAGTACAAACGCGACAATGATGATTAGCCCACCAAGCAAGCCCCATTCCTCCGCCATGGTAGCGAAGATGAAATCGGTATGGCCCTCGGGCAGATAGTCGAGATGGCTCTGCGTCCCATTAAGGAAGCCCTTGCCAAAAATACCGCCCGATCCAATTGCGATCTTCGACTGGGTGATATGATAGCCAGCGCCGAGCGGATCGCTTTCGGGATCAAGGAATATCAGTACACGTTTCTGCTGATATTCATGGAGCTGTGAATAGACGATGGGTAGCGCCGCCGCGATCAAGCCTCCGCCTATTAGGAAAAGCCGAAGCGGCAGCCCAGAGAGAAACATAATCGTCAAACCGCCAAATGCGATCATGATGCCGGTGCCTAGGTCAGGCTGAATGATGACAAGCAGAACGGGAAACCCAATCATGGCTGCAGCAGGCCAGATTGCATTCCAGCGGCGGATTTCGCCAGAAGGAAGCAAATCATAAAAACGAGCAAGCGCCAAGATGATCGCGAATTTCATGAGCTCAGAAGGCTGCAGCCTGATGATGCCGAGATCAAGCCAGCGTTGACTGCCACCACCGATTTTTCCGAGTAATTCAACTCCGACTAGGAGGATAAGCACAATACCGTAGACTGGAAATGCAACGTCTTTCCAAAAGCCTTCTGAGAAGCGAGAGAGGACAATTGCCATGCCAAGAAAAACAGTAAAGCGTAGCATATGCGATCCTGCCCACGGGTTTACACTCCCGCCTGCAGCAGAATAGAGAATGACCGCACCAAAAGCACCGATCAGGATGAGGATAGCTATAAATCGCCACGGTAGCTGCGCAATTGGGGCAGGGATGAGCGAGTTGCTGCTCATTCTGCTTCCTCCGTTATAATGGGAGGAGGGGCGGGGGAAGCCGTAGTTTCTGATGGCGCAGTTGCTGTCTGTGGCGCAGTGGAGTGATCAGCAGATACGGGTGTTTTCGCGCTAGTTATATTTTTTGAAACATCCTCCACAGCAGTAACGGGTGGGGGCGGTGGAACCACGCCACTGGCCTGCGCCCATGCAGCGGATTTACGGTCCATCCGCTGTTTAATATTACCACCCCAACCGCCTTCCAACGCCTCAAGCGTCGCCATCGCTTTTTGCTGATCATAAAGATAGGTCAGGACGTCACGTGCCACTGGTGCAGCCGCGCGCGCGCCGCCAAGGCCGTGTTCGATCACAACTGCGGCGGCATAACGCGGTGCTTCGACTGGCGCAAAGCAGACGAACAGCCCGTGATCGCGGTATTTCCATTCGCCACTTTGTCCGCGCTGTGATCCTGCAATTTTACGTACCTGCGCGGTTCCAGTTTTTCCAGCCATTGCGATGCCATCAAGCGGCAAGCGGCTACGCGCACCCGTTCCACCGCCGTTAACAACAAGGTTCATGCCCTGATGCACAACCGCCAGATGTTCAGCAGGAAAGGGCAGGATAGCCGCCTTTGGCTGCTGGCCAAGAACAAGGCTTGGCTGAAGATTACGCCCTGAGGCAATCCGGGCTGCCATCACTGCAAGTTGCAATGGGCTGACGATGATATAGCCTTGCCCAATGGTGGCGTTAAGCGAGTCAGAGCGCGACCATTCCTTATTATATTTGCGCATTTTCCAAGCACTGTCCGGAACGGTGCCATAGCGCTGTGATGCAACGGGCAGATCAAACTCTTGACCCAAACCGATCATTTTGGCGACAGGCGCGATATTGTCATAGCCAAGCCGGTTGGCCATCGCATAAAAATAAGTGTTGCAGCTTTTCATTATTGCGGTGGTCATGTTGACTGATCCGTGGCGACCAAGGCACTTGAAGGTGCGGTTTCCAAGCCGATACCCGCCGCCGCAAAACACAGTTTCTTGGGGGTCTACGCCTGCGCGCAGCACCGCAAGTGCGGCCATTGGCTTTACGGTAGATCCCGGCGGATACAGCCCTTGAAGCGATTTATTGAGCATTGGAATATGATCGTCAGCCTGAAGCATTTTCCATTCATTGTTGCTTATGCCGTCGGAAAAGCTGTTGGGATCATAGGAAGGCATTGATGCCATCGTCAGGATTCCGCCGGTTAAGCAATCAATGACGACGACAGAACCTGACTCATTGCCAAGCCGCCGTGCCGCATAATCCTGCAAGCCGGCATCTACCGTAAGGCGCATGGTTTTGCCGGGCGCATCTGCCCGCGTCGCCAGATCACGGACGAGCTTACCGCGTGCGGTCACTTCGGTACGTTTTGCGCCTGGTTCGCCGCGAAGTTTTGGCTCCATCACCTTTTCAAGCCCATCCTTGCCGATTTTGAAACCGGGCAGGATCAGCAATGGATCTTTAGTTTTCTCATAATCCTTGGCCGATGCTGCACCAACATAGCCAAGCAAATGACCAACGGCGGCTCCTGTGGGATAAAAGCGGTTAAAGGATTGCCCTGGTGCGACGCCGGGAAGCTCTGGCGCGCGGATGCTGATCGTCGCAAATTGATCCCAGCTTAAATTCTGGGCAACCTGAACCGGCTGATAACCAGCATTTTTGCCAATTTCTGTGCTGATCCGATCAATTTCATCATCGGGCAGACCAAGTAGCTTTTGAAGCTCGCCAAGGACGCGCGGCTTGTCTTGGATCCGGTCAGGGATAATATCGATCCGAAACGCGGTACGGTTGAGCGCAAGTGGCTTGCCGTTCCGATCAACGATCCAGCCTCTGCGCGGCGGCACCAGGGTGAGATTAACCCGGTTGCTTTCAGCGAGCAGTGAGTAGCGCTCATTTTGCGCAATTGAGATATAAGCCATGCGCCCAGCGAGTACAGCGCCGATTGCCATTTGCGCGCCGCCAAGCACAAGTGCACGCCGCGTGAAGCTGAAATTTTGCTGTGCCTCGGTGACAATCCGCTTTGTTGTATTCATCGCGCCAACCGCCACGTGTCAATTATTGCGCATAGCCTTGCAAGCAAAGGAAACAGCGCAATAGAGACGATAATTTGCGGCAGTATGATGATGGGTGCAGTATTCCCACCTGTCCAATTGGCAATGCCAAGCCCGCCGAGCAAAATCACCGCGATGACAACCGCCGCTAAGCCCCAATCTTGCCAAAAATCACGCCACACCATCCTGCGGTCGATCACATCAAGCCCGAGCATTAAAATCGTCCACAACAGCATCGAAGATCCGAGCGGCTGTCCGCTAAATATGTCGTCCCAAAGGCCAAGAGGCAAGCCTATCCATGCAGGCCAGATCGTCCTGTGGCGCAGACGCCATGCGACAAGCATCATCAATCCAAAAGGGGGCAGAACCGGCGCTGATACAATCATTGGCAAGAGCGGCGCCATTGAACCAATCAAGACAGCGATAATGGGTGTGCCCGTTACCCGCAAGGATGATGGCGGGCGATCAATGCGGGTGCGTGGCAGACGCGGCATTATTTCACTGTTTCTACGGGTTCAACGGGCGGCAGGGATGCAATATAAATAGGCTCCACAATTGCAAAATCTAACGATGCGGGACTGGCAAGCGGTCGCCCAAAGGTCGCATCACGCGTTCTTTTTACACTAATCGCAACGGGGATACCGGGCGCATAAATCCCGCCGGTGCCCGAAGTGACAAAAATATCGCCAACCTTGAATGGGTTGGTTCCTGCGGCAAGTGTACGCAGTTCAATTCTCCCGTCACCAAGGCCAATGGCGAGTGCAGGTGCGCCGTCACTCACGCGTTTGACGGGTACGATTATTTCGCTGTCGATAATCAGCAAAACGCGCGACGCAAACTGACCGCGTTGAACAATCCGGCCAACCAAACCATCGGCGGCGCGCACTGGTTGGCCAACCTCCACACCGTGGACTGCGCCAGCCGCCAAGGTTGCATAGCGCCTGCTACTTGTTGCCGATGAACTCACAATACGCGCCGTAACTGGCCGTGCCCTCTGCTGCTCAACGATCGCGAGTAAACGTTTTAGCCGACGGTTTTCAAGCGCATTGGCATCGCCTGCAATCAGTTTTTGCCGCGCTAGCTTCAATTCCAGTGACATCGCTCGGTTTTTGGAGGCTGCATCAAAATAGGCCGCAGTGCCGCCACCCAAGTCCTTAACGGTGTTGACCGCCGCGCGCAGTGTCGTCGAAATCGGTGATGTTACATCGGCAACAATGTTCTGAAGTGCAGCATGGCCTGCAGGGTCAACACGTGCAGTCACAATGAATAGGAGCGCAATGATCGCGCCAACAACGGCAAAGACATAGCCTGCAAATAGGCTAAATTGCACCCTTCTGGAAAATCCGGGGCGCCTTGGCGATGGCGGCGCCATATTGGCAGCCTTTCGATTAAGCTGTCAACAGCACGCCACGGAAGAGCGGATCTTCCAGAGCGCGGCCTGTGCCAAGCGCAACGCAAGTCAGCGGATCGTCTGCAACGGTCACTGGCAGCCCGGTTTCATCACGCAAAACCTCATCAATCCCAGTGAGCAGAGCGCCACCGCCGGTTAGAACGATGCCTTGGTCAACGATGTCAGCAGCTAATTCAGGCGCAGTGTTTTCAAGTGCAATGCGAACACCCTCAACGATTGTACCTACGGGTTCGGCTAACGCTTCGGCAATTTGGCCTTGATTGATCGTGATTTCCTTAGGCACGCCGTTTACAAGATCGCGGCCCTTGATGTGGATCGTCTTGCCAACGCCGTCGAGCGGGGGTTTCGCCACGCCGACTTCCTTCTTAATCCGCTCAGCCGTCCCTTCGCCGATCAGCAGGTTGTGATTGCGGCGAACATAGGACACGATTGCTTCGTCCATTTTATCGCCGCCAACACGAACTGACATTGTGTAGGCAAGCCCGCGAAGGCTGAGTACAGCAACTTCGGTAGTGCCGCCGCCAATATCAACTACCATCGAACCAACTGGTTCAGTTACCGGCATATCAGCGCCGATCGCGGCTGCCATAGGCTCAAGGATCAAATGCACTTGGCTAGCGCCCGCATTTGAGGCAGCGTCGCGGATCGCGCGGCGCTCTACCGAAGTTGAACCTGAAGGAACACAGATAACAATTTCTGGCCAGCTCGGAAAACGGCGTTGACCGTGCACCTTATGTATAAAATGCTTTATCATCGCCTCGGCGACTTCAATGTCGGCGATAACCCCATCACGAAGTGGGCGGATTGCCTCAACCGAGCCCGATGTTTTGCCCATCATAAGTTTTGCATCAACCCCGACCGCTTTAACGCGTTTTACGCCGTTTATAGTCTCGATAGCCACAACTGAAGGTTCATTGAGAACGATTCCGCGACCACGAACATAAACGATGGTGTTGGCAGTGCCGAGATCAATCGCCATATCCTGCGACATAAATTTGAAGTTTAAGAAACGGGGAAATTTCATTGGCCGCTAGATCCTGAACGTGGGCAAGAAAATTAAACAACGGCTTAATAGCAAGGCGGCGAGATAAAATCGCCCCGATTCGTCATTCTGCTCTCTCGCGGAAGCCGTTCGCTTGGTCTACAGCATGGTTTATGTCAATACGTCGCCTGCCTTCAACGCTTATCAATCGCATCGCTGCTGGTGAAGTGGTCGAAAGGCCAGCCGCAGCCCTTAAGGAGCTCGTCGAAAACGCAATTGACGCTGGCGCGACGCGAATCGACATATCTTTGTTTGGTGGTGGCATCGAACGAATCGATGTTGCCGATGATGGGTGTGGCATGTCACCGCCAGAAATGGCGTTGGCACTTGAACGGCACGCAACCTCAAAATTACCTGGCGATGCAATCGAAGCGGTGACAACGCTTGGTTTTCGCGGTGAAGCCCTGCCCTCTATCGCAAGCGTTGCGCGGCTGACGATTGAAAGTCGGGTTCGGGGTAGCGATGGCTGGCGCTTAATCGTTGATAATGGTGTGATGGTTGAGGAGGGGCCATCGGCGATCCCGCCGGGCACACGGCTTCGGGTTGAGCAGTTATTTGCCAATATCCCGGCGCGGCGCAAATTCCTTCGTTCCGAACGTGCAGAATATGCAGCCTGCGTTGATGTTGTGAAGCGGCTAGCGATGGCGCGAGCAGACATTGGCTTTTCAATGGAACATGGCGAACGACGAACGCTAATGGTCGCAGCGGGTGAAAGCGGCCCAGACCGAGTGGCAGCGCTTACCGACCGTGCACTCGCACAGGCGAGCGTTGGGCTTGATTTTGAGCGTGAGGGCTTCCGGCTGACGGGTGTTGCCGGCCTGCCAACCTTCAATCGCGGCGTTGCTGATCATCAATATCTGTTCGTTAATGGTCGTCCGGTTAAAGATCGCCTGCTGACCGGAGCTGTGCGCGGCGCATATGCCGATATGCTTGCCCGGGATCGCCATGCGGTTGTCGCGCTCTTCCTTGAAGTTCCGCTGAGCGAAGTGGATATCAACGTTCACCCCGCCAAAACCGAAGTGCGTTTTCGCGAGCCAGCCTTGGTGCGCGGTCTGATTGTTAGTGGGCTTCGCCGCGCGCTTGATGAGGCAGGGCAGGAGCGCGCGCCATTGCCATCGGTTGCTGCGCTTGGCCGTTGGCAAAGCGAGCCGTTGCAATCGGCTTGGCCACCCGCGCCAACGCCGCAATTTCAAGGCCGCGTGTGGGACAATCGCAGTCATTTTGCAGCGCCACCGCCGCTTGCACGGGCTGAAATTGCCGATGCCCCTATTCCTGAACGCACAGCCCACCCACTTGGGGTTGCGCGCGGGCAGATTGCGCAAACCTATATTGTTGCCGAAGCCGAGGACGGGCTAATCCTCGTTGATCAACATGCAGCGCATGAACGGTTGGTGCTTGAGCGGATGCGCCGTGCGGTTGAATCGGGAGAGGTCGCTTCACAGGCGCTGCTAATCCCCGAAGTGGTTGAGCTTGAAGAAAGTGCGTGTGACCGGCTTGAGGCGCGGATCATCGATCTCGCTGCATTCGGGCTTGAGATTGAACGCTTCGGCGCTGGTGCCGTGCTGGTGCGCGCAACGCCTGCGGTTCTTGGTGCGGGTGATATCAAGGGGCTGGTGACTGACCTTGCCGATGAGCTTGCCGCCCACGGCGAAGCGCTTTCGCTGAAAGAACGGATCGACGCAGTTGCGGGGACAATGGCGTGCCACGGATCGGTGCGGGCAGGGCGGGTGCTTTCCGTCGCCGAAATGAACGCCCTGCTTCGCGAAATGGAGGTTACTCCGCACTCCGGCCAGTGCAATCACGGTCGGCCTACTTGGGTAAAACTTGCACACGGTGATATTGAAAAACTATTTGGGCGTAAGTGAGTTAGGCGAAAATGTCATCAAGCAAGATTTATGAGGGTGGCTGCCTATGTGGGCATATAAGGTTTCGCGCTGAAGGTGAGCCAGATTTTCCGCATAGCTGTTCATGCAGTATTTGTCGGCGGCATACCGGTTCGCTGACAGCCGCTTGGGTTGAGTTTGAACGTGATCAAATAAAATGGGTAGGTGCTGGAGGCGCGCCTTCGCTTTATCGTACTTCGGAAGGGTCAAGCAGAGCATTTTGCTCTCAATGCGGCAGTTCGCTTGGCGCAGTTGATGATAAGCCCGTTGTCGCACTGCTTGTAAGCAGTTTTGATAAACCAAACCTCCAAGTTTTTAAGCCCTTATCGCACTCATATCGTTCCGCTCGTCCCAAATGGTGGCATGTCGAAATCAAATGAGCCAAGTTGTCTCCGTGTCCGCGCGTAATACACATGGCTCTGGTAAGGATATCCTCACCCAGATCAGCTTAATTGTCGGGCAAGGCGTTGACGGGGATGCCCACTGTGGCGAAACCGTCAAGCATCGTAGCCGTATTGCCAAAGATCCTACCCAGCCCAATTTGCGCCAAGTTCATTTAATCCATGCCGAGCTATTTGAGATGCTTGATACCAAGGGTTTTGCAGTTGGCGCTGCGATGATGGGGGAGAATATCACGACGCGGGGGATCGATTTGCTTGGCCTGTCATCTGGAACACAGCTTCGGATTGGCAACGACACGGTGGTCGAAATTACCGGCCTGCGTAATCCCTGTCATCAGCTTAATGGACTCCTTCCCGGCTTGATGGAAGCCCTGCTTGACCGCGCGGATGATGGGAGCTTGATCCGCTTGGCTGGGGTAATGGCGATTGTGATTAGCAGTGGTCTCGTTGCGGCGGGGGATGTGATCACTATCGTTCAAAACCCCGTGCCGCATATCATGCTAAAGCCAGTTTAAGACGACTAAGGAGCGTGTAATGGATCAACCAGAAGCGCGATTGTTGGTGCGCATTACAAAATTTCCGGAATTCAACATTTACGTCTTTGCCTTCCTCCTCAATTTTGTGTGGGAAATGTTGCAGATGCCGCTGTTTGCTCTGCCGCCCGCCGATACGCCCTATTGGCCAGTGATCAAAATGTGCGCTGCGGCGACCGTAGCCGACGGTTTCATCATGCTAATCGCCTTTTGGACGGCATCGGCTTTCGCGCGGTCACGTTATTGGTTTGTTGCGGCGAAGCGCGGCCATGTGCTGATTTTTCTGATTACTGGCCTAGCGATCACTAGCGCGATTGAGCTGATCGCGACAGAAATGGGCGTGTGGCAATATTCGCCGCTGATGCCGGTGCTATTCGGGGTTGGCTTGTCGCCCTTTATGCAATGGGTGATCCCACCGTTGATTACGCTTTGGTTTACCCGGCGTCAGTTGGGTGTGTGATGCTTGATCGCGGCATCAACGAGCGTTTTTTCGGTTTCGGCCATTGCTTCCCACGGGAAGACGAACCAGCGCGGCTCTTGATCGCGGTCGATGCTTCGGGCGCGGTAATCAACGGTTTCGATTGAACGGATATTGTCGATTAGAACAGCAACGCGCAGATGCGCCGCGATACCGCCTGTTTTGAGAAATTCCTGCCGGAGATAATGAAGCGTTCGGCCGGAATCGTTGATGTCATCAACAATCAACAGGCGAATGCCTGTCTTCGTCTTGTCGGCAAGTTTGGCAAGCAGCTCATCGCCAAAGGTCGGCACCTTGCTTGAATGATCGACCGATAGCAGCGCAATTCCAGTCGCGTGGCTCAGGAATACGGCGGGGACAAGGCCTCCGCGCCCGATGCCAACGATGAAGTCTGGATGCCAATCGCCTTCGCCTAGTATCCCTGCCAACACGCGCACATCATCAATAAATTGTGACTGATCAATATAGAGCAGTGCTGGCTGGCTCATGCCGCGCTCGCCAAAACATAGCGGTCAACTTCGGCCAGATGGCGCGCGATATCCTCCTTGGCAAGAAATGAACCAGTGAAGCTATTACGCGCGAGCATCACCATCTGATCACGGCTAACAACGCCAGCCGCAACGATTGCCTGATAGTTAGCGTTCACATAGCCGCCGAAATAGGCCGGATCATCCGAATTCACAGTTGCGTTAAGGCCAAGATCAAGCATCCGGCCAATCGGGTGCTCAGCCATATCGTCAACCACGCAGAGCTTGGTATTGGAAAGCGGACAGACGGTAAGCGTCATCCCCGACGTTGCCAGCCGCGACACAAGTGCATCGTCCTCTAGCGAGCGATTGCCGTGATCAAGCCGATCAATTCCCAAGAGATCAAGCGCCTCGTAGACATATTCGGGTGGGCCTTCTTCACCGGCATGGGCGACGCGGCGTAGGCCAGCATCAGCAGCAGCAGCAAAAACGCGCGCGAATTTGCTTGGTGGATGGCCAACCTCGCTTGAGTCGAGCCCAACGGCGGCAATGCGATCAAACCAAGGTTCAGCGGCGCTCAGTGTTGCAACGGCGTCATCTTCATCAAGGTGGCGCAGGAAGCACATGATCAGCTTTGACGTTAGGCCGTGCTTTGCCTTCGCCTTATCCATTGCCGACAGCAGGCCGCCAATCACAATATCAAACCCAATACCGCGCGCCGTATGCGTCTGCGGATCAAAGAAAATCTCTGCGTGACAGACATTATCAGCAGCCGCACGATCAAAATAGGCCATCGCTAGGTCATGAAAATCAGCTTCGGTGCGCAGCACATCAGCACCGCGATAATAAATATCAAGAAAATCCTGAAGCCGAGAAAAACTGTACGCCGCGCGGACTTCTTCAACATTTGCGAACGGGATCGCGATACCGTTACGCTTGGCGAGCGCGAACATCAGTTCGGGTTCAAGGCTACCCTCAATATGGAGGTGGAGTTCGGCCTTAGGCAGGCCAGCGATAAAGTCAGCATCAGTCATTTGGTTTCCGTATCAATCCCGCCCGCTGCATTCAACACCGCACGAACGCTCGCTGTCGCAACATCTTCGTCAATCCCCACGCCCCAGACGATTTTGCCGTCTGGCGTTTTGCATTCGACATAAGCCGCCGCCTGCACTTTCGCGCCTTGGCCGATGGCGTGTTCGGAATAATCAACGACATCAAGCGTTACGCCCCATTCATCATTGATTGCGGCAAGTACGGATGAAATCAGGCCATTGCCGCGCCCGCTGACTGAACGAGTTGTGCCATCAACAACGATCTTACCGGTGAAAATGCGGTCACCATTGCTTGCGCGGCCTTCTTCATATTGTTCTAGGTTGAAGCGCTGCGGCGGTTCAATCGCATAATGTTTGACGAACGCCCCCCAGATATCAGCGGCGTTAAGTTCACGGCTCGCCTCATCAGCAAGCCGCTGTACTACGCGGCTGAAATCGGCCTGCATCCGTTTGGGGAGTTTTAGTCCCTTGTCTTGTTCAAGCACCCAAGCGACGCCGCCTTTGCCGCTTTGTGAATTGACTCGGATGACGGCTTCATAATCACGGCCAAGATCAGCGGGATCAATTGGCAGGTAGGGCACCTCCCAATATTCATCGTTGCGCGCGGACTGTGCGGCAAAGCCCTTCTTGATTGCGTCCTGATGTGACCCTGAAAAAGCGGTGAACACCAGCTCTCCTGCATAAGGGTGGCGCGGATGAACGGGCAGGGCGTTGCAATACTCAACCGTCTTGATAACGCTATCGATATCTGAAAAATCCAGCTTTGGATCAATGCCTTGCGTGTACATATTAAGACCAAGTGTAACAAGACAGCAATTTCCCGTCCGCTCACCATTGCCGAATAAGCAGCCTTCAACCCGGTCAGCGCCCGCCATCAGGCCAAGCTCAGCCGCCGCAACGCCAGTGCCGCGATCATTATGCGTATGGAGGCTGATCACTACCCTATCACGGTTCGGAATATTACGCCCGAAATACTCGATCTGATCAGCGTAAATATTGGGCGTGGCAGCCTCTACTGTGGCCGGCAGGTTGAAAATGATTGGCCGTTCGGGTGTCGGCTGGAGAACATCCATTACCGCCGCACAGCATTCAAGGCTAAAATCAAGCTCAGCGGTTGAGAAGGTTTCAGGGCTATATTCAAAATGCCACGCCGTGTTTGGCTGTTTGGCGGCCTCATCACGAAGCACCTTAGCGCCGTCGATGGCGATTCGCTTGATCTCCGACGGCTCCATCTGGAATACTATTCGCCGCCATGCAGGTGATACGGCATTGTAAAGATGGACTATGGCCGCACGCGCACCTTTTAGCGAAGCAAAGCTGGTTTCAATCAGATCACGGCGTGATTGGGTCAGCACTTGGATCAAAACATCATTGGGAACGCGCCCTGAGGTCACGAGCCCCGAGATAAAGTCAAACTCGGTCGCTCCAGCGGCTGGAAAACCAACCTCAATCTCTTTGAGGCCAACCTTAACCAGTAGATCAAAAAAGCGCGTTTTTTTCTCGGCCCCCATCGGATCAATTAGTGCCTGATTGCCATCACGGAGATCCGTTGAAAGCCAGCGCGGGGCGGCCGTTATTGTCTGGCTTGGCCATGATCGATCGGGCAGGTTAACCTGCGGGAAAGGACGGTATTTTTGCGAAGGATCGCGGAGCATTGGTCTTCTCACTCATGCCTTGGGTTTGTTTTTTTGTCCCTTAAGCAGCGTCTGCGTGGACGATCCACGCAAGAAAGCACGCGCCTAAGGGCGCGTAAGTCGCAGAAGGAGAAGGCCTTTGTTCGCGATCATCAGATACCGTTAACCCCATGTAACAGGCTTTGTCCAGCGTTAGGCCGATTTTTCAAACGCAACGCTGATTTTGAGCCGAACCGCATTTGTCACCAAGGGAAGGCCGTAATTCATACCCCAATCGCTGCGGTTGATAATTGTGCTTGCCTCAAACCCGACAGTGGCCTTTTTGTTGAACGGATTAACCCCAGCCCCGGTAAATTTGGCATTCAGCGTCACTGGCTTGGTTATGCCATTAAACGTCAAGGTGCCGTTGATTTTTGCCTCTTTGCCCTTCGCGACGACGCTGGTTGAAACGAATTTAGCCATTGGATGATTGGCAACATCAAAGAAGTCTGGCGCTTTGCCGTCCGTGCCGGGGCGGAGCATATGTTCGGTCAGCTTTGCCCTTGAGGTGGCAAGTTCACTGATAGGAATGTCAATGCTGACTTTTGCAGCATTGGGCTTAGCTGGATCAAGCGTGAGCGTTCCGGTTGGGCTACCAAAAATGCCGAAATAATCGTTGAATCCAAAGTGGTTCACCGTCCATTGGATCTGGGCATGTGTGCTTTCAACACTGTAATTGCCAGCACTGACCCGCGAGATATCAACCGTGCCGGGCACACTTTGCTGCAAACCTTGCCCGATTAACGGCGTGGCGATGAGCAAGGCGATAAAGGTTAGTTTACGCATCGGGCATACTCCTGAATATTAAACGGGATAGGATGTATGATGATCCTACCCCGTCAGGAGTCAAGCAAGCGTTTAATTCTTTGTCTGATCAACCAGCTTATTCTTGGCAATCCACGGCATCATCGCGCGCAGTTCACTGCCGACCTTTTCGATTGGGTGCGCAGCGGCGGCCTTCCGAGCGGCCTTGAGTTCGGGCTGGCCCGCACGGTTATCAAGCACGAAATTCTTGACGAACCGGCCTGATTGGATATCGGCCAGTACGCGCTTCATTTCGGCCTTGGTCTCGTGCGTTATGATCCGTGGGCCAGTGGTGATGTCGCCATATTCAGCAGTATTGCTGATCGAATAACGCATGTTGGCGATGCCGCCTTCATAGAGCAGATCAACGATTAACTTGGTTTCGTGCAGGCACTCAAAATAGGCCATTTCGGGCGCATATCCGGCTTCAGTCAGCGTCTCAAAACCTGCTTGGATGAGGTGCGTGATCCCGCCGCACAGCACGGCTTGTTCGCCGAACAGATCGGTTTCGCATTCCTCACGGAAATTGGTTTCGATGATCCCACTGCGTCCACCGCCAAGGCCGCTGGCATAGGCGAGGCCAATGTCGTGCGCGTTGCCGCTGACGTCCTGATGCACTGCGATCAGGCAGGGGACGCCGCCGCCGCGTTGATATTCACTGCGTACCGTATGCCCCGGCCCCTTTGGTGCGATCATGATGACGTCAAGATCATCGCGCGGCTCAATCAAGCCGAAATGGACGTTAAGCCCGTGCGCAAATGCGAGGGCGGCACCCTGCTTCATATTGGCGTGAAGATCATCGGCATAAATCGCCGCCTGATGCTCATCGGGGGCGAGCATCATGATGATATCGGCCCATTTTGCCGCTTCGGCATTGGTGAGCACATTAAAGCCAGCGTCCTCAGCCTTTTTCGCGGTTGCCGAACCAGCGCGCAGAGCAACCCCGACGTCCTTGACGCCAGAGTCACGCAAATTCTGCGCATGGGCGTGGCCTTGGCTGCCATAGCCAATGATCGCGATCTTCTTATTTTTGATCAGCTTGAGATCAGCATCGGCATCATAATATACACGCATTTATCATCTTCCCTTTTAATATTATGTCAAACAGCTTCCTTGCCCCGTGCCATCGCTACGACACCCGCGCGGGCAACTTCAACAAGGCCAATCTCGCTCATAAGCTCAATAAAACGATCAATTTTAGTTGAATTTCCAGTGACTTCAAAGATAAAGCTCGAAATGGTTGTATCAACAACATTCGCACGAAACACATCGGCTAGGCGCAGCGCTTCAATCCGGTGATCGCCTGTTCCGGCAACCTTAACCAGCGCGAGTTCACGTTCAACATGATCGCCGAGCACGGTAAGGTCAGTAACCTTATGTACGGGCACAAGCCGATCAAGTTGTGCAACAACCTGCTCAATCACCGCAGGCGTCCCAGACGTGACGATGGTAATCCGGCTGACCATGTCATCGTCGCTGATATCAGCGACGGTCAGGCTTTCGATATTATAGCCACGCGCCGAAAACATGCCCGCAATTCGCGCAAGGATGCCCGGTTCGTTGGTCACGGTGACAGAGAGTGTGTGTCGTTCAGACGGGCCAGTTTTAATGTGCATCAGACCAGCGCCTTCGCTTCATCAGACATTTCGCCCGAAACCTTATCATCGCCGAGCATCATCTCGACATGGCTTGCGCCGCTTGGGATCATCGGGAAGCAATTGGCGAGCTTTGCCACCATGCAGTCGACAATCACTGGCCCATCATGATCAAGCATCGCTTTAATACCGCTTTCAAGATCATCGGGGTCTTCGATGCGGATGCCCTTCCAGCCATACGCTTCGCCCAGTTTCACAAAATCTGGTAAACTATCACTATAACTCTCTGAATAACGGCTGGAATATGTGAGTTCCTGCCACTGTCGCACCATCCCCATATATTCATTGTTGAGGATGAAAATCTTGACGGGCAGGCGGTACTGCGTCGCGGTTGCCAACTCCTGAATATTCATCTGGATTGAGGCTTCCCCCGCAATATCGATGACAAGCGCATTGGGATTGCCAAGCTGCGCTCCAATCGCGGCGGGTAGGCCGTAACCCATCGTGCCAAGTCCACCCGAGGTGAGCCATTTATTGGGGCTTTCAAAATCAAAATGCTGTGCGGCCCACATCTGGTGCTGGCCAACCTCGGTCGTAATGATTGGGTTTTTCTTGTGCGTAGCTGCCCAGAGCGCGCGGACTGCGGCTTGCGGCATGATTTCAGTCTTCGATTCAGGAAAGCTCAGTGATTTTTTTGCGCGCCATTCATCAATCCGTTTCCACCACCCCGAAAGATCGGCCTTTTGGTGCTGGCGGCTCTTCCAGATTTTGATCATATCTTCCATCGCGCGACCAACGTCGCCGACAACAGCCAAGTCCACGCGAACGGTTTTGTTTATCGAACTTCTATCAATATCAAAGTGTATCTTCTTGGATTTAGGCGAAAAAGCATCAAGCCGACCCGTGATCCGATCATCAAACCGCGCGCCAAGACAAACAATAAGGTCGGCTTGGTTCATCGCCCAATTGGCCTCATAAGTGCCGTGCATCCCGAGCATCCCGAGCCAAGCTTCGCCTGACGCAGGGTAAGCGCCAAGCCCCATCAGCGTTGATGTAACCGGAGCGCCTGTAATCCGCGCCAGCTCCCGCAGGATTTGCGAGGCACCGGGGCCGCTATTGATGATACCGCCGCCCGTATAAAGGATCGGGCGCTCTGCTGCTGCGAGCATTTCGACCGCTGTTTCAATCAGACTGATGTCCGCCTTAATCTGTGGCCGATAGCTTTTGTGAACAATCGGCCCGGGTTTTTTGTAGCGCGCGGTCGCAACCTGAACATCCTTTGGAATATCAATCACAACTGGGCCAGGGCGGCCTGATGTGGCGATATGAAACGCTTCATGGATCACATCACCAAGCGCATCGGGGGACTTCACCAGATAATTATGTTTGGTGCAGTGCCGCGTAATGCCAACGGTATCGGCCTCTTGAAACGCGTCCGATCCGATCAGATGGGTGGCTACTTGCCCGGTAATCACTACCATTGGAATCGAATCCATCAGCGCATCGGTGATGCCGGTGACGGCATTGGTCGCGCCGGGACCGGATGTAACCAGAACAACGCCGGGTTTGCCGGTTGAGCGGGCGTAGCCCTCGGCGGCATGGGTCGCGGCTTGCTCATGGCGAACGAGGATATGCTTGATCCGCGTCTGTTTAAAAAGCGCATCGTAGATCGGCAGCACCGCACCGCCGGGATAGCCAAAAATCACATCGACACCGAGATCGTTCAGTGCGGCGATAAGGATATCGGCTCCTGATTGTTCTGCGGTCATGATTTCATCTTCCTTGTTAGTCCACGCGCCGCTGTGTTGCGGTGCAGCGCATTTGTCTAGAACCCGGCGCTCTAATGATATAAAACGCTATGTCAATGTCGTGTCACGTAATTTTGTTGCTAATTCATTGATATTTTCGATATTAATTTCACATTCGATGCGAGTCCAATCGGTTGGAAACTGATTGCGGAACCAAGTGAACTGGCGTTTGGCATATTGGCGCGTTGCGATTTTGGCGAGGCTGATCTGTTCATCAGCGCTAGCGGGATTATCAAGGATGGCACACACTTCACGCACCCCAATTGCGCGCATTACGGGCAGGGCAGGGTCAAGCTTTCGCACCAGAAGTGCTCGCACTTCTTCGATCCCGCCGCGTTCAAGCATCGTTGCAAAGCGCGTATCACAGCGCGCGAACAGCCAATCACGCGGCGGAAGCAGGATCATCGGGGTGAGATCAATCTGTTCACCAATCCCGCCAACAGTTTCGGCTTGCCAACTTTTCAATGACCGTCCGGTTGACCGCATGACTTCAAGCGCACGCGCAACCCGCGTGCTATCACCTGCGGCAAGCCGTGCGGCAGCCGCTGAATCCTCAATTTGCAGGGCTGCATAGGCCGCGCTGACATCAAGCCGCCGGACATCCGCGCGAATGGCGGGGTCAATCTCAGGTACCGGCGCAATGCCATCGAGCAAGGTGCGCAGATAAAGCCCGGTGCCGCCAACGAGGATTGGCAAGCGCCCCGCCGTAATCGCCTCCCCAATCGCCGCCTTGGCCTCATACGCCCACCCGGCCGCCGAGCACGCGACCGCGCCATCGATATGGCCGAACAAGCGGTGCGGCACCGCTGCCTCATCTTCCACCGTCGGCCGGGCGCTCAGGATACGCAAATCGCGGTAAACCTGGCTGGCATCGGCATTGATGATCGTTGCTGGCGTCAGTTTTGCGAGCGCCAGCGCAAGATCGGACTTGCCGCTTGCCGTCGGCCCCGCAATAAGCGCCACGCGCGGGCGTTGGCCCTCAATCAAAGGAAGTTTCGTGTTCACAGCCACCCTGATAGCAGCCCAAACCTTGAAAGCGGGAGATATTTCGTCCGCTGCGGATCGGCTAGTGGATTCTGGTATAACGCTCCTTTCCCAAAATGTGATTGAACCCGAAAAAGCCGCCGACCTTCATTTCACTGGCGATGCTTTAGCGGCAAGACAGGCGCTTGAAGACGCGATCCCCGGCGTTGATGTCATCGTCGAAACCACCACGCACCGCCGCCGCCGCCTGATAATCGCCGACATGGATTCAACGATGATCACCGTCGAATGTATCGATGAACTCGCCGACTATGCCGGGATCAAGGCCGAGATTGCAGCCGTGACCGAGGCGGCAATGCGCGGCGAGCTTGATTTCGAAGCCGCTCTGCGCAGCCGCGTTGCCCTGCTTAAAGGCCTCCCCGAAAGCGCAATCGAACAATGCCTTGCCGAGCGGGTGAAGATCATGCCGGGTGCCCGCGCGCTCGTCCGCACGCTCCGCGCACACGGTGGCTATGCCGTGCTTGTTTCGGGCGGCTTTACCCGCTTTGCCGAGCCTGTCGGCGCAGACATCGGCTTTGACCGAGTCATCGCCAACCGGCTTGGCATCGCAGACGGCGCGCTTGATGGCAGCGTCGCCACCCCAATCGTCGGCGCGCAGAGCAAACGCGATGCACTCGCCGCCGCGATGGCCGAACGCGGGCTGAGCGTCGAAGCGACGCTCGCAGTGGGCGACGGCGCGAACGACATCCCGATGATCGAAGCCGCTGGCCTCGGCGTCGCCTACCACGCCAAACCCAAAACGCGCGCGGCGGCCTCAGCGGCGGTTTTGCACGGCGATCTCAGCGCGATTCTCTATGCGATGGGCTATCCGAGGGCAGAGTGGGTCACCTCCTGATGTCATCCCGCGCGTAAGGTGACAAAGTCCACTTGTAACGCATGTTTTCTGTCACCTTATGTCACCTTATCGGCTGTCTCACCCCCTTTGCGCTGTAGGGTTGAATGGGTTCGTGCGAAGCCGCAAAGGCGCGAAGAGGGACGGGGATAAAGGCCAGGTGCTCCTTTCAAAAATGGCGGAAATCTCAGGAAGTTGACACTGAATCGGTATATTCACGCGCATTTGCGAAGCCCGAAAAATAGCGCGCAGCCGAGAGGACACATGGAGGCACAGCGAATGATATGTGAGAGGCAAATACATGATCGGAACATATCATGAATACCGGCCTGTAGGAAAGGGCTTTGCTTGGGCGTTATACGGCGAGTGACGGGTGGGCCCGCTTAATCCTTATCAACCAACCGACCCAGCACCGCGACTAGCGTCAAGCTCGCCATCCAGCCGAACAGGATTTCAAACCACATCAGCCAGCGCAGCACATGGCCAGCCCATAACGTCTCGCCTTTCGCATTGGAAACAATCGGCGCCCAATCGCTATCTTGTTGCAGGTCGACAAGCGGCAAGATCAGGTCGAGCGAATAAAGGAATGGCTGAAAGGTAGTGTATTCTGGCGGCATTAAGCATTTGGATGATGTCCAATAAGGCTTTTTCTCTTTTTCTTCCTGCCCCTCTTCAATCGGCTTCATATCACCCTGCGCTCCGCAGATGTCAAAGCTCGCGCTAGCATGGATCAATGGATTTGTTGGCCCAAAAACGCCAGAGTGGCGTCCATAATAAAAGGCTATCGAGCAAAATATACATACCGCCGTCATCCAATACACGGTCCAAATGGGACGATGGCCATAGCCAATAATATAATAATAAATTCTATGTAGGTTGAATCTCAAAAATCGACCGATTGAATGCTTGACATAAAAAAATTTATTTATTAATTTTGTAGTTTGATTTATTGTATTTTTTAAATACATTAAATCTTTTATCTGATGTTGTTTTTTTATTGCGATATTCGCAGCTTCGTTTGGGTAACCCATTTCACGAAGTGTTTTTATTATTTGTTCCCAAGGTTGAGCCAAAAACAACCAAGGAACAACTAATTTGTCTGTATTAGCATCTTTTATTTTTAATAATTGAGTCTGATTTATTATCCATCGTGTTCTGTATGCCGCTTCTAAAGGAGAGCCAGGCTCGAAAATTTTATATGTGAATCCATGTAAGGTATATTGAAATTTATTATTGCCGCTTTTAATATCTGTATCCCATGTTTTATAAGAGTCGGATATTGAGTGAGTTGTTGCACTATTTAAAATAAGAGCACCATCAATATGAAACTCATCGGGTTCCATATCAATATGATTAAAAAAATGATAATAAAAATATATACAGCCGCGAATTTTAGAATGAGCTAAATCGAGGGCAACTCCATTTATATTTGAAAAATCACCACAAGTGAGTATCAAATCACCATATATATCCGCTCCATAAAATCTAACTTCACCAATTGATTTAAATTTTGTAATACTACTATTTTGCTTAGAAATTTCTAGAGTGTCTGAATTTCTTAGAGCACCCATATAGACATTGCCATAAATTATTGATCTATTGCCATTGATAGATATATCATTTTTATTATTAATTTTTTTGCATTTAAATTTGCTTCCGTTAAAATTAACATCTCTATCAAATATAGATTTAACAAATTTGAATTGTCCTTCATTTTCAAATTCGTCTTTTGCTGATAATGACCCCTTGAAGTGTGAAGATGTGCCGTCAAAGCCATTTAAAAAGCTGCCATCTAAAACAATTTCGCCGACAGTGGAATTTTTAATTGAGAAATCATCACTAAATCGACACTTTGTAAGTGAAATAGCACAAATTTTTTCTGAATTATCTAAATTCAGCTTTCCTTTTATGAAGCATCCAGATATTGACACTCCTAATTCATGCACAGGGTGCTCATCATCACCACCAAGCGCTAGAAAGCGGATCAGTTCGGCGCGAACTATATTGGCCTCGGTCGCTGCATCCGCCTCTGGCCGCTTCTCATCCCAATCATCGGGTTCGCAAACCTCACCCCGCGCGCACGCCGCTACAAGCCGCTTTTCGAATGGGCTAAGGTCTCCCAAGTCTCCCAACCACCGCCCGTGCGGCAAATGCGCGGGACGTTTGGGCTGACGCGCGCGCTTTGCTGGTTCAGCCATGTGTGGCGGATTTCAGTACTTCGTTGATCCGTGATTGCCAGCCGGGGCCGCTCGCGCGGAAGCGTTCGATCACGTCGCGGTCAATCCGCAGGCTGACGAGTTGCTTATTCGATCCCGCTGGCCGCCCGCGCGTTTTGGGGAAGGCAGCGCGGATGTGCGCCGGGATATCCTCGCCAGTTTTGGCGCGTGCAAAATCATCCGCGCTCCATTCGGGATTATCTTCGTCGATAATGACGGGCGGTTTACGGGACATAACGGCGCATCTCCTTGGCATGGGCGCGGCGCAGACTGATCACGCGGATGATACCGTCACGATCAGTGCCTGCAACGCAGTGAGCCTCGCCGTCGATCAAACCATAGAGCCGAAAACGCGGCTCACTAAATCGATGATCGGCAACATAGGCAAGCACATCGAGATCCGCAGCACGGGCAAGCGAAATGCCATGTTTGGCAATATTGGCCTCATTTTTCATCGGATCAAAGACGATGTTCATTATTTTTTGTAGCTATGAAAAACAATTTGGTCAAGAATTTTTGTAGCTACGGGTACCGCCCTTATTTCGCCACCCTTGGCACTATCTTCACCCGCAGCGCATCCTTTGCGGCCATATATTGTTTGGCGAGCGCCTGAATCTCTAGGGGCGTTATCGCCTTGAGCATCGCCTCGGCGTTGCGATAATCGTCAAGGTCTTTGGGGGAGGATTGCGCCTCATCAAGCAGGCCGAGCCAGCGGCCGTTTTCGCGGCGGGCGCGGATGATGCGTTCGAGTTTTGGGTTGCGCGCGCGGTTCATGATGTCGGCGGTTGGCGGGGCTTTGGCGAGGGTGGCGGCGATGCCATCAACCGCTGCAAAGACGATATCGGCTTGCTTGGGGTCAATCGTGCTGACGAGTGAGAGGTAGCCATAGCCCGGCAGCGTGTCGGAGGCTGTCGATCCAACGTTTGCGCCATAGGTTGCGCCGAGTTTTTCCCGCAATTCCTCGGTTGCGAGCAAGTCTATTATGCCGGCGAGCAGATCAAGCTGGGCAGCTTTGCGGCTGTCTTTGCCGTCAGTGGTTTGCCAGAAGATCGCGGCGATCCCCTGATCTGGCTTGCCGCCATGGGTGAGGGTGATTGGTTTGCGATCAGCGGGGAAGCGGATTGACTGGCCTTTGGTATAATCGGGGCGATCCGCCGCACGTGCGGGCAGTGCGCCGAAGGTTTTGGCGACAAGGGCAACCGCGCGCGCCTCATCAATATCGCCGACAATTGCGATTTCGACTGGGCCGCTGACAAAACTTTGCGCGACGATGGGTTTTAGCGCGGTAAAGTTAAGCGCCTTGAGCGCGGCTTCGGACGGGATGCCGTAGCGCGTGTCACCACTTGCCAATATCCGCGTGACATCGCGCTGATAAACGCCGCCGGGTTGACTATCGAGCGTTGGAATGAATGCGCCGACCAGATTGCGCCACTGCGCTTCACCCTCCGCGCGAAAGCCGGGTGCGGTAAAGGCTGCGGTGAATAGCTGAAGCTGAAGCTCAAGATCCTGAGGCGTGGTGACGCCTCCGCTCTGAAACGCATCAAGCCCGGCACTGACGCCAAAGCTGACCGAGCGGCCAGCAAGGATGGATTGCAGCTCATCGCCGCTGTGCGCCACGGTGCCGCCTGCGCCAAAGACGGTGTTCATGAAGGTTGAAAGCCCGTCAGGCTGTTGCGGGAATTCGAGCAAGCCGCCGCCAACGCGCACCGAGACATGGACTTTGCCCATTTCAAAATCGGTTTTTTTGAAGTTTAACCGGACATTATTGGCAAAACGGATCGTCCGCACGTCAAGGTCGGCAATCCGCGCATCGGCAGCGATTGCGCCGGGTGTGCCGAAATTGGTGTAGGCAAAGGCCTGATTATCATTGCTCGCAAATGGTGGAACGACAACCTTGGTGCTGGCTGCGAAGACGTTGGCCAGCGCGGCCTCACCGCCTGGGATCGCCTGATTATGTGCGATGAAAATCTGTGGCTGCGCGTCTTTCCAAGTTGAACGGAAAGCAGAGTTGACGTCTACGACTGTTAGCTGCGCAACGGCGGCCTCAAACAGCATGAGATCGGATGCCGGATCAGTGAAAATGCTTTTTTCATCAAGCGTTCCAACAATCTGATCGGCCAGCCGTCCGCTCTGGCGGGTTGCGGCCTGATCCGCCGCATTTTTGATCGCGGTGCGGTAATTGGCGATTTGTTCCTTGAACTCGGCGGCCGAAAAACCGTGCTGAAGCGCGCGGCGCACTTCTTGTTCGCCAACAGTGAGTGCGGTTTTCCAATCGCGATCCTTGGCGGTGACGCCGATGCTGGTGAGCTCTGCGGTTCTAAAGAAGGTCGTGCTGTTTGCCCCGGCACCAGTGAAGCGCGCATCGGCTTTGCGGGAAAGCCCGGCCAGACGGCGATTGAGCATTGCGTTGCCAAGCGATTCAGCAATGTCCTTGACGCGTTTGGCTTTGGTGTCAGTGGTTTCATCAAGCGGCTTAACGACCGCAATTGAGACTGATGTCGGCACGTCTGCATCAACAAACAGTCGCGTCGCTGCGGGGCGGTTGGGAGCAATCACACCTTTTACCGGATCGCCAACAACGGGTGACTTGGCCTTCCAATCGGAAAATTGCTTGATGATTTTGGCTTCGATCAGCGCAGGATCAGCATCACCAACAAATACCAATGTTGCCCGTTCCGGCGAATAGTAGCGCTCATAAAGCGAACGAAGCCCAGCCGCTGTGGTGGCGGCGATGGTTTTCTCAGTCCCAATTGGCAGGCCTTTGGAGATTGGTGTGCCGGGCGCAAGGAAGTTGATCTGATCGCGGAATTGACGAAGCCCGAAATTTTCGCGCGCGGTGCGTTCACCTTGAATGATCCCGCGCTCACGCTCGACGGCGGCAGGCGAGAGTGTCAATTCGCTCGCGGTTTCGCGCATCAGCATCAATGCTGTGTCGATCAGCTCGTCACTCACCTTTGGCAGATCAAGTTTGTAGATGGTTTCGGTAAATCCGGTTGAAGCATTGGTATCGGCACCAAAGGCAAGGCCAGCACGTTCCAACAGCTTGACCATTTCGCCTTCGGGAATGCGTTTTGATCCGTTGAACGCCATATGTTCAAGAAAGTGAGCCTGCCCGCGCTGGGCTTCGTCGTCGGCTGTGGAGCCCACGTCAAAGCGCATCCGCACGACGGCATTGGCCTTTGGCGTTGCGTTGCGCATGATTGCATAGCGCATTCCGTTGGGCAGCACGCCAAAACGGACGGCGGAGTCTGGCGTCAGGTCGCTTTTGTCAAAACCCCATGCTGTCCGTGCAGCAGGAGCGAGCGTTGTTGCTGATTGCGTCGTCGGCGCTTGCGCATGAAGCGTTTGGATGGGAAACGCGATAATCGCGATCGCGATCGCCAGACGTGAAATCATTGCTATGCTCCAGTAATGTTTATCCGATCTGGCTATCAGACACTTCGCCGGGCAAGCAATGTTGCGAATCTTTGTACGACGTAATTGGTCGATGCGTGTTGCAGTTCGCAGAATAACTACATTCCGAGCACCTGATCCATCGCGTATCGCCCCGCTGGCATCGCAGTCAGCCAGAGTGCGGCCTTGATGGCACCGCGCGCGAAAATGCTGCGGTTTTCGGCGCGGTGGGTGAGTTCTAGGCGCTCACCCTCGCCTGCGATGAGGACAGTGTGATCGCCTGCTGCTGATCCGCCTCGTAGGCTCGCAAAGCCGATGGCTCCGGGCTTGCGCGCGCCGGTGTGGCCGTCGCGACCGCGTTCGCTGTGGCGGGTGAGGGAGATACCGCGTCCTGCTGCTGCTGCCTCGCCAAGCAAGAGTGCCGTCCCCGACGGAGCATCAACCTTGTGCCGGTGATGAAGTTCAGCAATCTCAATATCCCAATCGGGGCCAAGCCGCGCCGCCGCCTCACGCACCAGTCGCGCGAGCAGGGTGATGCCGAGTGAGGTATTGCCCGTTTGGAGCACCGCGATATGGCGTGCGGCATCATCAATCGCGCGGTGATGGTCCTCATCAAGCCCGGTGGTGCCGATGACTATCGGCTTTCCCGCCGCGACTGCTGCGCCGAGATTGCTGACCAGAGCCTTGGGTGAGGAGAAATCGACAATGACATCGCTGATGCGGGCAAGCGCGATTGGATCGCCGCCAATATCGATCCCGCCTGACAGCGCTGCACCTGCTTCGGTGGTGGCTGCCTTAAGTGCCG
This sequence comes from Sphingomonadales bacterium, assembly GCA_031418495.1. Lineage (GTDB taxonomy): Bacteria > Pseudomonadota > Alphaproteobacteria > Sphingomonadales > Sphingomonadaceae > Aquisediminimonas. The sequence continues at coordinate 62,146 of JANOXQ010000013.1, forward strand.
CACCCATTCGACCTTCACTGCCGATGATTCCAATTGCTGTCATGGCTTGCCTCTTTGGTTGTTCGATGCTTCATGGGGCACATGAACGACATCCGCAATATCGTGATCCTGACCGGCGCTGGGATTTCTGCCGAAAGCGGCGTTGGTACGTTTCGTGACTCGGGCGGATTGTGGGAGCAGCACCGCGTTGAAGATGTCGCAACGCCTGAAGCCTTTGCGCGTGATCCAGATTTGGTGCTGCGCTTTTATGATTTGCGCCGCGCCTTTGTTCAGGGGGTTGAACCAAATGCAGCGCATCACGCGCTTTCCGCTCTCGACGCGCGTTGGCTGGGTGAACTCACCATTGTTACGCAAAACGTCGATGATCTGCATGAGAGGGCCGGAGCAAAACGTCTGATCCATATGCACGGCGAGCATCTTTCGGCGTGGTGCAACGCATGTGACGCGCGCGGAGAGTGGCGCGCCACCTTGCTTGATCGTCCGCCATGTCCTGCCTGCGGTGAAGCGGCGCTTCGTCCCGATATCGTTTGGTTTGGTGAAATGCCCTACCGCATGGATGAAATCGAGGCAGCGGTTGCGCGCGCTGATTTGTTTGTTTCAATCGGCACATCAGGCGCGGTTTACCCCGCAGCTGGCTATGTCCGCACGGCGCGGCATTATGGCGCGCGCACTTTGGAACTTAATCTTGAGCCATCGCAGGGAAGCCATTTCTTCGATGAAAGTCGCATGGGTGCTGCGACCGACCTTGTTCCCGAATGGGTTGCTGGGATTCTGCGCTAATCGACCCAATCCAGCCCGATATTGCGGTAATGCTCGCGATCATCCTCCCACTTAGGGTTGACCTTGACATGGAGGTAGAGATGCACCCGCCGCCCCAAGTTAAGGGCGATTTCGGCGCGCGCGCGTGATCCGATTTCTTTGAGCCGTGCGCCGCCCTTGCCTAGCACGATCGCGCGCTGAGTGGGGCGTTCAACGAGGATTTGCTGGTGGATTTCAACTGATCCGTCACTGCGTTCTTCATATTTTTCGGTTTCGACCGCGCTTGCTTGCGGGAGTTCGGCGTGGAGCTGGAGGAAAAGCTGTTCGCGAGTGATTTCGGCCGCCGTCATCCGCTCGGTCGCGTCGCTTACCTGATCCTCGGGAAAGTTCCACGGCCCCTCGGGCATGTGCGCCGCCAGTCGATCTTTGAGAAGATCAAGCCCGTCACCTGTTGCCGCGCTGACAAACAGGGTTTCAGTGAAGTTGATCTGTTCATTGAGGCGCTGGGCGTGGATCAGGAGCTTGCCCTTGTCAGCGATATCAACCTTGTTGAGGATGAGCAGCTTAGGTTCGGTGCGCGCTTTCAAAGCCTCGATCATATTAGCAACCTTGGTGCCAAGACCGCCCTTGGCATCAATCACCAGCGCGATGACGTCAGCATCCTGAGCGCCGCCCCATGCCGCCTGCACCATCGCCCGGTCAAGCCGCCGCTTGGGATCAAAAATTCCCGGCGTGTCAACAAGCATGAGCTGCGTCTGCCCGTGCATCGCAATGCCCATCAGGCGGACGCGCGTCGTCTGTGCCTTGGGGCTGACAATCGCAACCTTC
>JANOXQ010000014.1:0-23862 GCA_031418495.1 Sphingomonadales bacterium
GCGGCAATTTCAACATCCTGACCATTGACCACCAGGCGCTTTGTTCCGATTGGTAATTTACCGCGCGCGAGGCTGCCTTGCTGCGGTAGGCGGTCAAGCTGAAAACGGCCAATGTTTGGGGATGCGATCGGCTTTGGGGCAGGTGCAGCAAAGGCTTTGACTGGATTCTCAGGGGCTTTGGCAGGGGCGGCGATACAGCTTCCTGGCAGCATAATCAGGCCGAGCGCTGTGAGCGCGACACGCACATCAATCATTGGTTAAGCGCAGCCTTGGTCGCGATTTCGGGGGTCGCATAGGCTTCTTGCCGGGCAACACTCCAATAACGCAAATGCTCAAGCTGGATCAGCGCGCCTGATGACGCGCATGTCACATGATCACCGTGGGCAAGGATGCGAAACCCGTTGGCCATATAATGGAGCTTGGCTGGCCTTCCGCCTTGGGTCATCAACATTGCCGCTATACTCCTAAAACAAGTCCGGCTGTTCGGGCTTGGCTTTGCCCGCGCTGGGCTTTGGCTTGACATAAGCCATTGCGCCCGATTGCTCAAGATAGACGCTGACTTGGCCGTCAATGAAGGTCAGCGAAAGCGCATTTTGCTTTTGCGCCGTCGCACGGTTCATCACGACTTTACCCGCTGGGTCAGTGACCAACGCGTAGCCGCGCTTGAGAGGATTGTGTGGATGGAGCGACGCCATCAACCGCGCGGTTGCGGCCAGACGATCGGTCGCGCGCGACAGTCGCTGATCAAGCAAAGCGGGCCTAAGCGCACCCGCCGAACGCGCCAAATCACCGCGCGCGTCAGCCAAACGGCGCCCAAGCCCGCGCTTTGCCCGTTCGCCCAAATCATCGACATCTTGACGCTGCGGCCCAAGCAAAGTGTCAGGCGTTGGCAGCCGCCGCGCGGTCACCATCAGTCGCTCACTCGCACGTTCAGACGTCCGCTGAACCGAGCGTAGCGCGCGTGCGCCCATCGTCTGCAAACCGGCAAGCAACTCAGCCCGCACCGGCACCGCGCGTTCCGCCGCAGCCGTTGGCGTTGGTGCGCGCACGTCGGCTGCATAATCGCACAGCGTGGTATCGGTTTCATGGCCAACTGCAGAGATGGTTGGGATTGTACAATTGGCCACCGCACGAACGACGATTTCCTCGTTGAAACTCCACAAATCCTCAACTGAGCCGCCACCGCGCGCAATGATCACAAGATCGGGTCGGTCAGCACCCGTCATCGCCGAAAAACCATTGACTGCGCCCGTAATCTGGGCCGCCGCCCCCTGCCCTTGAACGAGCACAGGCCAGACAATTACCCGCGTCGGGCAGCGGTCTGCCAAGCGGTGCAGGATGTCACGGATCACCGCCCCGGTTGGCGACGTTACAACCCCAATAATACGCGGCAAAAATGGCAGCAGGCGTTTCTTCGCTGGGTCAAACAACCCTTCCCCTGCAAGCTTCACCTTGAGCTTTTCGAGGAGCGCAAGCAGCGCGCCCTCACCCGCTATCTCCATGCTTTCAATGACGATCTGATATTTGGATCGGCCGGGGTAAGTGGTGAGCTTGCCAGTGGCGATCACCTCAACCCCGTCCGAAGGCGCGAAAGCAAGGCGCGCTGCCCCGCCCTTCCACATCACCCCGTCAATCACAGCACCTTCATCTTTGAGCGCAAGATAGAGATGCCCCGACGCCGCACGCTTAAAGCCAGAAATCTCGCCGCGAATACGCACATGCGAAAAGCCGCTCTCAACATGGCGTTTGAGCAGTGCAGAAATTTCACTCACCGAAAGCGCGCCTGCGTTGTCGCCCGCGCGCTCCTCGGCTAGGAGGCGCGATCCAAGTGCATTGAACTCTTCATCAAAAGGCGTATCTTCTACCATGAATATCCTCTTGATCGGCAGCGGCGGACGCGAACATGCGCTGGCATGGCGGCTTTCGCAATCTTCGTCATGCGATACACTCTACGCCGCGCCCGGCAACCCCGGTATCGCGGATTATGCCCAACTGATTGATCTTGATGTCGCGGATCACGCGGCAGCAGTCTGCTTTTGCGCCGAATATGCGATAGACCTTGTTGTGGTTGGCCCCGAAGTGCCGCTGGTCGCTGGCCTCGCCGATGCCTTGCGAATTGCCGATGTCGCGGTGTTTGGGCCGGATGCCAAAGCCGCTCAGCTTGAAGGATCAAAGGGCTTCACCAAAGAGATATGTTCAGCCGCAAATATCCCAACTGCGGCTTATGAGCGTTATGACCGCAAGGCCGATGCGCTTGCTGGATTGAGCGATTTTTCGCCGCCCTATGTGATCAAGGCTGATGGGCTTGCGGCGGGCAAAGGCGTAATCATCGCCGAGACCCGCGCCGATGCCCAAGCCGCAATAGAGGATATGTTTAGCGGACACCTTGGCGCGTCAGTCGTGATTGAGGATTTCATGACCGGGGAGGAGGCGAGCTTCTTCGCGCTCACTGACGGCGTGAGTGTTGTTCCGTTCGGTTCGGCGCAGGATCATAAGCGCGTCGGCGAAGGCGATACTGGCCCGAACACCGGAGGCATGGGTGCCTATTCGCCCGCACGCGTGCTGACGCCAGAGCTTGAAGTACAGGTGATGCGCGAAATTATCGCACCAACGGTTGAGATCATGCGCGCGAAGAACATGCCCTATTGCGGGGTGCTATTTGCCGGTTTGATGCTCACCGCTGAAGGACCAAAGCTGATCGAATATAACTGCCGCTTCGGCGATCCCGAGTGTCAGGTACTAATGATGCGGTTTGAAGGTGATCTTGCCGCACTTCTGTTTGCCGTCGCGGAAGGGCAGTTAACGCGTGCCGAGCGCCCTCGTTTTTTGGATGATAGCGCACTTACGGTCGTAATGGCGGCGAACGGCTATCCCGGAGTCCCTCAAAAAGGCGTGGTGATTGAGATTGGGGATGTTGGCAACGCCACCGTGTTTCACGCTGGAACTGCGCTCAAAGACGGTCAGCTTGTCGCAAACGGTGGCCGCGTCCTAAGCGTCACAGCGCGCGGCAAAAGCGTAACCGCCGCGCGCGAAGCCAGCTATGCCGCGATTGAAAAAATTCGCTTTCCGGGCGGCTTTTACCGCCGTGATATCGGTTGGCGTGAGGTCGCCCGCGAGGCCGCCGAGGGGGGCTGAATCGAATCGCTTGTTTGCTATTTTACCGCACCCACCCGCAAACGCGTCTCATTGATGCTGAAGACAGGCTTTCAAAAAAGCGCGCTTTTGGAACGGCTTACGCTGTGACTTTGATCACTCCAGCTTCGACACTGGACTCTGGTTGAGAGTGCTTTAACGTTGTGGTTGGGTCGTGTACTCTTCATGAGGCACAAGCCGTAAAACCCAATAAGGGGAAGATGAGGATGAGTAGCACAGTTAAAATTATACTCGGCGCACTCGCGACCGCAGTGTTAGCGTGGTTCCTGCATGGGCCACTTGGCTTTGGCAAAAATTGCGTGCCACAAGGACAAGCCGCCGTGCCTGAGGCAACCGCGCCTGCGGTTACGGCCCCTGCCGTCGCCCCAGTTGCCGAAGCACCCGCCACGGTAGCAGCCGTCACGACCTGCCAGACCGGCGTTGACGAAGTGATCAAGGGCAAAACGATCAACTTCACCACAGGCGGATCAGCCATCACCCCTGAATCGCAACCCCTGATTGATGCGGTTGCCGCCTCACTCAAGGACTGCGCAGGCACGACGATTGAAGTCGGTGGCCATACTGATACGACTGGCGGCGATGCACCAAATCAACGACTGTCAGAAGAGCGCGCCAATTCGGTGGTTCAAGCACTTGTTGCCAAGGGCGTTCCGGCTGAGCGGCTTTCCCCCAAGGGCTTCGGCGAAACAGCGCCGCTTGATCCAGCGGTAAACGCTGCGGCGCACGCCAAGAACCGTCGGATTGAATTTACCGTTGCAACCACGGCTGCCGCTGCTGCGGCACCGGCTGTGAATTAGGAGAGAGACTATGGGTTCGTTTTTAGCAACGCTGGTTCCAGCGCTCGCCTTCTTTCTGCTCGGTCTTATGATCGCTTGGTTCATATGGGGCGGTGACCGCTCCGACAACGCTTAATCAGCGACAAAAAGGAATTTATCATGTGGCCTCTTTGTACCGCCAATAATATTTTATGGACTCTCCTGCCGCTGCTGATCGGCCTGCTCACCGGATGGTGGGCATGGGCACGTAGCAGCGGAAATGCCGGGCTTGCCTATAGCACACCGGAACCCGCTGCGAATCCAATCGCCACCGCGCGCGTCGCCGCACCTGATACGGTGCCTGTCCGCGTTCCTGAACCAACCGCACCAGTTGCGGCGTTTGAAGCGCCAAAGGTTGAAACACCAAAAGCCAGCACTGCCGGGCTTGGCCTTACCGGCGCTGGCATTGCTGGAGCCGCAGCGCTCACTGCGATTGGCATTCCTGCCGCAGTCGGCACGGCTGATGATCTGCTGATCATCAAAGGCATCGGGCCAAAACTCAACGGTGTACTTAACGGCCTTGGCATCACCCGCTTTGATCAGATTGCAAACTGGTCGGCGGGCGATGTTGATAAGGTTGATGATCATCTCGGCGAATTCAAGGATCGCATTGGCCGTGAGGAATGGATTCCGCAGGCCAAGCTCCTTGCCGCTGGCAATATGACCGAGTGGGAGCGGATTTACGGCACCGTGAAAAAGGTTGCCGTCGCCGCTGGCGCGGTTGCGCTCACCGCGATTGGCATTCCCGCAGCGGTTGGCAAGGCTGATGATCTTCTCCAGATCAAGGGCATCGGGCCAAAGCTCAATACCTTGCTAATCGGCCTTGGCGTCACCCGCTTTGATCAGATTGCGGCATGGGGTGCGGGAGAAATTGACAAGGTTGACGATCATCTTGGCAATTTCAAAAACCGCATCACGCGCGATAGCTGGGTTGAACAGGCTGGCTTGCTCGCCAAGGGCATGATCGCAGAGTTTGAAGCCAAATTTGGCAAGCTCGACAGCGAAAATAAGTAAGCAAAACCACCTTCGGGTGTGGCGCGTCCGTTGCATCGCAGCGGGCGCGCTTTTGCTTGCCAGCGTCGCGGGCGCGCAGTCAATTGAGGAAGAGCGCCGCGCACTGGCAACGGCCAAATCCCAATCCGAAGCGGCCAACGCCCGCGCAGAGAAACTCGAACGGCAAGCCGCCGTCCAGTTAAGCGCCGCCGAACGCGCAAAATCTGAATCCGCCGCCGTCGCCGCGCGCATCCAATCAGCAGAGGCGAACATTACTGCAGCCGAAGCGCGCATCCGCCTGATCGAGCAACTCCGCTCTGAACAGCGCGCGCGGCTGGCGGCAAAGCAGGAACCGGCAGTACGACTGCTTGCGGCCCTCCAGACGATGGCGCGAAGGCCGCCGGGGCTTGCGCTGATCCAGCCGGGATCAACCCGCGATCTCGTCCATGTGCGTGCGGTGCTTTCAACGATGATGCCAATCGTTAACGCACGCACTCAGGGGCTTCGCGCCGATGTTGAGGCGGGGCGAAAACTGCGCGCCGATGCTGACCGCGCGCTGGTCGCGGTTGAAGCGGGCCAACGGCGACTGGCCGAGGAACGCGCACGGCTTGTCAAACTTGCCGCGACCCGGCGGCTTGATGCACAGCGGCTCACGCGCGGTGCGATCAATGAGCAAGACCGCGCGATTGCGCTTGGCGAAAAGGCGCGCGACATTGTTGAGTTGATGGCCGATGTCAGCGCCGCCGCTGAAGTACGAACCGCGCTTGAGGCACTCCCGGGGCCAATGCTCCGCCCGACCCGCCCCGGCGACGCGCGCGCACAGCCGAGCGGCAATGATCCAGCACAGGATGCGCGCTTTTCTTACCGGCTGCCCGTCGCGGGCACCGTCGTCACTGGGCTCGGCGAAGTCTCCGAAACCGGCGTGCGCGCGCGCGGGTTAACGATAGCCGCGCGTGACGGTGCGCTCGTGGTCGCGCCAGCACGCGGGCGCATCGCCTTCGCCGGGCCATTTCGCGGCTTTGGTCGGATCGTCATCATTGATCACGGCGGTGGCTGGACAAGCCTAATCACCAGCCTCGCCGCACTCGACGCACGCGTCGGCGATAACGTCCTCCAAGGCGGGCCAATTGGTCGCGCAGGCCAAGACCGACCGACTGTGACGATTGAACTCCGCCGTGGGAATAGGCCAGTGGATATCACCCCGCTGCTTTGAGGGGTTGGGGTAAGTTCGGATATGCGTCAGATTCCCTCTGCGTGGCTGTTTGCGCTAAAATTCTGTTGAAAAACTCGGCGTTTGCGGCGGCGATGTTGCGGTGCCTTGGCTTGAGGTTCTTGCCACTTGGACAGATATAGCGATCCCCGTCTTTGTCGAACGTAAAGTCAGCGCGTTCGAACGTGCCGTCGCGACGCGCTGAGTGATCGATCACGGGGATGTGCGGTTCGATACCCCGCTCCTCGACCAGCCAGGCAAGGTTAGGCCCATCGCCATATCCGCCATCGCCAACCAGCCGCTCGGGCCGCAGGCCGAAGCGCTCATGCGCGCGCTCGATCATCCGGCGAGATGACCTTTGGTGCAACCGGCGTGGCCGCGCCAAAGGCGGCATCGTCAAGCGTTGCTAGGTATTCACGCACTGCGGGCGTGCTTGCGGTCAGTGTCCGGTCGCCATTGTTATGGCCATTTTTGCGATTGGCATCGGCCCGGATCATGCTCGCATCGACCGCGAACGCTTCGCTGACGAACACACCGGCAACCTCGATACACACACAGCCGGAAGCATGGCCACGCAAACGGCCCTGCTGTTTTTTCCTCATGACACTGACGCTTACCAGCGCGTCGATCCAAAGCTACCTGGCCGGCAATCTCGATCATATGCTTGGCTCTGACCTAGTGATTGAAAGCCATACTCCGCTGACGAAAGCTGACGAGGCCGCATTCAAATCTTTGGCGGCGGGCCTGTCGGTCACACAGCTAGCCGACATTACCCTTACGCACAGGGATGAATGCGGCCTCGTGCAATTGAAGCTTGTCGATGACCCATACCCGTTGCAAGGCGATCTCCAGATTGGCGACACTCCGGTCGCCACGCAGCGCGCGGTCAGCCGAGGCCCGAAGGTCGGCGAGATAGGCCCGAAGGTCGGCGAGATCTGGATAGATTCGCGGCTCGCCGTCAAGCTGGGGACGCAAGTGGGTGACATCTTCAATATCGGCAGCACAAATTCAATATCGGCAGCACAAACTTGACGCTCACTGCCATCCTGTTTCATGAACCCGACCGCATCATGGAAGAGCATAGCTTGGCTCTACGCGCCATGGCGCACTCGAAAAGTCTTGAGGGCGCGTCGATCAAGGGCAGTAAGGGCCGCACGCGCTATCTGGTCACGGCGGATGAAAACCAGCAGCAGGCGATATGCGCTAGCGCTTGTTTGCCAAATCAGCGCAGGTGATGGGGTTAGGATTGTGCGGGCTTCTCCTTCTGTTTTCCCTGATGCTGATGCGTGACTTGGGGACCACGATGGAAGGCTATGGCCGTAGCCATGATGGCAATCTCATGATAGCCGAAGCCTAGGCAGACCAGATCGACGCGATCAACCGTTGGGCCAAGGAGAAAGGCAGCAGCATACGCTCCCTTCGTCCGTTTGTGTCTGCACAGCTGGTTGCCGTGAACGGCAAGGCGCTTACAGACAGACAGAAACCCAGAGACACACTTGCCACACTCAAAGATCCGATCCGGCTGAGCTGGACGGACGCCATTCCAAAAAACAACCGTCTCGTCGGCAGCAAATGGTGGCCGGCCGGCGCTGTCAATTGGCGGAAGATTTCCGCCGAACCCGAAGTCATGACAGACATGGGGTTTAATTATGGCGACACGCTCAAGTACCAGATCACCGGCAAACTCTATGACTTTAAACTGGTGGCAAGCCACGCCTACCAACCAGGCGCTGGATCGATCACCTTCTGGTTTCAGGTTCCGTTGTCGGACAGAGCGCAAATTGATGCCCCGACCCGCTATATAGGCAGCATGGAATTGCCAGAACCAGCATGGAATGCGCTTGCTGGCCTGTGGCGACACTATCCTACTCTCTCGCCAGTACCGCTTCAGGAACTGACCGAACGGTTTGACCAGACGCTCGGGATCGTTACAAAAGTGACGAGCGGCTATGCGGGCATGGTGCTTTTGCTGATGCTCATTGTGCTCGCTGCGTCAGTGAGCGGCTTTAGCGCCTATGACCGCCAGAAAAATGGCCTGCTGATGAGCATGGGGCTTAGGGATGCCGATTGCCTAAGACTAAATTTCTATGATTGGGACGTTACCGCCCTGATCGCCGCCGCTGGGGCCATCTTGCGGTTAAAACCGCGAACATTACGGTCGTTTAGATGCACGTCATAGCTCGTCAAAAGCCGATATTTGCTCATGTGCGCGACTAGCGGCGGGAGTTTGTGGAAAGCGGAACGACCGCTTCCGAAGTTCCGATAGTGTAAGCGGACGTTCGTGCAGATATATCGCGGTAGCTGCTAGGCGTCGTTCTACGTCCTTCAGCGATGAGCTCGCCGATTAAGAAGCGGACGCGCTTTTATGTTTGGCGTCTCGCTCGAGTAAAACAACCTACTTTCGGACATTCCTGCCATCAACAGTCCTATGGGCGAATGATTGCTGTTGTCACGACCAGTCACAGCGCGACAAGATGATCTGGCGGCAGCCCGTGCCACCGCCACATCAGCCGCGAACAGCAAGACGGCTGAGCCCTTCATCGAGCTTGCGCGCCTCCGCTTCGTTGATCGGTAGTCGTGAACGGTCAACCGGCCGCTTAGTCTTCTGCTGCAAGACAATGGCACGGTCTCGAACGTGTCCGCCTAACACGATGTCGCCGATCTGGACCTTCACCACGTCACAGCCCTGCAGCTTGCAGTCCATCGCGAAGTCGAACAGCGCCCGATCGCGCAACGCCGTACTGATGGACTGCCCACACCTGCTGCTGCTTCAATGCGCGCTTGGCAACCAGCAGCCGTCCCTTGTCCAAAGGCTGGCACTTTTGAAAGGCAGGATCCATCGCGGAATGCCCCATCGCTCATCTTCATAGAGCTGGTGTGGGACATTCTATCTTCCGTATTAGTTCTAACTCCTTGTTATTATACCGTCGTCAAAAAGCCAACGGACAGTCGACCAAGCTAGGCGACAGATTTGCAATCAAAGGCAGTCACCGAGAACCGTGACACATTCCTCTTTTGCTAACAGTCCGGTTCGAATAAGGCTGGATTTAGTGGGCCACTCTGTGACGGATTTGACTGAAAAGGAGCCTGCCGCAAGTAAACCAAGGTCGCCGGCTAGCACTATCCGTGGCGGGGAGATAGAAAGAGATCATGTTAGAACCTAGGCAATCTTCTGCAAGCATCTCCATTAGCTCAGGTGAGCGGCGTCACGTGTCCGTGCTGTTCGCGGATATGGTAGGTTACACAGCTATATTGGAGCGACTTAGCGAAGAGGAGTCGTTCCCTTTCGCACGCATGGCGTACGAAATGCTTGCGACGTGCGTTCGCGAAAACGACGGGTCTGTGCATGCCTTTGGTGGGGACAGCATCATGGCTGTGTTCGGCATTTCGAATGCGACCGAGGATGCGGCGCTCAAGGCTTGCCGCTCTGCCATGTCGATCCAAACCAGCTTTGCGCGGGCCGCTGACGAGATTGAGGCACGCTTCCGGGTGCGTCCGATCATGCGCGTCGGCGTCAGCTCGGGCATTGCCGTGGTTGCGCCGGTCGATACCGAAAGCACGGTGCTGACGACGATCGGCAACACCGTCAACTTGGCGTCACGAATCGAGGCGCTAGCACCCGCCGGCGGCTGCCTGATCTGCGACGCGACGCGCCGACTGACTGAGTGGCAAGTCGATCTGGAATTCGACGCGGCGAGAGTGATCAAGGGTGTGGCCAAGCCGCAAGATCTTTGGCGGTTGCTCGGGGTGCATGGGAACGCATGCCGGTTCGACACCTCACGCGGTCGCGGCCTGAGTCCGCTCGTCGGTCGCGAGGCGAACCTCGAGGGCATGCGCGACGCGCTACACCATGCGCGAACCGACTTGCGCGCAATCGATCTCGTCGCTGAGGCGGGTCTTGGCAAGACGCGGCTGATCTTCGAATTCCTGGAAGAATTGCGGGCCGAAGACGCACTTGTCGTGCAAGGACATTGCGGGGCCGACGGCCAGAATACACCGTTCCTGCCGTTCCTCGAAGTGACGCGCACCATCTTTGAAATCCTACCCGAGGACGATCCGGGCGCGATTGCGAACCGGCTGGAACACGGGCTGCATCGCCTCGGGCTGCACAGCGTCGAAAATCTGGGTCTCCTGCAGAACCTGCTAGGTCTCGCTCCGTCCGACGGATCGCTGACCGGACTGGATGGTGTGCTGATCGGTTTGCGAACGCGGAATCTACTGCCGGCGTTGTTCAAGGCCCTGTGCCGGAACTCGACCCTGATCCTGCTGCTCGAGGACATCCAATGGATCGACAGCGCGTCGGAGGAAATCCTTACCAATCTGATCGATGGCGGTTCAACCGCGAACCTGCTGATCATCCTTGCCCGGCGGCCCGAATATGTCCCTCGCTGGCAGAACGCGCTGAGCGTGACCACGCAGGTTCTCGCCCCGCTGGTCGCAGATGACATCGTTCACGTCGCGATGATTCGGCTCGGCGTCGATGACCTGCCCGACGCGCTGATCCAGCAGGTGACCGAACGCGGCGGCGGCAATCCGCTGTTCAGCGAGGAAATCCTGAGTTTCCTGATCGAACAGGGAGCGCTGCGCGTGGAATCCGGCGTCACCGTCTTCGATGCCCAGTCAGGGATGAGCGCGCTGCCTGCCAGCCTGCTTGGGTTGCTGGCGGCGAGGTTGGACCGGCTGCCGAAGACCGCGCGCGCCCTGCTTCAGATCGCGGCCGTCATCGGCCGACGTTTCGATGCCGCGCTCCTTGCCCTTGCCGCCCCAGTGATCGATGATCTCGATGCTGTCTTGAGGCAACTGCAGGAGCAGGACATCGTCAGCCTCGATGCCGACGGCTTTACCTATGTCTTCAAGCAGATGCTGATGCGGGACTGCGTCTATCACAGCCTGCTCCCGGAGCGTCGCGCCCAGCTTCATCTGGTGGTTGCAAAGGCGCTAGAGCAGCGCAGCGGCGGCCGGCTCGCTGAAGTCGCAGAATTGCTTGCGCACCATTATGCGCAGACCGATTGCAGGGATCTCGCGTTCACCTACCTGGCCATGGCCGGCGTCAAAAGCCTCGGGGTGTTCTCAAACGAGGCCGCCGATCAGTATTTTGCAGCCGCGCTGGCGCTGTACGCGGCCAGTCCCGACTGCGCTTGCGAGAAAGAGTTTGCGAGCCTGCTGGCGAGCTACGCGCTCTGCCTAAACATTTCGCTGTCGGTGAAGCCGATGATCCGGCTCGCCGATGAGTTTATCCCGACGCTGAATCGGCTAGGTGATAGCCGACACTATGCGCTATTCCTCCACCATTATGTCTCGTGCTTGGTCTGCAATGCACGCTATCTGGACGCGCTCAAGGTGCGGACCGAATTGTCGCAGATGGCCGCTCGCCTCGGCGACAGCGAGGCGATCGCCTACGCGCTGGTCAGCGAGCTGTCGGTCTCGACCTATTGCGCGCCGATGCCGACCGACGTCTTCGACGCGAAGCGCGCCGAGGCCGAGACGCTACTTGCCGGTCTCCACGACGCCTATCTCCAGAATTTCTTTCTGGCGACCGTCGGCTGGGACGAGGTTTGCCGCGGCCGCGTGAACCGGGCCCATGCGACCGCCGACCGCCTGATGGCCGCAGGTACTGCGATGAGCGACCCGCGGTCACTGGGCTATGGAACCGCCATGCGGGCGCTGATCGCAAGCGTCACCGACGATCACGAACAAGCGCTCGAAATGTCGGCGCTGGCCCTTGGCGTATCACGTGCGAAGTTTGAGCAGGCCATCGCCTCGGCTGCGGGGTGTAGTGCGAAGATAATCTTAAGGAAGCCCGGCGCCGTCGAGGATGTCCAAGGCCATCTCGACACTTGCACCGCGAACGGCTGGCGGATGTTCCAGGCCGGCCCCGAGCTGATGCTGGGCGTGGCGCAGGTTCTCGACGGCCAGATCGGCAAAGGTCTTACAGCAATCGAGGCCGCGATTGCCAAGAATGAGGAAGAAGGGTTTCGGGCTTCGGCCGATTGGGGCCGCCTGTACCTGTGTGAAATCTACCTCTCGATCCTGTCCCGCGAGGGCAGCATCTCCACCGGCGTGATGTTGCGAAACGTCGGGACGCTGATCAAGGTCATCACGCTGGGTTCGGGCCGTATCGCCAGACTGATCGAGCAAGTACGGTCAAGTCAGCAGTTCGATCCGAACGGTCACAACATCGGCCGTACCGAAATGATTCTGGGCCTGCTCCACAAGCTGAAGAAGAACCGGGTGCTGGCCGAGCGGCACCTAACCGAAGCGCGGCGGATCATCGACGCTTCCGGTGCATCGCCTCTGCTGACGCGTATCGAAACTGCGCTTGCCGCCGTTTGAGTGCCTCAGCCGGTAAGCCTAGACAGATACCTGATCGCCGTCATGCTCGGGATGAAGGTATAGGCACCACCACGGGTCCTCACGAAGCGTGGGAAACCGCGTAGACGGTACTTGCCGCCATCCTTGAGCTGCAGATCGAACCAGCTTGTCTCGGGTTCGTTCGCCCCCAGCAGCGGGTCGTTGGATCGGGTGATATCGGGATGTTGGAGACCGAGGTTGAGCCAGTCGCACATGATCGCCTCGAACTGGGCGGCGAGGTTCGCGCAGATGAAATTGCCCAGCAACCCGCGTTCCTCGTTGTCGGGTCGGGCGGGGTCGTACAGCGCACCGTACGGGATGCTACGACGAACCAGGCGCCGCGTGTGGTTCGCGATCCGCTGCACGATCGGCCCGCCCCGGGGATTGACCCGCCGCGTATGCGCACCAACCGGGCATCCCGACGTGGCCGTGTAGTCGAACCCAGTCAGCGGCACCGACGGGTCGGGTAGGTCGGGGCTCGTCGCCAGCGGCACGCCGTTACGCCAGCGGCCACATAATTGGGCGGCAACGATCTCGCGCAATGCTCGGAAGCGATCCCCGGCCGCGTCGATCGGCGCGCCGTCGGTCCGACCGAACAGCATGGTCACGATTCTGTATTCGTCGCCCGGGTTCCTGAACAGCGCCGAAATCGCATCGCCGGGAAACTTGATCTCGAGTTCGCGCGCCGCGTGATCAAGGTAAGTCTCGAAACCGACGACGTCCTGCGCGAGGATGCGAAACGCGTTGAAGGTTCCGTTTTGGCCAAGTTCGGGCGGCGTCGGCACGCGAAACATCAACCCTTCGAGGCGTGTTGGATAGCCAAGCAACACGGTACCGAGCGGATCGAGCGGATCAAGGTTCCCGTCCTTGTGGCGGAAGCGAGGCTGCGAGATGCTGTCGACATAGCCGAAATGCACCTTGTTATCCGGGAAGGCCTGGCCGTTGCGGATGCCGATGACCGTGAACGCACGCGCGACTTGGGCCTCCACCCGGTCGAGTGTTAGCGCGCCGCTGTCGGCGCTTGCGTAAATGGTCGCGACGATGTGAATCCGCTCCGGCTGGTCGAACGGCGCGGGCCAGTTGGTCGGCGCGCTGTCGTCATAGTCGGCCAGCCGTGTGGCACGCGCCGTCATGCCCTCGACGAACTCAGTCGGGAATGTCGCTAGCGATGCAGCTGGCGTTCCTAGTGCCCTCAGCCCCTCGTAGGTCAGGCCGATGTTGAAGCACATCGTTTGCGCCCCCGACCATGTCTCGTCGGTCGTAATCCCCGGAACGTCGGCACTGCCACCGGCAGCAGCAGCAGCAAGGAAGCGCCGGGCCGCAGCACGATCGGCAACTTCGAGGATGAGAGTGCGAACCGATCCAAGTGTGCTGCGATAGCCCCGCAGCACGTTGCCTTGGATGTCGTTCGGGTCGAGTTCCGCAATCACCAGCCCATTCCAAACTTGTCGCGAACCTGCGACGCCGAGACACCGGGATAGGCGCGGTAGCCGCCGCCGAGCGAGATGTTGGGGTTGGCGTGCAGTTGCAGGATCAGCGCGCGCGGCAGCGTCCTCAGCGGCTGCGGCGGACTGTCGGCCGGCTTGCCTATCGCTGCATCCTGCAGCCCGAACAGATCGGTGGCGAAGTCGGGAGCCTGGAACAGGTCATGCGCCCGGACCCAGTCGATAAACGCTTCGATGTTGTGAGTGGTCGGGATCATCTCGTCGGCGTGCTTCACCAGCCCAATCACCGCGTCGAAGACACTGCCGACCGTGGCGATGAAGTCGCGGATGTAATTGCTGAAGTCGCCGTCGTAGACCGAGATCATGCAGATGTTGTCCTCGATCAGGACGAAGCGCGCGAAATGGACGGTGCCTACGTTATCGAGTCCCGCGAATATCTCGTCGACGTTCTGGGCGATGGCGAAAGCGGCCTTGGCGCGTCCGACCGGCGACGGGTCCTTGAGAGGCATGACTAGGTTCATCATGCGCTGCAGATTCTCACTAGGCTGCACCGACGGACGCGCGCCCCCCCTCAGCTTCGGCTTGGGATCGCGCCAGACCCAATAAGGCACGACAACATGCGTCGACAGGAACTTGAACCAGCCCTGGTTAGGCAGGTTGTCAACGAAGCGATCGAACCAGCCGCCATCAGTGGTCATCGGTTTGGCTCCCCGCAAATGGACAGAGCGCGGCACCACGCCGCTTGCCCGAAATCAGATAGGCTTCGCGCCGCACCCGCAGCACGGGATCGTTCGATGCCTCAATGCCGTTGGTAAGCAGCCAGGGATTGAAGTTCAGGCGCTCACAGTCGTCGTTGTCGAGAAGCTTGTCGAGGGTTAGTGTCCCCATTAGGATGCGTTCTCGGTGCGGTGGCCACGGGCGCGTCGAGTCGTCGAAGTCGTCGCCGAGTTCGCCCAGCACCATCATCAGCGTGAACTTCGCCGACTGCGTGCCGAGACGATCGCGCAGTTCGCGCTCCAAATAGACATCGACCGGCGTGGCGTTGGGATCGGTGTTGAGAACGCCCACCGTGGGTTGCCAGCTAAAGCGAACCCATCGGCGCGTGCCGTCACGCCCGGTGACGATGAAGGTGTGCACGGCATGATAGACCGCGCGCGCGTAGCTTGCCGGGGCACCAATTGCTGCCGCCTCGAAGACCGCGAGCTGCGCAAATTTATTCTGGTCGGCAAAGCGGATTGCTCCCTCGTCCGGTCGGATGGTCTCGCCTGGATACGGATCGCGTATGGGCGGTTTCAGCTGCAGATAATCGAGGATCTTTTGCCACGGCGATTCCCGAGTGAAGGGTTCGGGCTTTGCGGCGACGGCGAAGGCCAAGAACGCCTCCGGGTTCGGTGCGAAGAACTCGCGCAAAGTCATCGCGACGAGGTCAGTCGCGCTGCCGTCGCCGAGGTAGAAGCGGGTAGCCATGCCGCGCACGTCCGACCAGCCGTCGTGGCGGGTCGCGCTACCGGATCCGTTCGAAAACCTCACGGTTACCGGAACCGGCGCGCCGCCAGCCCGGAAATGCGCGGCGATGCAATATTCCGGTGCGACATCCGACGCTACGAAAAACCCCGAAACACCGTTGCCGATGGTGTGTACCGGGCGGAGCGCCAAACTGCCATCGGGCCGCTCAAGAGCGTCCACCAGCTTTCCAGCGATGTTGTCGTCCCCAAGGCCGTCGTCGCGATCAGGCATTGAACGCCAGCCTTAGCCCCGGCCTAGCCCAGCGTGTCTTGTAGATTTTTCCCGTACTAGAGGCGGTGATCCAGACATCCTGCATATCGGTGCCGCCAAAGCAAAGGTTGGTCGTGAACAGATCCGGCACGGCGAGGTGCTCGACGGTGCCGTCGATCCCGAACACGCTGATCCCGCCGTTGAATATCGTGCCGACGCAGATGTTGCCGCCGTGCTCGACCTTCAGGCTGTCGAGCCACTGGAACCCCAGAAGGGTCTGCACTACCCGGCCCGGCATGACGGGCAGCGCGCCTGGCGCAACCTTTCCCGGCCCGACGATGTCGAGCGCCCACAGACGGCCAAAGATCGTATCCGAAACATAGACCGTCTTGCCGTCGGGTGAGAGGCCGACGCCATTGGGCATCGGAATCGTCGCAGCGTGCACGAGAGATTTTCCGTCGACCGTCGCATAGTAGAGTGCGCCGCTCTTGGTGCCGTCCGGCTCCTGGAGGCCGGAATCGGTGAACCAGAAGCCGCCCGCTGCATCGAACACGATGTCGTCAGGCGCGAGCAGCGGCTTGCCGTCGTAGCTATCGTAGAGTGTAATGAAATGTCCTGTGGCCAGATCGACCCGCTGGATCGAACCGCCCTGGTAGCTGGCCGGACGCGGACCGGGCACCGTAACGCCGACCTGATCACCGAAGGGGACGAAGCTGTAAACGCCGCCGTTGTTGCACACATAGGCCGCGCCGTCTGGCCCGATGGCAACGCCGTTCGGTCCCCCCGGGAGTTCGGCGACGGTGTCGACGGCCCCGCCCGTGCAAAGGCGCGAGAGCGTCTGATTCTTGATATCGACAAACAATAGCGATCCGTCCGCCATCGCCACTGGCCCCTCAGGGAATCCCAAGCTGTCGGCGACAGTCTCAAGTGCTTGCATCATCCACCTTTCCTTCGGCCAGCTAGTCGATCCGTGAACACAATCCGCGTTACGCTGTCTTACTTACGTAGTCGCGGTTTATATTGTGTTTACAGAAGGGTGGCTAAACTTACAATTGGGCCCGATGTGATAGCTCGCACGGAAGAACGTTGGTTTCCCCTGCTCGCGCGGTACCGGGCCGCTTTTTAAGGAAACTCTTGACCGCTAGCGCAGGTGAAGCGGCGGACGATGGTGCCCCTGTCAACTCGTTCCTAGCCCAAGCATACGGCTGAATGAGCGGCCGGTTTTAGGAGGGAGCCGAACCGTGCTTGACGACCGAAAACTTGTCGTGTCCGGACAGGCGGCTGCCAGGGCAAAAGCACATAAAGCTGCCGGTTAAGACACCCGCAGCGGCAATGGCTTGTCGCTTAAATTTTGGTCGTTCCCAGCACCATTGCCGCCCAGCTGAACCGGCCATTCGTTCATATGGCTATTGATTGGCAGTTTAGTCAAAATACTAGACGCGCCATTCGTGAGCTCCCACGGTATCGGCGAGGAAATCGATTTATATAATGGCTAAGTCAGGGTCAGTATTGCAATGTTCGGCCGCGCTACAAAGGTTGAGCTTGAATTAGAGCAGGGAGAGTAGTCGACGGAGCTTCGTTACATTTCTTTCCCCATTCCTGCGCGCGGCTGGCCATTGTCACAGCTTGAGGCGAGATAGCGTTGAAGGTCAGCCTTGCCGTTCTTGCGGTCAGTCTTGGTTAGCGCACCATTTGTCTCTAGGCTGTCGAAAATCCCAAGGGCTTTGCGCCAGATCATGCAAGCACCTGCATAATCGCCGCCGTTATAATGGTTGCCGCCATTTGTGGCGAGTGATGTTGCCTTGCTGGCAATGCGCCTGGCGTATTGCCAGCAAGGCCGACAAGCTTTTCCTGTGCGTCTTGCACCTTTTCCCCCATTGCATAGCTCTCTGGAAAGCGGCGTTGATCACCAAGAATCTGCGCGGAAAGCTCACTTGTCAGCATGAACAATTTAAGCGCGCCCGCATCGTTTTGATCGCGTGCGAGGATTGTTTGCGCAATTTCTTGCGCCTCATCAATCTACGCACGCGCCTCAGCGTCACGATAGTTACTGCGGTGAACAACCGCGCGATACCACAGCGAGATTGCTAATTTGCGCTGGATCGCGGGATCATCTGTCGCGAGACGCACCAAAATGCGATTAATCTCAACTGCGCGGTCTAGTGCGATCCGTGCGGCAGGCGCATCCTTCAATTTATGAAGCGCCTCGCCATATAGCTTCAGATTGGATGACCGCACCATCATCACGCTTGGTTCGGTGGCCAGTTTTGGGGGAAGACTCGCGATAAATGCCTCGGCCTGTTCGAATTTTACCCGCGCCTTCGCAAAGTCATCTACCCAAAGATATGTGTCGCCCTCAGCCTGAGTCGCGAGCGCCAACAGCTTCGCTGTTTGAGATGTGGGTGGGCCAAGCGCGTTTAACAGATTATAAGCTGCGACAGCTTGAACTCGGGCCAAATCGGTTTTGTTGTTGTTGTAGAGATTGATACCTGATTGTTCGACGAGCAGTTCGGCATAGGCGTGCGTTACCTCTTGCACGCTTGGATTGTCAGCGTGGAGGGGCTTCAGAATTACCTCAGCCTTACCAAGCAGTGCATTGGCAATTTCGGATTTGCCAAGCTGTGCAGATTGCCCATCGCCGGTTACCTGAGCGAGCCGCAAATAGCCGCGACCCGCCTCAATTTGCACATCAAGCGGGGCATTAGGGTCAGATGCGAGTGCATCAATATAGGCAAGACCAGTTTTGGCGAGACTTTCGCGAGCGCGGGTAGAGCCAGAAACTTTGCTAACGTCATCATAGACATCGAAAAGTAGAGCCTTGGCTATACCTCGCGTTTCTTCAAAGCGGCGTTCGGCACGCGCATTTGCGATCAACGCATAAGCCAGCGCGCCAATAAGAAATAACAAGCCGATTGCGCTCATAGCGACAACGAGCTGGTGGCGTCCCACAAATTTGCCCAGCGCATATCGCCTGCTGCCTTTGCGCGCGGCGACCACATGGCCGTCACGCCATGCTTTTAGATCATCGGCGAGTGCATCCACTGAGGGGTAGCGGTCGGCAGGATCGGTAGCGCTTGCCTGGGCAATAATCGCGTTAAGATCAGCATCGGTGTCATCCTTGAGCAATTTATCGAGCAGGATGCCGAGCGAATACACATCGGATAGCGTGGTTGCCAGCTCGCCCGCCACGCGTTCAGGCGCTGCGTAGCCGGGTGTCAGGCTTAGCCCAACAAGCGATTTGCGCGCTGACGGGGCGGCTTCGCTATCGGCAACGGGCGGGCGGGCGATACCGAAATCGATCAGCTTTGCCGTGCCATCATGCGCGACAAGTATGTTCGACGGGGTAATGTCGCGGTGGACAATCAGATTCTGGTGCGCAAAGCCGACCGCTGAACAAATGTCGAGGAACAGCCGTGTGCGTTCGGCACGCGAAGTTGCTTCGGTTTCTATCCATGTCCCCAGTGGGACGCCGTCAACATATTCCATGACGATGTAAGGATCGCCGCGCTCAGTTGCGCCGCCATCAAACAGCCGCGCAATGTTGGGATGTGAGAGGCTGGCCAGCGTCTGCCGCTCGCGCGCAAAGCGTTCGACGAGCGTATCCGAAAGCGCGCCGGGACGGATCAGCTTGATCGCGGCGACATGATCAAAATCGCCTGTCATCCGCTCACCGCGATAAACCGCACCCATCCCACCCTGACCGATCATGCCTGTGATCCTGTATGCGCCAATCCGTTCGGGCAGGCGTTCATCATCAAGCAAACCACTCGCGCCGCCGGTGCGCATGTTGGCGAGCCGATCTCCCGCAAGCATCGCCATCAGCCGCGCACGCAGCGGACTGTCTAAATCGCTGTGGGCTTCCACCCATTCCACGCGCTCTGCTTCGGGCAGGTCAAGTAACACCTGAAACAAGTCGAGGACGCGGCGTTCGAGTGCAGGGTCAGAGTCCGTCAATGGGGTTGGCCAAAGCATCGGTGAGCCAAGCCCGTGCGGTTTGCCAGCGACGCTTGACGGTTGCTTCAGATACGTTGCTGACGATCGCGATATCAGCGAGCGTCATGCCCCCAAAATACCGCATCTCGACCAGCTCAGCCAAATCCATATCAATCGCTCCCAACCGTATAAGCGCGGAATCGAGTGAATTCAGGTCAAACTTTTGTTCGCCTTCGACCCGGGTGTTGAGTTCAACCTTATGATGATTGCGTTTATCGGTTGCTTTGGCGCGCGCATAATCAACAAGGATTTGCCGCATCAGCGTTGACGCAAGCGCGATGAAATGCGCGCGATTGGCAAAGTCGATCCGGTCGAGGCTGATAAGCAGCAGGATCGCATCGTTGATCAGATCGCCGGTGGAAAGCGAAGAATTGGCTTCTCCGCGCAGTCGCGCCGCCGCAATTTGGGCAAGTTCGGGATGAAGCCGGGCAACAAGTGCATCGCGCGCCATACGATCCCCGTCATGCCATGCCGCAAGCAGGCTATCACTTGATCGCTCGGAATCCATACGCCCCCGTTCCCCAATGGGAAGCTATGGGGGAGCCAAGGGCAACGCAAGGATATTCGCATGTCCCAACACGGGATTCATAAAGTTAAAATTTCGTTGATCCGTTTCTGCCCGATCCTGCGCTTGAGCCTGTGAGAACAAAAAATCCGTAAAATCGGGGCGCTATCGATACTCACATATTAAGGGATCATAGACATGCGTAAATTGATGACATTATTGGTTGGGGCAAGCGGACTTTCTATGGCCACGCCCGCCAACGCAGCGACTTTTATTTTTTCGAGCGGGAATTACATACCGGGCGTGACCGCGCCCGAGCCACTGCTGTCTCCAGATATTCTAGAATTGACGACGGGTTCCAATAAATTCTGGAACGGCGTATCCTTCACTAATCAAAGCGGCACGGTGAACTGGACGGGCGGAACCCTGTTCCTCCAGAGCGGAGCGACGATTAACAGCCAGTCGCTCTGGAACACGACAGCGAATGATTCAATAGTTAACAACGGCGGCGCGACATCCACCTTCAACAACAGTGGTATCTTCCGAAAGTCCGCAGGTACGGGTAGCACCACAATCAGCAACGCCTTTGTCAACAACGGGACGATTGACGCCCAGACAGGTACGATTGCGTTCAATGGCGGCCTTGCCACCTTCAACACGGGAAGCGTGTTCGTTGGCGCGGGCATCAACGCGATCAACAGCAATGCAGCATTCAACGGCGCGATCAGTTCGACCAATCTCGATTTCAACGGCGGCACGTTTACGGGAACCAATGCGGCGCTATCCGGCGCGGCTGACTGGAACGCGGGCACCTTTGCCGGATCGTGGAATCTCACAAGCGGATCGACGCTGACGGCACAGAGCGGCAGCAACAAGTTCCTAAATGGTGCGAATTTTTCCAACCCAGGCACGGTGAATTGGCGGGACGGAACCCTGTTCCTCCAAAACGGATCGCAAATCGTTAACAACGGCACTATCGCGATCACAAGCAACAACAGCATCAACAACAATGGCGGTGCAGCCTCCAGCTTTACCAATAATGGCTTGATCCAAAAAACCGCTGGCACCGGTACATCGACGCTCGCGAATGGGATTGCGCTTGATAATAACGGCACGATCAACGTGTTGAGCGGCACCATCGCTCTGCCAGCGGCCTTCAATAATGACGGCACACTTGGTGGGACGGGGACGTTTGCCAGCACCAACCTGACCAATGACGGCAGCATCGCCCCCGGTGCGCTTGGGGCAACGGGCACGCTGGCGTTGACAGGTAATTTCTTCCAGTCGGCAAGTGGCTTCCTCAATAGCCAGCTAGCGTCAAGCGGATCATCCGATCTGTTCAACATTAGCGGTACGGCGGGCATCAGCGGGACACTCGCGCTGAGTTGTATCCTTGGCTGCGCGATCAGCACGGGCGATTCATTTGTGTTGCTCGACTCAATCGGGGCGCTGTCAGGAACCTTCTCAAACATCACAACATCGGGCTTCCGCACCGGATTTTCCTTCGATGTCGTCTATGATTATGGGGCCGATCTTGTGCGCCTAAATGTTTTGGACGCAGGCTTAGTCGGCGGCGGTGTTCCTGAACCGTCAACTTGGGCGATGTTGATCCTCGGCTTTGGTATGGTTGGCCGCGCCATGCGGAAGCGTTCGACGACCCGCGCTTCGGTTTTGGCATAAGGCTGGGTTCAGCGCTCTGGACATTGTTCCGGGGCGCTGGATTGTCCGTTGCCATACCATCTGAGACATATGTAGTCGAATCTCAGCGCTGAACTCTATGCGTCTTAGCAGCAACTTTCGGGCGTAAAACCTCCCTAATATAACGCTCCTATAGTAATGGTACGATCAGCGAAGTGCCACACCATTGCCAACATTGAGGTTCAATGTGAAAGCGTACCGTTAACTCCCAACGTAAACGGTGCCTAGAGATCGTCGTTTTAGCGGCGCGCGGACTTATATAGCTAACATTGCGGACATTTGTCATATAAAGTGTTTTCTCAAAGCTGCCGTTCATTGAATTCACAAAGTTTTAGCCATTTTTTTTGGTATGTACGCTTGGCAAATAAGCTAGACGAAAGCGAATACGTCAACGCGGAATAATACCCGCCGAGGACTTTCGCTTACATGAGTGTTTGTGTGATCGGGCAATGAATGAACACTACCGAACGAATATCTTCATGAGATATTCGTTACTCGTGTAAGTCTGAAAATTGTTTTGCGGCACATTCTGATCAAGTCACAGATATTGCGGCCGTCACATTTAATCGCTATCCGATTTTCATGAAAGATTGCTCCCAGTGTGTGGTTCGAAATCGCGCAATTTGCTCAGGTTTGCTGCCTGACGAGCTCATTGTACTCGGTCGCCTTGGGCGACAGCAGGTCGTTGAGCGCGGGCAAACTGTGGTGTGGGAGGGTGGTGAGTCTCTGATTGTTGCTAACGTGATAGCAGGTGTTCTCAAAATTTCTATGAGCATATCTGACGGACGTGAACAGATTGTTGGCGTTGTGTTTCCGTCAGATTTTATTGGCCGCCCGTTTGGCAAGGATAGCCCTTATAGCGTTACCGCGCTCACCGAAGCAGAATTATGCGTGTTCACACGGTCGGCATTTAATGAATTCGCAAGCAAACATCCTGAACTAGAGCATAAGCTGCTCCGTCGTACGCTCGAAGAGTTGGACCGTGCGCGCGAATGGATGCTGCTCCTTGGCAAGAAATCGGCTGGTGAGCGGATCGCGACGCTGCTGCTTGAAATGTCGACGCGGCTTGGTGAGCAAGGCTGCCACGCTGATTTGAACGATCTCAATCAGTTTGATCTGCCGCTTGATCGCCAGCAGATTGGCGATTTGCTCGGCCTCACCATTGAAACCGTCAGCCGTCAGCTCACCAAGTTGAAGAGTGACGGCTTGATCGACCTGCCCGACCGTAAGCATGTGATTATCAATGACCGGATGCGATTAACCGAATTGGCTATGGCCGCTTAGGAATAACGCGCCGTCATTTCGATTGTTTGATCGAAATCAAAGACCGCTATCCGATAATAATTCATCCGCGCGTTGAACACTTTCCCATTCCGGTGGTTAAGGACTCAAGCGAGGGAATATTATGAGTGAGTTATTGACTCGCGCAGGGGCGTGGTACGCGATTGCGGTTTTAGCGTTTTTTGGGATCATGGGGAGCGCGGACTCCGGATTTTCAGCTCATCTCACAATCATCTGTCTTGCGGCCTTGGTTGCGGCCGTCGCATCAACGCACAGCTTTGATTTTGTCACGCGGCGATTTTCGGTATCGGCGCGAAGTTCTGACATATCGCATTATGATGATGATCCCATCCGCTGGGGTGTGATTGCGACGCTTTTCTGGGGCATCGCGGGCTTTATGGTAGGGCTATATATCGCGCTGCAACTCGCCTTTCCGATACTCAATCTCAATTTGGAATATACGACGTTTGGGCGGCTGAGGCCGCTCCATACCTCTGCTGTGGTCTTTGCCTTCGGCGGCAACGCTCTTATCGCGACGAGCTTTTATGTCGTCCAACGCACCTGCCGGGCGCGGCTTGCCTTCCCAAGCCTCGCGCGCTTCGTTTTCTGGGGCTATCAGCTTTTTATTGTCCTCGCCGCGACTGGCTATCTGATGGGGATCACCGAAGCACGCGAATATGCCGAGCCTGAATGGTATGTTGA
>JANOXQ010000015.1:0-12575 GCA_031418495.1 Sphingomonadales bacterium
ATCCAGCGTGAAGGGGTGGCGCTGTGAGCAAGCCCGTCACACCGGAATCCTATATGCGGAAGGCCGCTCAAGCCGTGGCAAGCGCGCATCAACTGCTTGCCGGTGGAGATGCCGACGGCGCTTGCAACCGTGCCTATTATGCCATGTTCGATGCCGCTCATGCGGCGCTTCGTTCCGCCAACGTCGCGGAAACTGCTTCCGCCACCAAAACCCATAGAGGATTGATTGCGGCCTTCGGTCAGCACCTTGTACTTGGCGGGCACGTCGCGTCGGAACTGGGCAGCTCCCTCAACAAAGTCGAGCGCCTGCGCCTCCTCGCCGATTACACGGGTGATCCGGTCAGCGACGAAGATGCCGCATGGGCAGTCGGACAGGCTGATATTTTCGTTAGCGCGATCCGCGCGACGTTTGATCTCGCATAGCATAATGGCGCATGAGATAGACCATCGGTCGAATAAGGTTTATCGAACATGATCCCAAAGTAATCAGCCATATAGGAGAAATAACATGGCAAGACGTGTCTTTTTTAGCTTCCATTATCAGCGCGATATTTGGCGCGTAAATCAAATTAGAAATATCGGTGAAATTGTGGGGACTGCCGCCGCAGGATTTCATGATTCTTCGCTTTGGGAAGAGGCAAAGAAAAAGGGTGACGCCGCAATCAAGGCAATGATTGACGAGGGTCTCAAAAACACGACGGTCACGGTAGTCTGCATTGGCGGAGCAACCGCTGGACGGAAGTATGTTAATTACGAAATTAGCCAGTCGATTGCACGGGGCAACGGCATTGTTGGCATTCAGATTAACGAGCTGAAAGACAAAAATGGGCAAACTGACACTGTAGGAGCAACCCCTTCCGGCCTCACAAATGCCGGTGTCACAATCTATAAATATGTAGATCATGCTAAATTAAAGGCCCGTATCGACGAAGCCGCGAAAGCCGCAGGAAAATAAGTTCATGGCCGCAACGGCAAAAGCCCGTTTCCTCCAAGAGTAT
Organism: Sphingomonadales bacterium; assembly: GCA_031418495.1. Classification (GTDB taxonomy): domain Bacteria; phylum Pseudomonadota; class Alphaproteobacteria; order Sphingomonadales; family Sphingomonadaceae; genus Aquisediminimonas. Next base: position 998 of record JANOXQ010000015.1, read on the forward strand.
CCCACCTCGCTCAATGGCGAGTCTGGGGCAATCTTTATCGGCGCTGGCGTGTCAGTGGGAGCAGGGTATCCCTCGTGGTCAGCATTGCTCCATGACATTGGTGAAGAGCTTGGCGTAGGCTCAAGCGACGTCCATGATTTGGCCGCATTGGCTCAGTGGAGTATTCAGGAAAGCGGTAGCGCAACCCGTGTCCGCAACGTGATTAAGGCGCAGATCGGAAAGAAACATCTGGTCCCCGTGTCTCTGGAAATTATTGCTCGGCTGCCAGTGCGGCATATTTGGACAACAAATTACGACACACTCGTCGAACGCTCTTTCGAGGCTATTACCCGTCCGATTGACACAATTTCAGGAGCGAAAGACCTTTCGCTTAAAGCAACACCGGGCGCGGTGCGACTATACAAAATGCACGGCTCTATTGAGCGTCTTGATGACGTGGTTATCTCAACCGATGACTACGAATTATTTAGATCAAAGCGCGGCGCTTACCTGCCACTTTTGCAAGCCCATCTTACAAGTATGTCCATGCTATTCGTCGGTTTAAGTTTCACTGATCCAAATATCAGACATGTTTTATCGCTGATCCGCGAAAGCTTCACGGATGCACCGCCTGAACACTTCGCAATCGTAAAACCGCCCCGCCAAGCTGACTTTAAGACTGATGCAGAGTTCAAAGCTCGAAAAACTCAGCATACCTTGTGGGCGAAAGACCTTCGACGCTATGGCCTTATCGCAGTCGAAATCGACGATTATGATGAAGTGCCCGACCTACTACGGCAGGTCGAGCGGCGCGTGGCGCTGCATAGAGTGTGGGTAAGCGGAAGCTGGCCAATGGATATTGCCGACGCCGAAGCCTCAAAAATATATGCCGTTGCCGAGGGCATTGGTCGAATAATTGGCGACATGGGGCAATCCTTGGTTAGCGGGGCCGGATTGGTTGTAGGCTCTGCTACTATCGCGGGCTTTCTCGACACCCTGCGAGGGGGTGGCGGATGGGATTTGGATCGCCGTCTTATTGTGCGTCCATTTCCTCAGCCCCTAAAAGGAAAACCAGCAAATAAAGTTCAATGGACAGCACTGCGCGAAGAATTAGCTCGCCTTTCTGGCGCCGTCGTTTTCGTGGGTGGTGCAAAGAGTGCCGGTGGAAAAACCATAGTGGCAGACGGTGTTTTGCAGGAGGCTAAACTTGCGGAGGCTGCCGGTGCATTTCTACTCCCTGTCGGGGCCACCGGAGGGGCGGCGAAACAGATTGCGGACAGCCTTGTCGGTTCCCCACTCGCCAGCGCCGGACAAAGTGCAATGCGGCCCACTGATGACGAACTGCGGGCGCTGGGCGACACTACGGCGGATACTACCACACTAATCAGCGCGGTTGCCGCTGTCCTCAAGCGTGTCAGCAAAGCTCAATAATAATATACAGGCAAATTACTTATACTGGCATTATTTCCTTATATATGGGCCTGCTCAACCCTACCGCCCTCGGCCTCGATCTTCGCGCTCTAAGCTCTGCTTCTGGGCCTTCACCCGCTTGCCCATTTCGTCGTTCAGCATCGCCAATGCCCGCGCATGGCGAAGGCGCTCTGTATTGGTCGCATATTCTGCGATGATCCCGCGCGCCCTGATAAGCGCCTCGATCTCACCGACACCAAGGCTCGCCAAGTCTTTGAGCGGCTTAAACTCGGACGGCGGAAACTGCACTACCGCATCTGACGGCCATCGCTCAATCATCGCGTCCATCACGCCAGAATTGATAACATCGGCGGGCAACGCACTGGGCGGCTTGCAGACATAGTAGGTGCGCGTAGCGATTTCGGCGATGGTCGCCAGCGCCTCGCTCACGTCGATGTGCTGCGCGGCCATACGGTCCTCGATGGCATCCATGCGTTCCGCCAGCACCGCCACCCCTTCTGCAATATCAGTCAGCAAACCCAGCAAGGGGTCGTCGTCATGGTCACTCATCGTTGTGGGCCTTTCCGGTCTTGGTCGCGTTCCTTGGTTCGATCTCGGTCGCGCGTATCATCGTCGCGCACCGCCTTACCCATTTCCGCCATGCGTTCCCGCAACCGCAACGCGGCGGCATTGGTAACGCCGTCGCGCTCCGGCTCCTTGCGGCCATCGCGCGCCTGATCGGGTGACGATGATCGGTCGCGGCCTAGCGCCTTGTCGAGCCGCCCGCGCAATTCCATAATCCGGTCTTTGGCAACCTTGCCCAGCTCGCGGAGTCGTTCGCCGATCTGCGCGCGCACTTCGGCAAGCTGCCGTCCCCATTCGCGGTATTGGGCATTGCGGTCGATGCCGGCACGTTGGCGCTCGCCGGCTTCGGTGCTGATACCGCGCTGCTCCATCTGCCACGCCGCCAATGGCACCTTACCCATTGGCTCGCGGGAAAGCGCCTCGGCCTTATCGGTGTCGCCACGATCAAGCGCCTCGTCGCGCTGGACGGCAAGTGATCTGTGGTCAATGCGCTCGGGACGGCCTGCGCGCTCCAGGCTGCGATTGGCATGATCGGCCCATGCCGTGCGCCACGTTTCCAACTGCTCCGCGCCATTCCACTCCCGCGCCTTTTTGCCGAACCCCTCAGCGGTCATTTCGCGCATGGTCAGCATGATATGCGCGTGGGGCTGTTCGCCCCCATCTGACGCCCGATGCCCATTGTGAAATGACACATCGGCCACCATGCCTGATGCCACAAACTGCTCTGCAACATAGCCGCGCACCAGCTCAAGATTCTGCGTGTGTGTCAGCTCGCGCGGCAACATCACTTCAACCTCGCGCGCCAGTTGCGCGTCCTTCCGCCGCTCGCCCGCCTCGACCGCATTCCACAAGGTTTCGCGGTCGGCGAACGCTGCGGGCGACCCTGCCGGTTGCAGGATTTCGCTATGAGCGACGTCCTGCTTGCGGGTGTAATCGTGGATGATCCCCTGTCGATCATCGCGCAGTGTAACGCCCGCACGATAGGCGGCTGCGGCAACGGCGCTGCGGCCTGCGCCGCGTGACACGACTTGCACCGAGCAACGATAGGCTGCCACGTCGCGGGCCTATCTGGGAAGAGCGCGCATGGGGAACACTCCCCCATGCCAGCGCACTTCCCACAAAGGGATGCCGTCCGGTGGGATTTTCAATCCTAAGAGGAACACGCACATTGAGCGAAGCCAATGTATAAGCGTGCACTTCTCTTCACTTCGTTCCGCTTGTGACATTCGACTAACGTCTCCAATTGTCGCTTTTGGTAGCACAATTTTCCAAACTCTGATAGCGTGTTCTCCGGCAAACGGTGGAGACGGAAAATATGGCTCAAAAGCCCGTTCGGGAGGATCACGGCGACAAGAAACTCGCCAAGCTGCTCGAACTCGAAGCCCAAATCACTGCGCGCCGTGAAACCCGCGAACGCCAGATTCGGGAACAGGTGCGCGGACAAGAAACACGGCAACGCATCCTGCTCGGTGCCTTCGTGCTGCACCTTGTCGAACAAGATACGCCGATGGGGCGGCAACTGCGGTCGGTGCTCGCGGCGGAACTTTCCGGCTTCCTGACACGGCCCCGCGACAAGGAAGTCCTGTTGCCCCTCCTCCACCGTCTCGACCGCGAAAAGAGCTGACGCATGAAGGATCAGCTTATCGGCTGTGCCTTCATGCTACTCCTCGCGGCGCTGGGTTTTGCATGGTGGCTGCCAAAGACGCACACCGCGTTCTGGCTGATTCTGATCGGTGGCTTTGCGCTATGGTTTGGAGCGATCTGGCTCAAGGGCATCTTTTCCCGCCGCGATACGACGCTCGGGTCGGCGCAATTTGGTTCTCGTGCTGATGTGAAGGCACTGGCGACGAACGACGGTGATTTGCTGATCGGACGCGACACAAAGGGCCGGTTGCTCCGGTATGACGGCCCTGCCCACCTCCTGACCATCGCCCCCACCCGCTCGGGCAAAGGCGTCGGCACGATCATTCCCAACCTGCTCACCGCTAACCGCTCGGTCGTCTGTATCGACCCCAAAGGCGAGAATGCCCGCGTGTGCGGTCGCCAGAGGGCCAGCTATGGCCCTGTCCACTGCCTAGACCCCTTTGGGGTGTCGGGACGCTCTACGGCTCGCTACAACCCCCTAGACCGGCTTGAGGCTAACAGCATCGACTTGGCCGAAGATGCCATGACGCTCGCCGACGCACTGGTATTCGATCAAAGCGAAGGCGAAGCGCACTGGAATGAGGAAGCCAAAGCTCTGCTGTCGGGCATCATCCTCTACGTCGTTTGCCATGATGATCCTGAACACCGCACCCTGACCAGCGTTCGGGAATATCTCACCCTCGCCCCTGACGACTTCAAGGCATTGCTGACGGTGATGCAGGACAGTGACCGCGCGGGCGGGTTGATCGCCCGCGCCGCCAATCGGTTTTTGAGCAAATCAGAGCGCGAAGCGGCGGGGGTGCTGTCCGGCGCGCAGCGCCACACCCATTTTCTGGACAGCCCGCGCATAGCCCAGGTCGTAAATGGATCTGATTTCACCTTCGCGGATCTCAAGGACAACGTGGCTACGGTGTTCCTTATCCTGCCGCCTGACCGGCTCGATACCTATTCCCGCTGGCTCCGTCTGATCCTCGCCCAAGCCATCAATGAAATGGCGCGGTCGCCAGCTCGGCCGACGCGCCCCGTGCTGTTCATGCTCGATGAGTTTGCGGCGCTGGGGCGGCTCCAACCTATCGAGCGCGCAATGGGCCTGATGGCGGGTTACGGGTTGCAGCTCTGGCCGATTTTGCAGGATGTTCACCAGCTCCGTAGCCTCTACGCGGAACGCGCGGGAACCTTCCTGTCGAATGCCGGAATCCTACAGGCGTTCGGGGTCAATGACTATGACACCGCCGATATGCTGTCGAAGACAATGGGGCGGGAAACGATCAGCTATGCCACCGACGGGCAAAGTGAAAAGGACGTGATTTTCGCGGAGCGGGGCCGCACCGTTAGCACGACGCAGCACCTCGCCGCTCGCAACCTCATGGATGCCAATGAAATTATGAAGCTCCCACCTGACAATCTGCTGTTGCTGCGTGTCGGCAAAGACCCGCTCATTGTCAGAAAACTGCGTTTCTATGAGGATAAAGAGTTCGCAGGGATGTTCGATAAGGATTAAAGCTGCTTTAGCCCTGTGATGCTCGTGGCCGTCGCTTGGGCTTCCACCCTGCCCGCTCTCGGCCAGCACGGTTTATGCTGTGGCTGGCATGGACGCGCCGCCCGATAATTGTGCCTTCATCGCTTGTCCACATTTTGAAATAGTCCGCAAATGCCGGTTCTGTCCCGCGTAGGATGTATTTTGCGAGCGTTCCGCTGTTTCCCACGTCCTTGATTTCGACTGCATTGCCCAAACAATCGAGATTGAGCATTTTACGCAAACGGCTTTCTATGATGGCGTCGATCTCAAACCGCGCGCCGTTCGGCACATGCACCAGCCAATGAACATGACGACGACCCGATGGTGGATGAGCATGTGCAGCTACGTCATCAAACGTGCCGATTGGACGGCCCTTGTCGCGCTGGTATTTCCACCACCGTGCAACTCGCGCGCGGGCCTCTCTAAAAAAGTCGCCCGCCTTTTCGTCTGAAAGGCCCAAATCGGTCAGGTTTATCGTCACCATGAGATTGAGCGGGCGGCCATTATCATTGGCAAACCGCACTGCATGGAAAATATTGGTGGCTTGCTTGCGCCCTATCTGGGCGGTGCTGTATTTTGTCATAATTGGGGCCACCTTATACTAGATGTAGGGTGTGCCGCTAGCGGGTGAAATTTCTGTTCACCTTATGTCTCTCACGCTCTAGCTTACCTGAAACCTCAAAATCACTTCGGACAAGCACGGAGGTCACCGTTTGAGTGCCGCCATATTTTCTTTCTTTCCTCGCCAAGCCTCTTACTTTTTTCCGCAAGTGCTGATGGTGGTGATCTGAGCTGCCATTTCGGCGTGAGAACCTTCAAAAAAGCATCGACCCTGCGGGTCGATTCCTTGTTCAGGCCGCAGCGAAGCGAAGGCCCCTTCCTGTGTTAATATGTGTTATATATAGTGTTACGGGTGCCAAATTGGCTTGCAAGCCATTGGCAACACTCAATAATCTCAACTGCCCGGTGGGTGATAACACGTTATTTGGTGTGTAAAAGCACGTTAAATGGTGGGTGATAACACGTTGCTTGGCGAGGAAAATGTCGTGGCGTCGGTGTGTAATAACACGATAATTCTTGCGCTGGTGTGTGATAACACGTTAATCCCTACTGGTGGGTGATAACACGAATCATGATGACCGCTCCCCTCTCCTGCCGGATCGCCACCCGCAGCAGGATTTTTTCGTGTGCGACATTTTCGATGCTGCCCCCAAGGGGGACATGGCCTCGATGGAACACCCTATCTTTAGCGTGTCCACAAAGCCGGATTTCAACGAACGGGCATATGCCCACGGCGATGCCATCTTGCGTGTCTCACCTTCCGGCAATGGCCTTGCGACCGTCCATGACCGCGATGTGCTGATTTACTGCATCAGTCAGATAATGTCCGCGCTCAACGACGGTAAACAGGTTAGCCAAGTCGTCCGGTTCAAGGCCCATGACCTCCTTATTGCCACGAATAGAGGGACTGACGGGCGCGGCTATGAGCAGCTCAAGGCGGCTTTCAAGCGCCTGCAAGGCACACAGATTGAAACCAACATCATCACCGGCGGACAAGCCCAGTGGGATGTTTTTAGCTTAGTAGATCGCGCCTCGATCATCCGCGAAAGTTTCGATGGCCGGATGCTCGACGTTGAAGTGAAGCTCTCCGACTGGGTGTTCAACGCGATCCGCGCCAATGAGGTTCTGACCATCAATCGGGACTATTTCCGGCTGCGGAAGCCGCTGGAACGGCGGATTTACGAGCTTGCACGAAAGCATTGCGGCGCACAGAAAAGCTGGAAAATCGGGCTGGAGAAGCTCCACAAAAAAACTGGCTCCAGCTCGACGGAAAAAGAGTTTCGCCGCCTCGTCCGCAACATCATCCGGCAGGATGAACAGCACAACCATATGCCCGATTACAGCATCCGCATGGATGCGTCGGATATACTCGAATTTGTGAACAGACGCAGCGATCGTGCGGGCAAAGCAGGCCAAGGACGGCTTGCGTTCGATGTCGCCCCCTCCCCTCGCCAGCTCAAGCCTGACACATTCACGGATGCGCGCGCTGCTGCTCCCGGTTGGGATGTCTATTATCTCGAAACGGAATGGCGCTCGTGGACAAAAGAACCACCCCGCAATCCCGATGCCGCGTTCATCGGGTTTTGCCGACAATGGTTTGAAAAGCGCGGTAGGCCGTAACGGCTAATCTAACACGTGTTCATGTCTACATTATAACATGACGACTTGTTAGTCATTCACCTATCGGGCTTTCTCCGTATTTTCGGAGAACGTCGTTAAAACCCTCGGCCATGAGCTGCTGCAAGCTAAGCCCGTGTCTGCGCGCGCACACATTCATGGCGAACGACATTTCAGGGGTGAAGAAGCCAGAAATCTGCTTGCGCCCCTGTCTGCTCGGTGGCGTCTCGGTGATCGTAGCTGCCACGGACTCGCTCGATGAGGCTGCGGGCTGCGCCACCTCTGCCGCTGGCACGGTCTTCAAATTGCCAAAGCGCTTGCTCATGCTGCGGCCCTCCCCTTCTTCTTAGGTGTAGTCATGTCTACAAGTCCACACGTCCACTTGTAGATTTGTTGGATTTCTTGCGCGGCCTTGCCCTTTGGCTCGATCTCCTGTGCCGTTTTACCCTCGGCGCTGGCGTGGCGGTAAGCTGCGCGGTCGCTCATGGGGTAGGGGCAGGCTTTCACACCAAAGCCCTCGACCAGCTCGGAAACCTCCTCATACATCCGCGGGGCGTTGGGCGCGCCTGCCGTAAACACCACATAGGCAGGCTTGCGGAATGACTTCACAAGCTGCGCCGTGGTCTGGATCGCGGCCAGATCGAATGCGCTCGGCCTGCATGGTATCAACACAAGGTCAGCGGCCTCCATTGCCTTAGTCGCGGCGCTATCAGCGTGGGGAGGGGTGTCGATCACGATAAACTCGGCACCCTGCGCCTGCGCCTGCCCAATTTTGCGGGCTAGATTGGGGGGCGCGCTGTCAATCACTTCGGGCGGGCGTTCGCTGCGCCACGATGCCCATTGGCTCGCGGTCGCCTGCGGGTCGGTGTCGATCACAAGGGCAATGTGGCCTGCGGCCTCCGCTGCCGCTGCTAAATGCACGGCAAGGGTGGTTTTGCCCGCGCCGCCTTTCTGGCTGATGATTGCGATTGTCGGCATGAACACTTCCTGACGTGTCTATATGTAGACATGTTAACTGAATAGCCAAAATTCGCAAGGGCAGTGCGGAGAAATTTTCAATGAAGGGCTAGCTAGCGCAAAAAACCAAAAACGTGCTTGACCTTTCTTGATGACTCAAAGTAGCATGCTGCTACATGATAACCAAACCTCTCTCGCTACAGCCGATTCCATACCAAGGCAGCAAACGCGCCTTGGCTCCGAGAATCTGTGGGCTGTTTCCACGTGATATTGTGACGCTCTACGAACCATTTGCAGGATCAGCAGCCGTTACGATTTATGCCGCTTCGCATGATATGGCCGAGCAATTTGTTATCGGCGATAGCTACGGGCCACTGATCGATTTATGGGAACTCATTATAAATAATCCGTCCGAATTATCAGATCGCTATGCTGCCGTCTGGCACGCGCAGTTTGACTCCGGGATAGGTCACTTCAATGAAGTTCGGGCGCAGTTTAATGAGCGGAAAGACCCTGTTTTATTGCTCTATTTAGTCGCTCGCTGTGTCAAAAATGCGGTGAGGTTCAATCGGCATGGCAACTTCACGCAGTCGGTCGACAAGCGCCGCACGGGCATGAAACCCGACCGCGTAACGCGAACAGTCCACGCGGTTAGCCGGTTGCTGAAAGGTCGCACCGCCCTATTTCGCGGTGATTTTCAAGATTGCACGACAACCGCTAGTGCTGATGATCTGATTTATTTAGACCCGCCCTATCAGGGCACAACCTACGGGCGTGATAAACGATATGCGGCAGGTTTAGATCGTGAAACACTGATAGAAGCCCTCCACGATTTCAACGCACGTAAAGCGCCTTACGCCCTGTCATACGACGGTCAGTCAGGGGATAAAATTTACGGTGATCCGCTCCCAGATTCAGTAGAAGCAGACCATTTAGCGCTTCACGCGGGAAGATCGTCGCAAGCTACTCTGAGTGGCAGGACAGACGCTACCATAGAGAGCCTATATGTCTCGCGGGTGTTGAATGCTCGGGATGCCAACATTTTCCGCGCCCAGCCAGCGCAGACATCTCTATTCGTTTAATTTGCGCTTGAGAAAGGCTGCAATTTCAAGGCCGCTCGCGAGAGCTTGCCCTTTCAGACTCTCAAACTCCGCCACCTCACCACCAGTCCAAACTAATTCAACCCGCCTTGATGGCGTTCCAGCAATATGTTGATAATCCTCTGGGGAAGCCCAAAAGCATAGCTGACAGACATTGGGGTCATGCTTGCTGAGAAAGTTATTACAATGCTCACAAGACCAACTTTTCGCACGGTTAGATGACGCATCAAGTAGCATAAAGTCTTTGGTATCGAGTGCGCCACCGTCATCACCCGCGATCTCATAGGGAACACGGTGGTCAATTTGCAAATAGCGCTCGTCTAGCCGTTCGCCTGTCACTGCATCTTTCGCGCCATAGGCGGCAATCAAGTCCTGCTTAAATTGCTTCGAAAATGCCTTGCGGCCTCCTACGCGCCCCGCTTTGATCTTGGAAATATCATCGAAAGTGTATGCCCCCATGCGCCGCCCTGTTTTCGGACTGACTACGTTGTGGGTGACTAATGGGATACCGTTTTCCCTCACGTCACGAATGGCCCTGGGCGGGTGATCGTAGCCGTAAAGCTCGCTCAATTCCTCATTGGTGATAATACCATGCTCAAGAATATGGTCGATCACAGTGCGGGCGCGTTTCGCGTCCACGCTACGGCACAAGGCAAGCATAGCCTCGTCCAAGCTGCCTGCGGGCGTAGGCGTTATTTTGTCGAGATCAGCCATCGATCTGCAACAAATCTGCTGGGATAATCTCTAAAGCTGCCGCAATGGCCTCAAGTGTCGATATAGTAATGTTGCGCTCGCCCCGTTCGACTGAACCGATATAGGTTCGATGGTAGCCACAAACTTCGGCAAGCTCCTCTTGCGATAGCCCAAGCCGCAAACGTCGCTTTTTGACATTTGCGGCAATAGTGGCCTGCAATTGGCTGCGGTGGTTTTGTGAAGCACCCATCCCGTCACTATGACGGCATTTGAACACTTTGAGTCTACAGACTTTGAGTAGCACGCCGCTACTTATACGACGATACCCTCAGGCCGCAGCACTGATTATCTCCACCTGAAACGCGATGGAAACACATCGCCTATGCAATAATTGTGATTTTTGCATAGGCTCTCAAACCGCCTGAATCTGCGGCTCTCGTCTATGCGAAAGATATTTGCATAAAATAGGGCGTTTTGGTATAGCTTCGGCATGACCATTTACGGCTATGCCCGCGTCTCAACAGACGGCCAAACCCTCGATGCACAGCGCGCGGCACTTGTCGCCGCTGGGGCCGCGAAGGTGTTCCACGAAACCGCGAGCGGCATAAAGAGCGACCGCAAGGAACTGGCGAAGGCGCTCAAGGTGCTGGGGGCAGGGGATACGCTGATCGTTACCCGTCTCGACCGACTGGCGCGCTCAACGCGCGATCTGCTCAACATTCTCGACACGGTGGCAAGGGCAGGGGCGTTGTTCCGCTCGCTCGGTGATCCGTGGGCCGATACCACAACCGCACATGGCCGCTTGATGCTGACAGTGCTGGGCGGTCTGGCCGAGTTCGAGCGCGAGCTGATCGTGACGCGGACAGGGGAGGGACGCGCTCGCGCCGTGGCGCGTGGACAGCATATGGGACGCCCGCCGATGCTTACCGCCCATCAACGCAGCGAAGCCCTGCGCGCGCTGGCTGACGGGACAGCAACGCAAGCTGATCTCGCGCGCCGGTTCAACGTCAGCCAAAGCACCATCTCCCGACTTGGGGACAAGCTCATGCCCGTAAAGGCACAACCGCCACTGGATGCGGACACTGAACGCGCCGCGCGAGTGTTCATGGGCCGCATATCGGGCCGCTACTCTGTTGATCGCGCCATCCTGTTCGGAAGCCGCGCCCGCCGCACACACAACGCGACAAGTGACGCCGATATTGCCGTGGTGCTGAAAGGGAAACATGGCAAACGGTCAACTACCGCAATCGACATGGCGGGCATCGCGTTCGACGTGATGCTGGAAACCGGAATCCTCGTTGAAGCCCTGCCGCTATGGGGTGGCGAAATGGAACACCCCGAGCAATTCAGCAATCCGGCCCTGATCCACACTATCCAGCGTGAAGGGGTGGCGCTGTGAGCAAGCCCGTCACACCGGAATCCTATATGCGGAAGGCCGCTCAAGCCGTGGCAAGCGCGCATCAACTGCTTGCCGGTGGAGATGCCGACGGCGCTTGCAACCGTGCCTATTATG
>JANOXQ010000016.1:0-13186 GCA_031418495.1 Sphingomonadales bacterium
GACTCCGCAGCTTTCTAAAAAGCGCTGAATCCGACCTCAATCAACTTCGGGAATTCTGGTTCACATACCTCGTTCGCGTGCTAAAGGACGAGATCGACGGGGGCGCACGGACGAACCTCGACGCGTTGTTCAAAATTCCAGGCGGCAACGTCATGAACGGTCTCCCTGCTTACTCGCAAATGACTGGGCCGCAATCGCGGCAGCGGTTCAAGCAGAAATGTCAGCCAAGGTTACTCCGAGCAAATGGATTACGCAATCGAGCCGGGCTTCTTTGCGCGTGGCCTAAAGACGGGCGGCCCTGCCAACGGCAACCGCGTCTCGGCGGTGTGGTTCCAAGCGGGGCGCGTCTTTCACGCCTCAAGCGGCAACGCGCTTTTTGCGGAGTTCAGCCAATGAACAAGCCACCCATTGGCACCCGGATTCTGGGTCACCCGCTGGTTGGCCTTCCCATCCTCGGCCTTGGCGCGTTCGTCCTGTATCAATGTACGCAGGACACGAGCAACTGGCCGCTGGGCTTGGGCGCAATGGCCGCGATCAGCGCCACCATGCGTGCAAGCGAAAAGGCTGAGGCCTACCGGACATGGAAAATGGCGTGGGACGCGATGAGCGATGCCCCGGCACCTTCCGGGCGCGTTGGCCGTGTCTTGCGCGGCCTAGTCGGCCTCGTTCTGTTCGGCGCGCTCATCCTCCTTCTTATCGGCCATAGCGATCAGCCAGCCTATAGCATCGCGCTGGGCTGGGTGATGCTGGTGGGCGGTCTGGGCTTATTCGCGACGCTCATCGCTCGCCTCTGGCGGAGAACGCGTAAGCGCAAGTCCGCCAAAGCCCCCGTCGTCACGGTCGCCATCACGCGGCCCCTCTACGCCGTGCCCGACATGCGGCAATGCTACCGCAAGCTGCCTGAGCATTGCCACGCACTCCTTCACGCGCCGCCCTCTGACGGTGTCCGCTAGTCAACCATGGGTTGCCTACGTGTACACCGCCCGCGCGCCCGTGCAGCCCATAATCCAACCGCGCAAATGCAGAGTAATTGAGCAAAATTGTTGGATTTTTGCGCGTCAATCGGTTATTCTTGGGGAAACTAAAAGCCTCTGGCAAGGTGCACGTTGCTTGCAACGTATAAGTGCACACTTAGACCCTTTGAGGCGACCCTTCGGCTTTCCACCCCCCAAGATAACTTTCGATGGTCACGGGATAACCCGTCGGGTGGCGCATGGCTCTGTTTAGCTGGTCGATGCAAATCATCAAACGAAGCGCTGGTCGCTCGGTGGTGGCGGCTGCCGCCTACCGCGCGGGCGAGCGGCTGCATGATGAACGGCAGAACCTTACCCACGACTACCGCAACCGGGGCGGTGTCGAACATAGCGAACTGCTCTTTCCTGAAAATGCCCCTGACTGGACGAAGGGCATTGGCCGGGAACGGTTATGGAATGAAGTCGAGCAGGGCGAGAAGCGCAAGGACGCGCAAACCGCGCGAGAGCTTCGGATTATGATCCCACGCGAACTTGATCCCGCGACAAGGATTGAACTGGTACGGGATTATCTGATCCGTAGCTTTGTCTCACATGGCATGGTCGCGGATGTGTGCTGGCACAACACCATAGCCTCGGACGGGCGCGAACAGCCCCATGCCCATGTCTTGCTGACCATGCGGCCCTTGGCGGCTGAGGGCTTTGGCCTCAAGTCACGTCATGACTGGGTGCCTGATCCGGCGGGGCTGACACACGCGGACGGTCGGCCCGTCATGGTCGTTTCCAACAAGGATAGCTGGAATAGCCCTGACTATTTTGAGAAATGCCGCCTTGATTGGGAAAATATCGCCAATGCGGCACTCGAAAAGGCAGGGTCAGCCGAGCGGATTGATCGGCGCTCACTGCTTGAACGCGGTCTCTCTCGGCTGCCCGAACCTGCATTGCGCCTCGCTTGGTATCTCAAAGACCTTTACGGGTCGATGAAAGAGCGGTTTGGCCATTACCAGATGGCGCGGCACTACCGCGCCGTCGAGCAAACCGCGCAAAGTGCCTTTCGTAAGATGGGTTCTGACCCGCCCGCTGCGGGAGCGGGCAATACAGCCCAGATCACTGAGCGCTACTTCGCATGGTTTGATCGCCAGCTTGCGCGGCTTGAACCTGCGCCTTCGGCGGCACTTGCACCTCCCCAGCGTGAAGCGGCGTGCACCCCTTACTATTCTCAACCCCCACCCACTCACGATTTGGAGCGATGATTATGGACAATCAAAACTCACCCAACTGGCGACAAATGTTCGAGGCCAAGCGGCGCGAACGCCCGCCGGGCAATGATCCTATGTCGGGCGAAGCGCAAGGCGCGCGCGGTGGCGCGGCGCATGGCGGCTATGACGATGGCTTTGACGCCGCACATGCCTGCGCAAACGGTGACATGCCACACAAGCCGCTTACGCCCGAAGACATCACCGATGAAGCCGCAATGGCGCTTGGTTGCGATACAGCGGAATATGCACCGTGGGTGCTGCAACGCGGGCCAAGCCGTCCCGCGATGATGCTTCATCTGCGCCGCTTTGAACCAAAGTCGGGGCTTTGGATTGGCTGGCAGGTCAGCTATCCGCACCTCGTAGCTGTGGAATATACCGGCAACAAAATGCTGAGCCTCGACTTTGGCACTCGCCAGTTCATGCTCCAAGGCTTGGGGCTTGATGAACTGGTCGCCCGCCTCCAGCAAAACAGCGTCCTCATGGTGCAGGAATATTGCGATAAGGTCTGGCCAACGCGTAGCAATGGCGGCGTTATAAGTTCGATTGTGCGGGTGGGAAGGCAGGAAAGTGCGGGTTAGGTTCACGGCAAGTTTATGGCAATCGCACTCCAAAAGTACCCGTGCGTAAGACGAGATACCTTATCTTATCGAGCTAGCTTAATCAGCGCCCCTTTTTCATTTTCTCGCCGATTTCTTTCAATCGCTTCGACCGCTCCGCCGAAGACAGCTTTTCTGTCGGCATGTTGGGGCCAGAATCGCTCGATTCTCTGCCGTCAATAATGTCTTGTAGCGTCCGTTTAGGCTTAGGAAAGATGGCCGTAAGGGTGAAGTCCGGGGCAATCTCAAGGTCTACTGCAATTTTTTCAATTTCAGGCGCAAGCACTCTTCTTCCTTTCAATTCAAAGGAACTGTTACTAAGTTTCTGGCCTCCGTCACGAGGCCGCTTTGACACATCTTTGCCCATATTGGATGCAGACAACATATTATAATAATATTACTCAATCGTCAATCAATCTTATAATTTCCAAATAGCCTTGGGTTATCTGTTGCACGGGCTTTGTTGCAATGTGAAGTTCGGAAAGGAGGTCTTCACTCAGGCGAAAATCCAGTGATGAACCAGAATCGAGTGATAGTACCGCAGATACTGGTGCTGATTCCATATCCGATTCCAGAATTGGAAGGCACAAGAACGACCGGCGCTTATCGTTGGGGTTGTAAAGAAAGAAGCGGTTATCGTGCCGCAACCAGAATCCTCGGTAGAATGCACCGCATTGTGGCTTTCGTTTCGTCCATGCTGCTCCGCAAAAGCCCTGATAGGAAGTAGCATTATACGGTTTTCGGAAAAACGTGCTGTGCTTATAATCCTTGTCGAACTCCGTCGAAGCCATCATGTTCAAAACGTTTTCGGTGCGACCTAGCTCAACCTCCCGTCGTGCTTCGACAAACAATGCCACACGGATATCCTCGCGCTGACACAGCCTCTGCACCGCATCACGAACATCAGTGATGAGAAGGTCAATCATGATAGAAGTGACCTTTTTGCATTGCTTGGTTACGTCTGATCCGTTTCCGCTCAGCAGCTTGTCGATGATATCAATGATGGGATGACCGGAATGGTATCGGGATATCGCTTCGATCTCGCTTTCAAATGCCTCAATTCTTCTGCGGAGCGTTAGCCGCGATACCGCGCCGTTAAAGAAAATGAACAAAAAATACACAAAAGCTATGTAAGGAAAAAACAAGACCGCTGAAACAAACAGCGCCTTATTTGTAACTTCTCCTGGGCTTAGGGAAAAAAAACCGAGAATATCTTCAACAACCGAAAATGATTGCTCAGACGGTACAAAATTTTGAAGCATGAAAAAGAGGTACGCGCCTAAAGCTGGTAAAATTGCGCGCCATCCAACCCGTTGCTGCATGATTTCCCCCTGAAGTCCGTTTAACGCCAACTATCAGCGTTAGACTTTTTGAGAAAGAGGCAATTGTTGTTATTAGCTGGCTGATATGGGATACCACATCCGGTCAGCAAACACGATCTATGCCAACGCTTTAGGCATCAACATAGATCGCGGTAGTGTTGGGCTAAGCGACTTGTGACGCAGTGCGCTCAGTGATTCGGCGCATCACGATCCGGCCCGTCAGCGGCACGGCGTCGCAAAGAACCGAAAAACCTTCACCGTCGCGATTAGGCCAAGCAGCACCGATGGCCGTCCAGAAGGCGTTCTTGCCTTCGCCGTCAACGCGGTAGAGGCGGTGGGTGGGTTTGTTGACAGCGGGGGTTGATTGGTTGGTCATGACAGGCTCCTTTTGGTGTCGCCGCAACACCATGTCGCGGCTTCATGGCAAGGAATGAGCGCCAAGCCATAAAGCGCACGGTCACAGCCCGCGCATAGCGCGCCCGGAGGGAACGGAGATGCACAAGCCGAAGGCGCGGAAGCGAGTTGGCTTTACCATAAGCGGGCTTGCGCCAAAACGTAGCCAAGGAAGACGCACATGGTGTTGGCTGGCTGAAAGGAATGCTCGGCTGCTACCTAACAATCGTCCGCATGACTTTACCTTATATACTGCTTCACCACATCCGCTCGGCGAAGGCTCGTTCCTCAACGCCGCTAGCGTCAACATAGATTGCGGTGGTGTCGGGTGAGGCGTGGCCAGCCCAGCGTTGAATGAGGTTGGGCGGGATATTGTGCATCGCCGCGTTCATGCAAAAGCCGTGACGCAGTCCGCGCGGGGTCGCTTGCGGGCCTTTGATCGATGCGGCTTGCATCACCTCGTGAATATGCCGCCACGCGGTTTGGCGGCACCATTGCCAAAGCGGCGCGTCCGGCTCGCGGCACTTCGCGAGCGTCACCAAATCAGCGAATAGCACGGTCGGTATCGGCACCGCGCGATAGATCAGCTTGCGGCGTTTGAGCGTGCGAAAAATGACGCGCGGGCCGTCCGTATCAAGATGGCGCGGCGTGACGGCCAAGCCTTCGCTGATCCGGCAACCTGAGTAGGCCAGCAAATGACAAAAGATGCGCGTCGGCGCATCGGCCTTGTTGGCAGCGACAAGGAACGCGCGCCGTTCGCTATCGCACAAATATTTGCGCTGCCCGCGCGCATCGAACAGCGAAGGCGCGTCACCGTTACGCCCGCCAAAACTCATGGCGTAGCCCGTATTCTGCGCCATGCACCGCAATGCGCAATAATGGTGCAAGGCCAAAACCTCAAAAATATGAGCGCGAGCGCCAACTTTTGTGAGTTTTCGTGCGCTTGATATCGCCTGTCATGAGGTCGCTTCCACATGCCCTTATTGCTGGATTCCCGCTACCTTCGCCGCAACAGTATTGCGCATAATGTAACCCTCATCTGGTCGTTTTTGGGCTGGGTGAGGGATTTTTGTCATGCGTCGGGTGCTTTTGGTGCTGCTGGCTTTTGGTTTAACGGGTGCTGGTGAGGCCGCTCCAAAGCCAATGAGTAAAAATGAGCGCGCCTATACGATCACGCTCATCTGCGTCGCTATTTCAGCCAATGATAATACTGAAGACATCCGGTCGATTGATGCCGCGCGCAAAATGTCCAAAACACTTGGCTATGATAATAAGCGACTGTCACGCGATATTGGTACAATGGCGAGCGTGGTTGGCGTCCAGTTGCGTGATGAACCCGCTACGGTTGATCGCAACCGGGGCATCTGCCGTCAACTGGGACTGCTCGGCTAGCCCCCTCTAACGGTGGCAGACACATCGCGCGGATGGGCAGCGGCCATAGCAACCCCATGTCCAGCTTCACGGGCCTGAATGGCGGGTGTCGTGACTCCCGCCGCTTTCAAGCTCGCGAGAATGTCGCCAAGCCCATCGTCGGATATTGTGGGCTGCTCACCCTTAATCACGTCAACGCTCGGGCGGGCTGTTACATTTTTTTGCGGTTGCTGGGTTGTCTGCAAATCAGCGGTAACGAACTTTGCCTGTTGTACCATGTCAGCATAATCACGCGAACGATCCGCGCCATGCGCGCCCGCATCGCGCAATTGGTCTTGAATAAGCTCGTTAGCGCGGCGGTCTCCCTCGGGTGTGCGAAGTTCCAATGCGCGCATTCTGGCTTCGTCGCGTTCGCGCTCGCGTTTGCGATAGGCCTCTTCATCTTCCGCCGACGCGAACTGCAAATAGGGATCAAGCACACGCTTCTCGAACAGGTCACGCCCAAGAGCTTCAATGTTCGCGCGGGCGCGCTGGGCGGGGGATAGGTTAGCATTGGCTGCTGCGGCATTGGTAGCCGTGCTGACCGCTTGATTGGCAAGCGCGGTTGCGTTGGTGGCAGCGATTGTCACATCGCTGCGCAACGCGAGCAAGCTACCAAGATTAGCGCTGCCCACTTTGCTTTGCAGTTGCTGTAAGGCGAAGCTTTGGTTGGTGAGCGCGGACGCATCCGCACCGCTGCGTGCTAGTTCGGCGATAGCATTGGCAATGTCGATCTGCGCCGCTGCAATAGCGCTCGTCAACTCCGCCCGGAGGCTAGCCTCCGGGTCAACCGATAGGGTCGGTTGACCCTCAAAAACTGTCATTCTGGCGGTTATAGATACCCCGTGCGCGCGTGAGCTTTACATGCATATTATGCACAGAATATGGTTAAGAAAGCGTTAAGTTTTGACAGCGCTGTTACCCGAAAAGCCATACGGTCGCCTATTCTGAATAGCGCGCGCGTAGCCGTGCAAACACCGTGCTGCCAGCTTCGCCCGGGCCGCTATCGATGGCTTCTTGCAACAGTCCACGCAATTCCTGTAATTCTTGATGCTCGGCGGATTGCTTGCGCGACCAGTCGCGCAGTGCTTCGCGCACGACTTCGCTTACTGAACTATAAGCGCCATTCTCCACCGTTTGACGCACCATCGCCGCCATTTCGGGCGGAAGGCTGACGGTGATGGGTTGAGCATGTGCCATAACAACTCCCTTATGAATCCTTCATAATCTATCATAAGATGGTGCAATTGTCCAGTATTGGCATTGGCCTTGTCGTACAGCACTTGGTGGCGGGCACATGGCCTCCATGTCCCGCACAGAATGGCTCAAACGTTACGGATGCTGGCCAACCGCGCACCCCGGTCAAGGCGATGGCTGGGGCTTCGCCCGCCTATCCCGCAAAGCGGCGCTGGCGCGGCCTATGACCGGGGTGCTGAGTCGGTTGGCCCTCGGCTCCTTCACGCTCGCGCATCCCGCGCGGGACAAATGGAGGACGCCATGACAACCACCACATTCATTCTGCTGCTCAACGCTTTCGCGCAATTATTGGCCGCAATTGCTCAATTGCTGGCCGTGCTGCGACGGCGGCGGTGATCGCCATATTCAAGATTTTGTTGACTTGTCCGTTATTGTGCCGTACATTATATCAAGAAATAGGAGTCCAGCCATGCCACAACCAGCCAGTCGATCCGCGCGTATCGAGGCGCGTATTGCGCCCGATATTCTTGCGGCGGTCAAGCGCGCTGCCGAGATTGAAGGGCGCAGTGTTAGCGATTTCGTCGTCGATGCGGCGCGTCATGCGGCAGAACGCACGATTGAAGACTCGCAAATCATTCGGCTGTCGCTGGCGGATCAAGAGCGGGTTGCGGCGGTGCTGATGGCCCCGCCTAAACCATCGGCGGCGCTTGATCGTGCGATGGCGGCGCATAGCAGCTTGATCCATGCCAACGAATGAGCGCGTATCGCATTGAATTACTCGGCGCGCATGATCGTTCAGCGTTCGTCAGTGGTTCGGACGTGCTTGATCGCTATCTACGCGAACAGGCGAAGCAAGACATACGGCGGCGGGTGGCGTCCTGCTTTGTCGCGCTTGATAACGATGGCATCATTGCGGGCTATTACACCATCGCCGCGACTTCGCTGATCCTCGACAAGCTCTCACTTGAACGCGCCAAGCGGCTGCCGCGCTATCCAAGCATTCCAGCGGTATTGCTCGGGCGGTTGGCGGTAGCGCAAGCGCACCAAGGAAAGCGGCTTGGCGGCGCGTTGGTTGCCGACGCTTTGCTGCGCGCAACGCGCGCCGAAGTGATGGCTTATGCGATGGTCGTCGATGCCAAGGATGCACAGGCCGCCAAATTCTATGAGCATCTCGGATTTGAGCGGCTGGGCGATGATCCCCGTAAATTGATACGCTCGTTGTAAGCACAGCGGATTTCAAAACTATCGCACGTCAACGAGTGCTTATGATGGGCAACGTCGGATCTCTGGCATCGTCGCGCCTCCAATATTCTGCGCATGTCGCCATTCCTTTTTCGGTCAGCTTGAACAGATTGCTTCCGTTCTCAACAGGGGTAATCAAGCCCAACTGAATTAAGGTTGCAACGCTACCATTGGCTACGGATCGCTCACCACGGACGCCGCCATGTACAAAAAACCAGCGCGCGGCGTTACCGACACCAGCACGTTCAATCTCCGAGGGGGTGTAGTCGGGCGCACTCAGGAAAGAGCTAAACCGAACTGTCATTGACCACAATGTGGCTCGCGCGCGAACAGGAATTTTGATCCAGTCCACCACGCCCCCCGAAATGTCCGCTTGCTCGGTCGGCATATCGCGCGTTTCAATTCCAAATTTGAATGCGGAGAATAGCGCCCGCTCAATCTCCCCGATGGTATTTTGCGATAGCCCATGTTTTCGTGCGTGGCGGTCATTTGCTATGATCCGCCTAGCGATTTCCTTAAACTCTGCGCGTATTCTCGCGTGGGGCTTGGACATAGGGTTTGTCATGCCGTTTCTCGGTGAGTGACATTGGATTTCTCATCCAACTATGTTGGCATATTGGCGATATGTCCAGTCGCGCAATACTGCGGGCATCTATTGGTAATTATTGTCCGCCGCAGCGCAGCAAGGACTGATTTATTGTCCGCCGATTTTGCTTTAAGCTATTTCTTTGCGCTTGCGCACAACTCGGCAAATGCTCACTTTGAATGCGATAGATTTGGAGGTTGAAATGGAATCAAATAAGCTGCGTGGTCGCCCCAAGGGCAGCGTAATCCCTACTGATAGAAAAGCGCTGGAAGCGGTCGCTGATCTCATTTTGCGAGAGCCAACTCGGCGTCCTACCGCTGCCATCAAGTCCATCGTTACCGATTGGACGGACAGTGTGGTTCACCGCTTGATGGGCAAGTGGCGCAAGGAAAAGGGCGCTCTACTTGCCGAAGCGCAGCGGCGTAAGGATGCCAAGGGCGCGTTAGATAGCGCGGTAGATAATGTCTCAGATAGACGCCAGATATTTGCTTTAGCAGCGCAAATGCGCGGGATTTATGACAGCCCCGCTTTTCGCGTAGCACAAGGGCTTGGAAACAGCCCCGCGATGAAGGTGTTTGAGGAAATAAAGAATTCTCCGGCTATGCGGGTTTTTTGTGAAATACAAAATAGCTCCGTGATAAGGCGATTTAATGCGATACAAGACAGTCCAGCGGCTCGCATGATGCGCGAAATGCCAAAGATTCCCGTGATGAAAGTGTTACAAGAGCGTGAGCGCCTTTAGCGCAAGATAGGTTTCTGAGGAAATCCGATCCACCCTAGGGTGCCAGCGGCACGGCGGCTCGAAGACGCGGGGCTGAGGGCTGCTTGAGGCTCGGCGCATCCTTTATCTCATCCCCGCTTGGCGACATTACCAATCGAAGCGCACCAGCGGTGCATTGGCACTGTCGCAAGGTTGATTGAAGGCACAAGCACAGTTTCGGCGCTTCCGAGCCGGGCGCTTATTTCCGAACCCGCGCTTGCGCGAGTCTTGGTTTGGCGTGATGGGCGTGTCGCCGGATAGTTAAATCCGGCGCGGCATCACTTTAGCGTTTGGAACGGGGCGGCTTGGTCGGCTGCTTCGCCTTAATCGACTGCGCAGCCTTGGCTGTCGCTTCCCGCTTGTCGCTCTCGGCGTCCATTTCGGTGTGCATGGCATCCCATCCGCCAATGCCCATGAGAACACGGTCGGCGTGCTTGATGGTGTTTACATGGCCATAATGCTGTTCGATCATTTTGACTGATGTGCCCATTTGCTGAGCAAGGATATAAACATCGACCCCTGCGGAGAGTCTGAACGTCGCATAGGTATGACGGAAACAATAAGTGGTGCGGGGAATGCCGCTCGGCCCGTCGCGCAGTTCCGCATATTTGAGAAGCTCCTCGACGGTATCGCGGTATAGCCAGACGGCGGGCTTGCCGTTGATGATGGTGAATACCGCATCATCGGGTTTGGTGGCTTTGGAAAGGTTGCGAACACGCTCAAGATAATCGCCAACGCTCTTGGGCGCGATCAGCTTGCGCGTCTTGCCCTTGCCTGAAACATAGATGACAAGAATCTCTGTGCCGTCCTTGTCCTTGGCTTTGGTAATGTCTTTCCAGCGCAGATTCTTGGCTTCGGGTGGACGCATCCCGGTGTTGCACATGATGAGAAGGAAATTGTAGCATATCTGGCGATACCAGATGCCCTGCGGCGTGGTTGCTTCCTTCATCCACTTGCGGCCTATGCTGTGCAGCTTGCGGTATTCTTCAAGCGTAAACTCATCGCGCCGCGCGGATTTAAGTTTGGGCATCCCCTCAAACCGCTGGCTTGCGGGGACATATTTTTTGCTGATGGCGTAATTCATGATCGCGGCAAAGATGCTCATCTCGATGCGAATGGTTGAATCGCTGATGATGCCCTTGCGTCGGCCAACTCCATTCTCGCGCCGCCACAAGGGATATTCTGACCAACGATCCTGACTGATCAAATGCACTTGTGCACTGCCAACATAAGCATTCAGCGGCCCGTCAACCTTGTTCTTGACGTTCATCGCGCGGGCTTGGCTGACCTCCCCCGCGTTGGCGCGCCGTTGCTGCATAGCGGCATATTCAGCGGCAACATCGGAAAAGGGACGGTTGAATACCGGAACGTCATGCTTCACCCGAAAGCGGATATCGGCATCTTGATCCATCGCGCGGTCGCGCGCGGTCTGCCGATCAGATGTTTTTAACGAAATGGTTTTATAGCGGTCTTCGTTCTGTATTCTCACGCGGCAGTAGAACTGATCGTGTTCGACATCGCCGCGCCGAAAGATGATCAGGCCAGCCTTTATCTGCTCTTTATCGGTGATGAATTTCATTTCCCTTGCCCTACTGTGCAGAATCTGTGTAGATTAACCCCCTAAGCCATTGGGTTTCCGTAGCTGTGTAGGTTCTGTGTGGGCAATTGTAGCAAAAAATATCGTTTATTCATAGGTATTTATCATGATCCCTTCACCCGCTCCACATTCCCATCCGGCGATAGCCGTAGATGGTTGAAAATCCCGTTAAATCTGCTATATTCTGATGATTGGTAGGTTGCCATTGATCGCCCATATTCGCACGCAGCCGAATGATACGGGGGCTTATTTGGGGGCTTGCTGATATCCTCTTGCGAATCGAAGCCCCCAATGCCCTTGACAGACACCGCAATCCGCAATGCAAAGCCTAAAGCCAAGCCGTATAAGGTGGGGGATAGCCAAGGTTTGTATTTGCTGGTTAATCCGGTTGGGAGCAAACTTTGGCGAGTAAAATACCGACTGCACGGCGTTGAGCGCAAGCTTGCGTTGGGGGCTTATCCTAATGTTTCGCTTGCGGATGCGCGGGGAGCGCGTGACGCGGCGCGCCAGCAGCTTGCGCGCGACGTTGACCCCAATATGTTCAAGCGTCAGGCGCGCATTGATGCAAGCGTTCGTGCTGGCAATAGCTTTGCCAGCATAGCCGAGGAGTTGATTGAGAAGAAGGCGCGCGAGGGGCTGGCAGAGGCAACCTTGGATAAACAGCGCTGGCTTCTCAAATTATTTGGTGCCGAGTTTGGGCGACGCGCGATTGCCGAGGTTACGCCGCAGGAGTTGCTCCATGAACTCAAAAAGCATGAGCGGCGCGGGCGTTTGGAGACGACCAAGCAACTGCGTTCGTTTGCCAGCCGGGTATTTCGCTTTGCTATTGCAGGCGCGCGCGCTGAGAATGACCCAGCCCAGCTTTTGCTTGGTGCGCTGACGGCACCAACGGTCAAGCATTATGCGGCACTGACTGACCCAGCCGACTTTGGCGGTTTGCTTCGTGCGATTGATGGGTATCAAGGTGATCCTTCTGTCATCTATGCCTTGAAGCTGACCCCGCATGTGTTTCAGCGCCCCGGTGAGATACGCCAGATGGAATGGGCTGAGCTTGATTTTGACAAGGCGCTGTGGACGATTCCAGTCGCCAAGATGAAGATGCGCCAGCCGCACCATGTGCCGCTGTCACGTCAGGCGCTGGCGATCCTTACCGAAATGCGGCAAATATCAGGCGCGGGCCGCTTTGTCTTTCCGTCGGTGCGGACAAGCAAACGACCGATCAGCAACAACAATGCCAGCGCGTAATGGGGCAAATGTTATAGACGAGCAAAAGCCCGAAGGTGACGATCATCGTTCACTTGTGCGGATTGCAGCGAGGCTTCTCTATACCAAACCATATGAGCAGAAGGGCGCAGACGAACTTGTCCTGCTTGCAGCGCAGATTGAAAGCATAGTGAAATGGCGATACATTTTATGCACATTTTTACTCGTCATTTTTTCACTGCTCACGTTTGTTGGTTTTCTCGCCTGGGTTATGGCGGCTGCAAACGGGAATGATCTTGGCTTTAGCCCGCTTATCATAATCGGGCCGCTCACTGCTGTTATGTTTGGCATCCTTTTTTATCGGCGCTATTTTCAATATGGCATCAATTTCGGTCGCGGCCCAATACCAAAAGCCCGTCCGGCGATTTATGGGAATGCCAATAAAGAGACTGTCGAAACGCTTGAAAGGCTTTTCGCCTATCTTGCGATGCGAACATCACCAAGAATTTATTAGGGGCTGACATAGATAGCTGAGAAAGGCTATTTATCTCAGATGGTTAGGGATAGGCGACGGAGCCGCCTTCGGCGGGGTGTTCAGGAAGAACTGATCAAGTATTTCTGCGCTGGTGTAACGGCTCGGTCTGCGGCCC